>CAYNQR010000004.1:0-82010 GCA_964399425.1 uncultured Dehalococcoidales bacterium | reverse complement strand
GGGCTATGCTCTTTCAAATATCCAGCATCAATAGCTTATTCAGAGGTTCCTTAGATAAATCAAAGGGGCTGGGAACTTTTTCAATATACTCTTGGGGCACTCCCAAGGATATTTTTCTTACTACGGGATCAAATTTAATTTGTACACCAAATGTCTTTAATCCAAACCGCCATTTTTGCCAATTTACCTCTTCAGCCTCTTTAAGGTGAAGAGCTTCAATTCCGCGGTCTAACGCTTCGGATAGAGCTGTTTTAGTAAAGCCAGAACTCGAAATAGCTATTATTTTAGAATAGCCAAGGCTTCTTGCTTTTCCATCAAGTTGGTCTATCCATTGAACATCTTGTGTTCTTTTATGTGAACGACACTCAACTAATATTCTATTTTGAGGATTTTCCCTGTTGGTTATTTTAATGTCAAGTTCTCTAATAACACCAGTTTTTTGGCTTTTCTCCAAGACGGATTCAACTACCTCATATTCTGGCTCATAGAATACAGCCATTATCGAGGCGCTTAATTTTTGAAATGGGTTTGTTCTACGCGGCATTTAATCTTATTTCCCATAATAAAAGTGAATATTATATATAGCTATAATCAAAAATATTATATCACTTAATTTCAACTCCAATATATAAAGGACATAGAATATTGTCTACTGAATAGATATATTATTTTAATTTTACCATCCCACCCTTGACAACCCCCTTATATATTTCATATAATCAAAAAATAATATAATAAAATCAAAGGCTGAGAACGAGACAAGTAAACTCGAAGCGAAGCTCAGAGAGCCGAGGAAGGTGTGAGTCGGCGCTGGCGCGGGGGTTGAATGGACTCGGGAGCTGCACCCGAAAGCGAAAGCAAGTAGGTACTGACGGAGAGAGCACCGTTAACGAAGCTCAGGGTATCGCTGAACAAGCCGTACCTGACAGAGATAATTGCATTATTGCAGTTAATTAGGGTGGTACCGCGAAGATAGACCTCTCGCCCCTATGGCGAGGGGTTTTTTATTTTCGGAGGTTTTTATATGTACCACCCGACACTGGAAGAAGTTAAAGAGTTAAAAGCACAGGGTAATATGGTTCCTGTGTACCGTGAACTGGTCGCCGATTTGGAGACGCCCGTCTCCGCCTTTCTCAAAATCAACCGCGGCGGCTATTCATTTTTACTGGAAAGCGTCGAGGGCGGCGAACGCGTCGCCCGCTACAGCTTCATCGGCACTGAGCCTTACAAGACGGTATCCACATACGGAAAAGACAATATCGACCCGCTTTCCGTTATCTCGAAAGAGATGGAGCAGTACAAGATTGTGAATATAGACGGACTGCCCAGGTTCTGCGGCGGAGCGGTCGGCTACCTTTCCTATGAAGCTGTCTGCCGCTTTGAAAAACTGCCCTCCCCTGCGACCGACAACCTCAATGTTCCCGAATCGTTTTTTATGCTGGCGGATACCCTGCTGGTATTCGACCATGCCACCCACCACATAAAAATTATGAGCTATGCCCGACTGGATGAAGACGATGTCGAAACCGCCTATGGAAAAGCCGTCGAACGCATCGAGGAACTGGCAAAAAGACTGGAACAGCCGCTTAACCCGTCTAACCGGAAAGAGGTAAAAAGCCAATCCGCAAATCCCGTCACGGGTATGACTTCCAATTATACCAAAGAAGAATTCGAAAGAAGCGTTCTCAAGATAAAAGAGTATGTCACCGCCGGAGACGCCATACAGGTGGTGCTCTCCCAGCGTTTCTCTCAGCCGACGGACGCCTCGCCGTTTGCTTTATACCGTTCCCTGCGCACCATCAATCCGTCGCCCTATATGTTCTTCTTCGATTTCAAGGATTTCCAAATCATCGGGGCTTCCCCCGAAATACTGGTAAGGGCCGAAGACGGCAACGTGATGACCCGCCCGTTGGCAGGAACCAGACCGAGGGGCAAAACCCCTGCCGAAGACAGCGCACTGGAAGATGAACTCAAAAAAGACGAAAAGGAATGCGCCGAGCACATCATGCTGGTTGACCTCGGACGCAACGATATCGGTAGGGTCAGCTGTCCGGGAACGGTCAAGGTCAGCGAACTGATGACGGTGGAACGCTATTCCCATGTAATGCACCTGGTTACCCACGTGCAGGGAAAGTTAAGCAAAGAGACGAACTCTTTCGATGCACTGAGAGCCTGCTTCCCGGCCGGAACGGTATCCGGCGCGCCCAAGATCCGCGCCATGGAAATCATCGCGGAACTGGAACCGGAAAAGAGAGGGCCGTATGCAGGAGCCGCCGGTTATTTCTCGTTCAACGGCAATATGGATATGGCGATTACCATCAGGACCATCGTTTATAAGGATAATGTCGCCTATGTGCAATCGGGATGCGGCATCGTCTATGACAGCGTGCCCGAAAAGGAATACGAGGAAACCATGAATAAAGCGCGCGCCCTGCTCAAGGCGGTAACCCAGGCTGAAAACAGTTCGGGGATTTAAGGAGGAAATATGTTATTACTCATCGATAACTACGACAGCTTTACCTATAACCTCTCGCAGTATTTAAGCGAACTGAAAGAGGAGATTATGGTAGTTAGAAACGATAAGATAACCATCGGAGAAATCGAAAAGCTCAATCCGGAAAGGATTGTGATATCGCCGGGACCGGCTACTCCCTTGCAGGCAGGCATTTCCAACGACGTTATCAGGCATTTTGGCGGCAAGCTGCCGATACTGGGAGTCTGCCTCGGGCACCAGTGCATCGGCCACGTATTCGGCGGAAAAGTAGACCTTGCCAAAAGCGTCATGCACGGCAAATCCTCGTTGATTCACCATACGGACAAAGGCGTATTCGAAGGGATGCCCAACCCCTTCTCAGCTATCCGCTATCACTCGTTGATGGTGTATAAGGAAGGGCTTCCGGATTGCCTCGAAGTAACGGCATGGACGGAAGACGGAACGATCATGGGTTTGAAACACAGGCAATTCGATGTCGAAGGCATACAGTTCCACCCCGAATCCTTTATGACTGAAAAGGGCATGAAACTGCTGGAAAACTTTCTAAATAACAGCAAAGTGAAGGTATAAAAATGATTAAGGAAGCGATTAAAAAACTGGTTGAAAAAGAGTCTTTGACGAGCGATGAGGCATCCGCCGTTATGGAAGAAATCATGAGCGGCGAAGCTACTCCCTCTCAACTGGCTTCTTTCATTACCGCACTCAGGATGAAAGGCGAAACGGCAGACGAAATCATCGGGCTGGCTAAAACGATGAGAGCCAAAGCCATTCCGGTAGCTTTTGAAGAACCCTCGCTGGATACCTGCGGCACCGGAGGCGACTGCGCCGGAACATTCAATATCTCGACTACCGCCGCTTTTATTGCCGCCGGAGCCGGTATTAACGTTGCCAAGCACGGCAACCGCGCCATGTCCAGCTGCTGCGGCAGCGCCGACGTGCTGGAAGCCCTGGGAGTAAAAATCGAATTGAACGCCGGGCAGGTCAGGCAATGTATCGAAGAGGCCGGTATCGGCTTTATGTTCGCGCCCGCATTTCACCCAGCTATGAAATACGCGGCAGCCACGCGCCGCGAAATCGGCATCCGCACCGTCTTCAACATACTCGGCCCGCTCACCAATCCGGCCGGGGCAAAATACCAGGTTCTGGGCGTTCCCAGCGACGGGCTGGTGGAAAAGCTGGCAATAGTACTAAACGGATTGGGCTGTGAACATGCGCTGGTTATACACGGTGAAGACGGTATAGATGAATTCACGATTACAGGACAGACCCATATCTGTGAAGTAAATAAGGGCGAAATCAATTGCTATTATGTAAAACCAGAGGATTTGGGACTGCGAAAAAACGGCGCGAGCAGCCTTAAAGGCGGGAATGCTCAGGAAAATGCAAACCTGCTCAGGCAAATATTGAACGGCGATAAAGTGCCCCAGCGCGATGTGGTGCTTTTAAACGCCGCCGCCGCCCTGGTTGCCGGAAATAAAGCATCCGGACTGGCGGAAGGAGTCAGGCTGGCAGCGGAGATCATCGATAACGGTTCTGCTAGAAAGAAGCTGGAGCAGATGATTAAGGTGAGTAATAGTTGCTAATTAAGAATGTCATTGCGAGATCCCGACTGGTCGGGACGAAGCAATCTCTACCGCTATATAAAATATTGCTATTGTATTTATTAAGTTGAAACAAAGAGATTGCCGCGTCGCCCAAATAAAATTTGTGCTCCTCGCAACGACTGGTAGTGTATTGTCATGCTGAATTCGTGAAGGACGAATGAAGCATCCGGGGAGGGGTATAAAACAGCCGTTCGTGGTTCGACAGGCTCACCATGAACAGATTAATTGGTGCTCCTCACAATGACAATTGCAGTGGGAATAAATACAAGAGGAATAAGATGATTCTTGAAGAAATAGTCGAAAATACAAAAAAGGCGCTGGAATATACCAGACGCAGTTTACCTTTGAATAAACTGAACGAAATAGCGTTTGCCCAGCCCCGTACAAAATCATTGTCTCAGGCGCTTTCCGGTGACAGTATAAAACTGATAACAGAGGTAAAAAAGGCATCGCCGTCCAAGGGGGTTATCTGTCATAATTTCCATCCGGTAAAAATAGCGAAAATTTATGCCGAAAGCGGAGCGGCAGCTATTTCCGTGTTGACGGAACCCAAATATTTTCAAGGCAGCCTCGATTATCTTAAAGAGATTAAAGAGGCATTAGGTGAGGATAGCCCTCCCCTGCTGAGAAAGGATTTCATTTTCGACGCATACCAGGTTTTCCAGTCACGCGCTTACGGCGCCGATTGCCTTTTGTTGATAGCGGCAATACTATCACCGGCGAATATGAAATACCTGCTCGATTTGAGCCATGATCTGGGAATGGATTGTCTGGTAGAAGTACACGATGAAAAAGAGCTTGAGACCGTTCTGTCCAGCGATGCCCGAATCATCGGTATCAATAACCGCGACCTGCGTACATTTAAAACGGATATCAACATTACAAAAAGACTTAAAAAGCTGATACCGGAAGATAAAATCGTCGTCAGCGAAAGCGGTATCGGCAGTAAGGAAGATATTTATGATCTGCAATCCTGCGGCGTAACCAATTTCCTGGTCGGCGAAGCTCTGGTTTCCAGTACTGATATAGCTGCAAAGATGAGGCAACTGCGATGACGAAAGTGAAGATATGCGGGATTACACAAGCCGAGCATGCTGTTGCGGCAGCCATCGCCGGCGCTGATTTTATCGGGCTTGTCTTTGCCGAAAGCAAACGCCGGGTAGATAAGGAAAAGGCACTGCAGATTACGGCAGTAATCCGCAGCATTGATAAAAGACCGCTGGTCGCCGGGGTCTTTGTAAATCTGCCCGCCTGCGAAGTAAACGAGACCGCACGTTATTGCCATCTCGATTATGTGCAGCTTAGCGGAAATGAAGACTGGGATTACTGTCAAGATATCGAATTTCCGATTATTAAAGTAATTCATGTATCAGACGGATGCAATTCAGGACAGGTTATCAGAGAGATAGAAACCGGTTATAAATCTCCTCTGAAATATAAACCTGTTTTCCTGCTTGATACAAAGACAGGTGATAACTTCGGTGGCACGGGAAAGGTTTTCGACTGGAATCTTGCCGCCGAAATCGCCGCAGTCTATGCGGTTGTTGTTGCCGGAGGGGTTTCGCCGGATAATGTCGGTCAGCTTATAAAAACCGCCCGCCCGTGGGGTGTCGATGTTTCCACAGGTGTAGAAACAGATGGCATAAAAGATATGAAGAAAATAAGGTCTTTCATAGATACGGTAAGAAGGATGCAGGGGCAATGATTATTAATAAGAAAGATAAGAGATTGAAGAAAATAGGTATTGCACCAAAATCCCCCTTGATCCCCCTTTTTGAAAGTGGGAGAATACCTCTCTCTTTAAATACAGCTAATAAAATAATTATTCGTAATATTATTGCTATTCGTCTAAAAAGAAGAACAAAACAACATAGTCATTTCCCTCTTTGGCAAAGAGGGAGTGAGGGAGATTTCAAACAACAAAAGGATTAATACAGGAGTAAAACGATGCTGGTAATAATGAAAAACGACGCCACCGAAGAACAGGTGCAAAGGGTTATCGAAGAAATAAAAAATATGGGCTACCGCGGAGTTCCCATGCCCGGCGCAATTCGCACCGCCATATGCATTCTCGGCAACAAGGGAGCAGTCGAGGAATCGCGCCTGCTGCCGCTTGACGGAGTAAAGGAATTGATTCCGGTAACCAAGCCGTACAAGCTGGTCAGCCGCGAAACGCATCCGCAGGATACCGTTATCACAATTGAGGGAGTTAAAATCGGCGGCAGCAATAAACCTGTGATTATGGCAGGCCCCTGCGCCATCGAGAATGAAAAACAGGCAATCACCACCGCTGAAATAGTAAAAAAATACGGGGCGACCGTCTTTAGGGGAGGGGCATTCAAGCCGAGGACATCCCCCTACAGCTTTCAGGGGATGGGAAGCGACGGTCTTAAAATTCTCAAGAAAGTACATGATGAGACCGGGCTGCTGACGATAACCGAAGCCACCGACCATATGAATCTGGATGACGTGGAAAAGTATGCTGATATCATACAAATCGGCGCGCGCAATATGCAGAACTATTCGCTTTTAAGACGGGCGGGAGAAGCGAAGAAGCCGGTACTCTTAAAAAGGGGAATGGCAGCCACTATCGATGAACTTTTAATGTCTGCCGAATATATTATGGCAGGCGGCAACCACCGTGTAATACTGTGCGAGCGAGGAATCCGTACCTTTTCAGACAACATGCGCAATACGCTCGATATCAGCGCCATTCCTTCGATTAAGGAAGCCAGCCACCTGCCGGTGGTGGTAGACCCCAGCCACGCCGCCGGAAAAAGGGATTATGTCATCCCACTTTCCAGGGCAGCCATCGCAGTCGGTGCCGACGGTTTGTTAATCGAGGTTCACCACGACCCGTTGCACGCCCTTTCCGACGGTATGCAATCGCTCTTTCCCGAGCAGTTTGCCAAGCTGATGGAGGAGATAGCATATATTTACAGATAATTTAGCAACTGTCATGCTGAATTCGTAAAGGACGAATGAAGCATTTCTGATGGGAAGTAATAATGAAAAGAAAATTTATAGATAAAAATCCCTCTCAATCTCCCTTTGCTAAAGGGAGAAGTGACTACTTTGTCAGGTCTTCTATTTTACTTATAAAAAAGTGCCTTTCGATTATTCAATGTATATCTTTACTATTAAAACTAAACCTGTTCTCCCACTTGGAAAAAGGGGGACTAAGGGGGATTTATCACAATTATGCTCATATCTAACTTTATAACTGTCAGAGTATTACATTTATTTACGAATCCGCCCCGGATGTTGAGTTCCGTAATTCGGAACGAAATCCCGATTCATCGGGACTCTAATAATATCCGCGCATCCTGAGTCTGACGAAGGACACGAATTCAGCATGACAATAAGGACATGTAAAAGTTAACAAGCCTTCCCCCGGGGGAAGGTGTCAACCCGATGTATCGGGATGACGGATGAGGGAAAATAATAATTAGAATCAACAAGGAGGAATACCATGAAACCTGATAAAAACGGCTATTTCGGAGAATACGGCGGACGCTTCGTCCCCGAAACACTGATACCCGTACTGGATGAACTCGAAGACACCTATGAAAAATTACAAAAAGACAGTGATTTCTGGACTAAATTGGAAATGCTGTCAAGGGTATATTCCGGAAGGCCGACGCCTCTATATTATGCCGAAAGCCTGACAAAGCACTGCGGTGGAGCCAAAATCCTGTTAAAAAGGGAGGACCTGCTGCATACCGGAGCACACAAGGTTAACAACGCCCTCGGACAGGGACTTTTGGCTAAGAAGATGGGGAAACAACGCATTATCGCCGAAACGGGAGCCGGCCAGCACGGGGTTGCCACTGCGGCAGTCTGCGCCATGCTGGCAATCAAGTGCGTCATCTATATGGGTGAAGAGGATGTCAGGAGACAGGCGCTAAATGTCTTCCGCATGAAACAGATGGGCGCTGAGGTAGTTCCCGTTTGTTCCGGCAGCCGCACGCTCAAAGACGCCATCAACGAAGCCATCAGAGACTGGGTCACCAACTCGCGCGATACCTATTTCCTCTTCGGTTCGGTGGTCGGCCCCAAACCCTACCCGCAAATGGTCAGGGATTTCCAGTCGGTCATCGGTAAAGAGACCAGAGAGCAGATGTTGAATGAATATAAAAGGCTGCCCGATTATATCGTCGCCTGTGTCGGCGGCGGCAGCAACTCCATCGGCATGTTCTACCCGTTTTTAAAAGATAAAGATGTAAAACTCATCGGCTGCGAGGCAGCCGGATGCGGTATCGAGACGGGAAAGCACGCCGCTACCATTTGTGCGGGAAAAGTCGGGATGCTTCACGGAGCGCGGTCATATTTGCTGCAAGATGAGAATGGGCAGATCATGGAAACACACAGCATATCGGCAGGACTGGATTACCCGGGAGTCGGACCGGAGCACAGCTTTTTGCACGATACGGGGCGCGCCGAATACGTGGCTGTAGACGATAAACAGACGCTGGAAGGTTTCCAACTCCTGTGCCGCACCGAAGGCATTATGCCGGCGCTGGAATCAGCACACGCCGTATATTACGCTGCCGAACTGGCAAAGACACTGGATAAAGACAAGATAGTGGTTATCAACCTTTCCGGCAGAGGCGACAAGGACATTGATATCATCATTAACGCACTGGGAGGAACAAGATGAACCGCATAGATGCTGTATTCAATAAAAAGGGACATAAAGCTCTCATAGCCTATGTGACCGTCGGCTATCCGGGTATCGAATCAACATTGAAAATTGTGCCGCTGCTGGCTGAAAACGGCTGCGATATTATAGAGCTGGGCATCCCCTTCTCCGACCCGATGGCGGACGGCGCCACTATCCAGCATGCCAGCCACTGCGCTCTGCAAAACGGCGTTAACACAAAAATATGTCTTGATCTTGTTAAGGAGTTGAGAAAAAAGACGGATATTCCCTTGATATTTATGACTTATTACAATCCGGTTTATCACTACGGACTGGAAAAGTTCTGCAAGGATAGCGTAGCCAGCGGAATCGACGGGTTGATTGTCCCCGACCTGACGCCGGATGAAGGCGGAGAACTGGAGAATATTACCGAAAAAACAGGACTCGAACTGATTTATCTGTTATCACCGGCCAGCACTAAAGAACGTATAAAACTGGTGGCTGAAAAATCGCGCGGGTTTATCTACATGGTATCGCTGACCGGAGTAACCGGTGCGAGGGATGATATGAAACTCGATATCGATAATTTTATCGCCGATGTCAGAAGAGCCACCGATAAACCGCTGTGCGTCGGCTTCGGCATCTCGACACCCGAACAGGCAAAACAGGTTTCACAAATAGCGGACGGGGTGATTATCGGCAGCCAAATCATCAAGCTGATGGAAAAAGAGGACGATTTTGCTTCGGTTGGCAAGTTCATCAGGGAGACAAGACAGGCAATAGATGGGTAAGAAGTAAAATGTCTTTGCGAGAAGCCCCGACCATATTTCCGTCGGGGCGACGAAGCAATCTCAAGGTTGCTAATTTAAATTAGTTATAGACTATAAATATCCAATGGTAGAGATTGCCGCGTCAGTCGCTACACTCCTTCCTCGCAATGGCAGTATTATGTCATGCTGGAGTTTGTGAATCCCGATATGTCGGGACGATAAATCGGGATTTCGTTCCGGCAAGCCGGAACTTAACATCCTACGTGGGGAAGTCAGGAGAGATAATAGGCTCTATGGGATTTAAACAGCCGTTCTTTTGACGTTTGATTTCAATATATGTTACGATGACAACCGCATCGGCGTACGTTTTTTACAGAAAGGGGAAAGCAATTGAGCATAGCTGCTGAAACCAATATAACGGTAAAACTTAATGTTCCCAATGTCATCACTACAATACGTATCTTTCTCACAGTCATCATAGTCATACTTTTAGCTCTCGGCAGCACACAGCAAATTATGGCTGCCGGGATTATTCTGATATTTGCTGCTTTAACCGACTATCTCGACGGGAAATTAGCCCGAAGGTTGAATCAGGAAAGCCGCTTCGGTTCCCTCTATGATATGATTGCCGACCAGTTCCTGTTCATGCCTACTCTCGTCCTGGCGATTGCCGCCGGATGTTTCGACCGTACCGAGGGATTGGTATTTTGGAATCCGTATCTTTACGCCGTTCCGGCTCTCCTCGGCGGTGTTACCGCCCTTGCCGGTATTGTTACCTACCTTATTAAAAGGCGCAAGAAGGATTTCGAATTTCCCACCCCCACCAAAATCGCCAAACTGAATTACTGGTTCTGGCTGGTGCCCCTGATTCTGGCTATTT
This sequence comes from uncultured Dehalococcoidales bacterium, assembly GCA_964399425.1. Taxonomy (GTDB): domain Bacteria; phylum Chloroflexota; class Dehalococcoidia; order Dehalococcoidales; family UBA5627; genus UBA5627. The sequence goes on along the minus strand of CAYNQR010000004.1, from coordinate 71,620 downwards.
TAAACATTGGCCCGGATATTTTACTGGCAATCCTGATGTATATGGCACTGGTTTCGACCATTCTCACCTTCTACTCCTATTTAAAGAAAGGCAGCTACGTCTTTACGGACTAGGATTGAACTTGCGATAAAATTTGCCAGACAATTGTAACGATTGGTAATAATCATACCCCCCTCCCGAATCGGGAAGGGGGTATTTTGAAGTAATACGATATAAAAACAATTTGTAAGGCTAGACTATTTTAGTAACTATGGTCCCCACAGTAATTTTTAAAGGAAATCCGGGTGCTATTGCATCTATTGCTTCCTGGGCTAAAGCTACGACTTCATCATTAATTTGCCTATCAAATAATAAGGAAATATGGTCACCGGCATTTCCTATCCCTGCAACCTTATCAAGCAATCCTCTCGATTGTACTACATCGATTATATATAGAAGTAGCGCATCAATTAGTTTATATGAATAACTGCGTTCAAACGTCGTGGTTATTGTCGTAGTAGCTGTTTGGGTTACCGTCACCGCTGGCAGAGTTGTCGTGTCTGTAACCGTTACATATTCAGTCTTGGTACAACCGGATAAAGTTAACACAATTGCTAAAACGATACTAAATATGATTAATGGTTTTTTTTCATTTAAGTGCCTTGTAAATATCTCCGATAAAATCATCTAAATCTACGCCGTTATAATTCATCTCCGGGCTTATAAAGATTTTATCATCGATAACATTGTCCATGGAGAATACCATGCCATCAACCACCTTAAACCTGCCTTGATACGCTCCCAACACATAATAAACACCGGATTCGGTTTTATGAAGGAAAAGGACATATTTTTCTCCCTGTTCGAATAAAGGGTCTTCGGTGACTACCATTTTCCCGGAAGCCCCCAGTTGGTGTATTATTGCTTCTTCTATTTCATCTCCCTTCAAGACCTGACTTATACTGAAATTGAAATCGGTAGTGTAGTATAGTATATCCCCCCTATCAGTCTGTGCCATAAGATATTCCTGTACTTCAATTACGACATCTATCTCGCCATAAGCAATAAGGTCGGCTTCGCGGCTTAATTCCGCCATGTTTGCATAATAACCGGCTACGCTTCCTTCTATTGTTAAGATAGATTGACTGGTTGTAGTCGAACTCTTCGTGCCTGTGGGTTGATTTGGCTCATTATTGCATGCTCCGGCAAAGAGAGCTAGAAGCATAACGCATGATATTACTATAACCGATATAAATATTTTCATAACTTATCTCCTTTACAGGAATATATATTCCTGTTTCTAATCTTCATACAGTGCATTTGCACCATCGATATCATCTTGTTGTGGCGTATAAATGCCATATAGATATGTATAATCTATGTTAGGATTCATTAATACCAAACCAGTCTCATGGCCTAAACCAATTCCATGTCCGAACTCATGGCCAGCGACAGCACGTTTTTTATTAGTCGGGAAGTTATCAGTATAATACTTATTTAACGCTAAGGTTACTGATTCAAAATGCCCATTCGCATATACACATGTGGCAAGACCGTAAAAAGGTATTTGGGAGTCATTGAATGTATCACACCATATTAACCAGTCATCCAAATCATAGTAAAACTCCACTGGCGTATCGGCCACATTCCAATACCATGCGCCATATGTGAAGGCTGCATAATCGTAAAGATCCATACCAGTATTAACCCGCCAATACAAGGGTTGCACTTCTTCAACATACCATTGTGCCCCCATGGATGTCCATGCATCAACATGAGCAACAGGTATAAATATGCAAGAAACCAGTATTATCAATCCCATCAATATTTGTATGAGAGGGTTCATTTGCTTTTTTATTAACATAAACTTATCTCCTTATTTTTTATAATTTTTTTCCGATATCCCTGCCCAATCCCCGTGCCAGAAGGGCAGGACATTGTAAGATCCACCTGCCATACTCCGTATAATTTTTGCAATTCTATATAAAACATAATTCCAACAACAGACCATCGTCTATTTTTATCGTATACGACTTTATTATATACAAAACATTATACCACACAATAATGAACAAATTATGAATATTTATATAATAACAACCCAGTTTTTAACTAATTTTTATGAAAATAGTACTAAATTACTATATATCTGCCTGTTTTTTATGCATGTAATCTCCAATCTGAATGGAACACTGTTTTAAATGTAACGATTAAAGCTGTTAAAGTATATTCGCTATAATCCTATTTTTTTACACAAAAATGACTTGCTCTCTATTATGATAACGAATTTATAAGCAATAAGTTGCAGCAGGCTATTTTTCTCGTAGTGGCGACTAATGGTCGCCCGCTCTTATCCGAACATGGCGGACGGGCAATGCCCGTCCCTACGGTTTCTATTTGGCAAGGTTTAATCCTGATTTATCTGGACAAAGCGTCTTGAGTGGGGAGATATAATCAGCAATACTTTCCTTGTCTCAATCCCCTGTCGTGGTATAATAACCGAAACGGTTTTCAGTAAATCAAAAAGGAGTTGCTATGCCTTCAATCGATACCTCAATCTACAAACGCCCCGAAGAATTGCTGCAAAACCTGATACGTTTCGATACCACCAATCCCCCCGGAAACGAATCTCCGCTAGTGGAATACATCGACAGCCTTTTGACCGCTGCCGGATTCGAAACTACTATTATAGCCAAAGATCCCGCACGCCCCAACCTGGTAACAAGGCTTAAAGGAAAAGGAGAAGCCCCTCCGCTGCTTTTATACGGACATGCCGATGTGGTAACGACTGCCAACCAGAAATGGACTTATCCGCCGTTCGAAGGCACGATTGCCGATGGATACGTCTGGGGACGCGGCACTCTGGATATGAAGTGCGGGCTGGCTATGATGATTTCCTGCCTTTTAAGAGCCAAAGCGGAAAACCTGCATCCTGCCGGAGATATCATTTTCTGTGCCATGTCAGATGAGGAAACAGGCGGCAATTACGGCGCCAAATTTATGGTCGAGGAACACCCGGAAATCTTCAAGGATGTTAAATACGCCGTCAGTGAATTCGGCGGCTATACTATGTACATCGACGGCGAGAAGTTTTACCTGGTGCAGGTTGCCGAAAAGCAGAACTGCTCTGTCGAGATGACCTTTCACGGCCCCGGCGGGCACGGCTCGGTTCCTGTCAGAAACAGCGCCATGTCTAAGATGGGTAAAGTACTGGTAGCACTTAACGAACACAGATTGCCGGTGCATATCACTCCCGTCACGGAAAAGATGATTAAGATTATCGCCTCTCATCTTTCATCTCCATCGAGCGATTACTTTAACCGGCTTCTCGACCCGGCGCAGACCGATGAAATACTGGAAATTATAAGAGATAAGACCGCCAACTTCTTCGACCCGCTGCTGCATAACACCGTCAATGCCATCATCGTCAAGGGCGGCGAAAGGATTAACGTGGTTCCGGGTGAGGTTACGCTCTACCTGGACGGCAGAATTCTGCCCGGTTTCAGCGACAACGACCTGATAGACGAACTCAGGCAGATTGCCGGAAAAGACTGCGATATAAAGATATCCATGTACGAAGCGGTAAAAAGCAATATCGACCTGAAATTGTTCGATATACTTTCCGATATCCTTACACAGAAGGAACGCGATTGCATCCCCATTCCAATTGTAATCGGCGCTTCCACCGACGCCAAACAACTGGCTAAACTGGGTATCCAGACCTACGGCTACCTGCCTATCGACCTGCCTGAAGGATTCGACTTTATGAAATCGGTACATGCCGCCGACGAGAGAATACCGGTTAATGCCCTGTATTCGGGTACAGATGCTATTTATCAGGTGCTGGTACGGTACGGGAAGTAATTCATCAGCCTTCCCCCCCACACGCAAGATGCTTCGTTCGACAACCACGAACTCAGCATGAGAAAAAATCGTCGTTGCGAGTCCTGATGTATCGGGACGAAGCAATCCCTACAATGCCACTTAATTACCCCGCCTCGCATATATAAATAAAAACGCAGCCCCGATTAAATCCCGATAAGTCGAGACAGGGCATGACCAAAACCATAGGGGTTTCCAAATTTTGCTATTATTTCAACTGGAATAAATCCCGCTAGCCTATAAACAACGATTGTGATATAGTTTTATTCTATGAAAACTAAAATCGACTATATTGAAAACGGAACCGTTACCTCGGTAAAAGGTTTTAAAGCCGGCGCGGTTAATGCCGGTATCAAGAAAAAAGGTACCAAGCCGGATTTAGGGATAATTTACTCCGGGACGCCCTGCACCGCGGCAGGCGTCTTTACGAGGAATAAAATCAAGGCGGCGCCGGTAATCGTTTGCCAAAATAGACTCCCTTCCGATGATATCAGGGTTATTATCGCCAACAGCGGCTGCGCCAATGCCGTTTCGGGCGTGCAGGGTATGAAAGACGCCCTCGAAATGACCGACCTGGCTGCTAAAAAGATGGGAGTAAAATTTTCTTCGGCGCTGGTTGCCAGCACCGGCGTCATCGGTAGAAATCTGCCGATGGATATCATTAAAACAGGTATCGACGATATCAAGCTGGCAGAAGATGGCGGGCATGACTTTGCCAGGGCTATAATGACCACCGATACCGTTTCCAAGGAAGCGGCAATCAGCGTTAACGGCGGACAATTCACTATTGCCGGTGTCGCCAAGGGTTCCGGCATGATACACCCCGATATGGGCACCATGCTCTGCTTTATTACAACGGATGCTGCTGTCGATAAGAATTTTCTTACCGGGGCGCTGCAAAAAGCCGCCGATGTTTCTTTCAACATGATTTCCGTCGATACCGATACCAGCACCAACGATACGATGATCGTTATGGCAAACGGATTGGCAAATAATGACAGTATTGATAAAAAAATAGAGTTATCGGAAGCCTTTCAGGAGGCTTTGAACGAGGTTTGCATCTATCTTGCCAAAGCGGTGGCTGCCGATGGCGAAGGCGCCGGCAAGTTGATCGAGGTCAATGTTACAGGCGCGCTGGACGTCGCATCGGCTAAAATATGCGCCAGGACCATTGCCGCCTCCCCTCTGGTAAAAACAGCCATACACGGCTGTGACCCTAACTGGGGGCGTGTTATCGCCGCCGCCGGCAGAAGCGGCGCCGAAGTGGTGGAAGCGAAGACAGACTTATCCATCTGCGGCATCAGCTTGCTAGAGAAAGGAACGGCAGTTCAAAACAGGAACGATGACGTATCTAAGGCTATGGCTGAAAAAGTGGTGGTGATAGACCTGAATCTCAACCTGGGTAAGGCTTCGGCTACCGCCTGGGGCTGCGACCTGACTGCCGAATATGTTTCCATCAACGCCGACTATACCACTTAAAATATTATGTTAGCTCTTGAGGAAAGGAGCGCTAATTGAAAAATAAACTGGACAATAAAACAATCGTCATAAAGCTGGGTGGTTCCCTGTTCGATACCAGGGATACCACTATCGAAGATATTATTTACCTGCAAAAACAGGGCTACCCTATCGTGGTCATTCACGGCGGGGCGAATATGGTAAACAAATGGCTGCAAAAACAGAATATCACGCCTCAGTTCAGCCACGGAGAACGGATTACCGGCAAAGCGGAACTGGATATGGTAACCGCGGTTATCGGCGGACTGATGAACAAGGAGATTGTAGCCACTATTATATTGCGCGGCGGTAAAGCGGTCGGCATCAGCGGCGTCGACGGAGCCTTGATTGAAGGTAAAATCCGCAATAAAGAACTGGGATATGTGGGCAGTGCGGTTAAAGTAAACCATGAAGTATTAACAGCCATTCTGGAAGCCGGTTTTATACCGGTTGTTTCGCCTGTCAGCCTGTACTCTGTCGACCGGGAAGAGAATGACCCTCTATTGCTCAATATAAACGGAGACACCATAGCCGGAGAGATTGCCGCTTCCATAAAAGCCGAGAAACTGATTTTCATGACGGATGTAAACGGCATACGCGACGCTTCGGGCAATTATTTGTCTAAATTAAATCCTTCGGAAGCAAAGGAGTTACTGGATTCAGGTGTAGCCAGCGGCGGCATGATACCAAAAATCAAGGCCTGCCTGAGAGCCACCGGGAATCCGCTTACAAGGTGCGTAATAATCGACGGCAACCGCAAAAACGCGCTGGTTAAAGAAATAGAGCAAGGCGGAACCGGCACAACGATTTACAATCCTTAAGGAGATAAGATATGAGCAACTGGCAGCAACTCGAACATGAATATTATATGCCCACTTTCAAACGAATCCCTGTCACTCTGGTCAAGGGGCAGGGCGCCAAGGTATGGGATGAAAACGGAAAGGAATATCTCGATTTCGTTTCCGGTATAGCTGTCAACAGCCTCGGTCATTGCCATCCGGTTGTCGTAAAAGCCATTACCGAACAGGCGAATACTTTGATGCATACTTCCAATGTTTATTACACCATTCCCCAGCTCAAACTGGCGGAACTGTTAGTTAAAAACAGCTGCATGGATAAGGTATTTATCTGCAACAGCGGAACGGAAGCCACCGAAGGCGCCGTCAAGCTGGCGCGCCGCTACGGGCACATCCATCTAAAAGGAGCCTACGAAGTCATCACCGGCACCGGCTCTTTTCACGGCAGGACGCTGGCGATGGTCTCCGCCAGCGGACAGACTAAGTTCCAGGAGCCGTATATTCCGATTCCGTCCGGTTTTGTTAATGTAGAGTACAATAACATCGATGCCATAAAGGCGGCGACTAATGATAAAACCTGCGCTGTTATGATGGAGCCGATACAGGGTGAAAGCGGCGTTCATTTGCCTGATGATGATTACCTTAAAAAAGTCAGGGCATGGTGCGATGAAAAAGGAATTCTTTTAATTCTGGATGAAATTCAGACCGGGGTCGGACGCACGGGAACTCTCTTTGCCTATCAGCAATACGATGTAGAGCCAGATATCATGACACTGGCAAAAGGGCTGGCGGGCGGCTTCCCCATCGGAGCGATTCTATGCAAGAACAGTGCTTCCGTTTTTGCAGCGGGAGAACACGGTTCCACCTTCGGCGGCAATGCACTGGCATGCGCTACCGGTTATGCCGTATTTAAGACCATCGTCGATGACGATGTTTCCCTTAACGCCAAGGTAACCGGTCAATATCTGTCGAAGAAATTGAACGAATTGAAGCAAAAATACGGGATTATAACGGAGGCAAGGGGCAGAGGGCTTTTACAGGCGATAGAGTTCGATGACAAAATAGCGATGCCGGTCTTGATGGGATGCCTTGAGAACGGACTGCTGTTAAATAAAGTCGGCGACACCATTCTCAGGTTCATGCCGCCGCTTGTAATCGGGCGTGACGATATCGATAAAGCTCTGGACATTCTGGATGCGGTGCTTTCGGATATCTGTAAAATCAAATAACTGTCAGGCTTTAGTATGCTCATGGCGAGCAAAAAACTCTCCTCTATCCCCTCTCTGCTGGCGGAGAGGGGAACTAAAAGGGGTGAGGTAGTATAAGTAATATTTAAAAGAAATATCTATGATAGCTCAGACGCGTAAATTACAAATAGGTATTATTTTAGTAGTAGCCATATCGATGGTAATCGTCCTGTGCACGCCTTCGACGGTAGTTCCGGCAAAGGCCAGCGAGATGGGTAAACATGAGATCCTGGCAATCGATGACTTTTCGGGTATTCCGCAGGATGTAATAGACGATGCGGAACGAAGGGCCGCCGACTTGTTCGGAAAAGACGAGGCAAAACGCGCTGATTTTATCAGTCAGGTGTTGGCGTTATATAAAGAGGCGCGGGAGAAAGACGTACTGATAATCGTAAATTCAGGGGGGTGGGGCTGGTCGGCTATTGCGGAATCCAACGAAAAGGAACTGGCGCCGGGCATCGACGGAATACTTACGGAATTTGGAAATACGACGCTGTGGATAGACTATTTAAGAACGGATAACACCTTTTACGGCGCTCTCGGCGAGTTTATGATGGCAATGAGCACCAATCCGGCTAGAGCCGAGGAACTGGCAGCCAGAACCGCTTTTTTGACAGATAATCTGCCGCATTTAAAGGTAATCCTGCTGGGTATCAGCAACGGCTGTACTATTTGCTCGGGAGCCATGCCGCTTCTGGCGGATAATGAACAGGTTTACAGCATTCAACTGGGGCCTCCGGTGTGGAACAACAACAGCCACATGGAAAGAGTATTGCTGCTCAGAACCAACGGCACTATTCCGGATTCGTTCAGCCATGGAGACCTGATAACAATTTTCAGGACGAACTTTGAAACTGCCTGCGGCATTTCCCAGGAATACGAGGGGGATATCCTGCTGTTTATCGGCGCGCCCGGGCATGATTACGATTGGAAATATGATTGGCTGAAATTACAGATTAACGACTTTTTAACCGAGTATTTCAGTACAAATTGAGATATAATAACTACAACGGATTTTTGGAGGAAGTTTTATTATGGCAGAAAAACTGGTATTGGCTTACAGCGGCGGGCTGGACACATCTGTCGCCGTCAGGTGGCTGCATGAAAAATACGGATATGATGTAATTGCCGTTACGATAGATGTCGGCAACGAAAAGGATTTTACGGTAATTAAAGAAAAAGCGATTAAAGTAGGCGCAATTAAATCGCAGGTAATAGATGCCAGGGAAGAATTTATCAACGGTTATATCTTCCCGGCTTTGAAAGCGAATGCGCTTTATGAAGAACATTATCCGCTGGCTACCGCTCTGGCGCGTCCCTTGATTGCCAAAATACTTGTGGACGTGGCGCGTGCCGAAGGAGCAAAGGCAATTGCACACGGGTGCACCGGCAAAGGCAACGACCAGGTCAGGTTCGATGTCGGCGTGAATTCACTGGCTCCCGATTTAAAAATCGTGGCACCTGCACGCGAGTGGGGAATGACCCGCGAAGAACTGATTCAGTATGCTGCCAAATACGGCATTCCGCTGCCCATAACTTCCAAGAGCCCCTATTCCATCGATGAAAACCTGTGGGGCAAGAGCACCGAGTGCGGCGTCCTGGAAGACCCCTGGAACGAACCGCCTGAGGATGCTTATGTATGGGCAAAATCCATCAAGGATACTCCTGATGAAGCGGAGTATGTTGAAATCGGTTTTGAAAGAGGCTTGCCTGAATCCGTTAACGGAAATAAGATGGACGGCATATCGCTGATAAAATTCTTAAACGAGCTGGGCGGAAACCACGGCGTCGGCCGAATCGATATGGTGGAAAACAGGCTGGTCGGCATTAAATCGAGAGAAACCTATGAAGCGCCGGCAGCCACCATACTGCTAGCCGCCCATCAATCGCTGGAAACACTGACACTATCCAAAACGCAGTACCGCTTTAAACAAACGGTTTCACGAGAACTGTCGAACCTTGTATATGAAGGGTTATGGTTCTCCGCTCACCGTGAAGACCTGTGCGCCTATATTGACAGCACGCAGAGATTCGTTACCGGAGACGTCCGACTGAAACTGCACAAGGGTACTTGTACCGTCGTCGGACGCAAATCACCCTATTCGTTATACAGCCATGGATTGGCTACCTATGCCGAAGGCGACCAGTTCGACCAGTCGGCGGCTGTCGGATTTATCAAGTTATGGGGTCTGCCTGCCAGAATCCAGGGGCAGATTCAAAAAGGGAATTAATAGTCCGCTCTCTTTCGACAGGCTAGGAATGAGCGGAAATAATAATTTGGGTTGGGTTAAGGGGCTTCGTGTTAAAATCCCCCTTTACGCAAGTGGGAGAACACCTCTCGCTTTTAACATGGATATAAATATTTATTCGTAATATCAGTACTATACATTTTAAAAGGAAGAACAAAACAGGAAAGTCATTTCCCTCTTTGGCAAAGAGGGAGTGAGGGAGATTTAACTGGCAATCTGGATAACGTATTGAATTTGTAGGGATTGTTGTTGTCACCCTTTTAAAACATAGAAGTTTAAAGTAGTAATATCAATAACAATAAAAAATAGCGAGGTATAAAAAATGAGCCATATAAGAAGCCGTTTCGATAAACCGCCGGATGAACTGGTGGTAAAGTATACCTCATCGCTCCAGTATGACTGGCGACTGTACAGCTACGATATCAGGGGCAGCATCGCTCATGCCCGTATGCTTGCCAAACAGGATATTATTACTAAAGACGAAGCGGATAAAATCGAAAAGGGACTGAACCTTGTTGCCGAAGAGATAGAAAAGGGAGAATTCCGGTTTAAACCGGAACAGGAAGATATCCACATGGCTGTCGAAGCGCGCTTGTTCGAGCTTATCGGCGATGTGGCGGGAAAACTGCATACCGGACGCTCGCGCAACGACCAGGTGGCGCTCGATTTCAGGTTATATATAAAAGAAGCTGTTTCCGAGACGCTCGGCAGCATCCGCACTTTGCAGAAGATGCTTATCAAGCTGGCGGAAGCAAATAAAACGGTAATCATGCCCGGCTATACCCATTTGCAGCTGGCGCAGCCGGTACTGCTGGCGCATCACCTGCTGGCATATTTCGAAATGCTGGAACGCGATTACGGACGTTTTCAGGATTGCTATAAAAGGGCGGATGTTTTGCCGCTGGGAAGCGGTTCTCTCGCAGGCGTTACCTTCAATACAGACCGGCAGTTTCTGGCTGAAGAGTTGGGATTTGGCGAAGTCAGCCGCAACAGCATGGATGCCGTTTCCGACCGGGATTTTGCCGTCGAATATATCTCTGCCGCAAGTATTTGTATGATGCACCTTTCGAGAATGGCGGAGGAAATCATCTTGTGGTCTTCGGCGGAGTTCAAATTTATCGAGCTGGACGATGCCTATGCCACCGGCTCCAGCCTGATGCCGCAGAAAAAGAACCCCGATGTTGCCGAACTCGGCAGAGGGAAAACAGGCAGAGTATACGGCAACCTCACAGGACTTTTAACTACCATGAAAGGGCTGCCGCTGACTTATAACCGTGATTTACAGGAGGATAAGGAGAGGGTATTCGATACGGTAGATACGTTGATTCCCAGCCTTAAGGTTTTTAGCGGAATGCTGGATACTTTAAAGTTCAAGCCGGAAAATATGAAAAAAGCGCTCGACCGCGGATTCATACTGGCAACCGACCTTGCCGATTACCTCGTTTGTAAAGGCGAAACCTTCCGCAACGCTCACGGCATTATCGCCAAACTGGTCAATTATGCGGTAAAAAATGATAAGACGCTTGCAACAATGAGCCTCGACGAATACAGGCAGTTTTCTGTCCTTTTCGATGCGGACATGCGGAATATAACTGTGGAATCTTCTGTCGCAGCGAGGAATGTCACCGGAGGCACTTCTCCTGCACAGGTGGAAAAAGCCCTGCAAAGAGCAAAAGAAATAGCCTGCAATTCTTAACGATTACAGGCTATCAATTATTGACTAATCCAAACTACTCGGCAGACCGGGCTAACTTGTTCTGGGTACGCAGACACCTGGTGCAGATATGCACGCGCATTGCCTTGCCGTCTACCTCTGCCCTGATTGTATGGATATTCGGCATCGATTGCTTCCTGGTGCGTCTCTTTGAATGGCTGACATTATTGCCGAATAACATCGATTTATCGCATAAATCACACTTCATTTAACTGATATGTCTCCTTTGACTGTCTATAAGGAATTGTTGTACAATTCGTTCTGCTATATTAGCATAAATTGCAAAACCTGACAAGAATAATTCAAACTGCACCTTTACAAGGATGGTGGTACAAAGAAATGAAGCAAACGGATACTATCGGTGGACAGAAATTCCTCGAAATGTTCGCCGCAGCTACCGATTGGCTGGAAAAAAGCGCTGCAGATATCGATGCACTTAATGTATTCCCCGTTCCGGATGGCGATACGGGGACAAACATGTTACTCACCATGAAATCTACAATCGAACATGGTTTTCAAAATGCAAACAACAACGCATCCTCTGTAGCTCTATCTATGGCCAACGGCGCTTTAATGGGAGCCCGCGGAAACAGCGGAGTGATTCTTTCGCAGTTCTGGACGGGACTGGCACATGGTATGGGGAAGAAGGAAACTATCGACGGCAAAGATTTTGCCGCAGCGCTGGAACAGGCATCTATTGTCGCATACAAGGGTGTCAGCAATCCGGTGGAAGGCACCATGCTTACCGTTCTTAAGGATGCCTCCAAATCAGCGGCATTAGCTGCCGCCGACGGAAACAGCGATATCCTTTCGGTTTTGGAAGCCACCGTAACCGCCGCCAGTGAATCGGTAGCCAATACTCCTACGCTTCTCCCCGTGTTAAGAGACGCGGGAGTCGTCGATTCGGGAGGACAGGGGCTTTATACAATACTGGACGGCGCTCTGCGCTACCTGCGCGGAGAATCGGAACTCATGCAGTTCAGAAAACCGCAGATAATTGCCAGTAATGTTGCCGCAACGCCGGTAACCATCGTATCTCATGCAAAAACTGAAACTGAAGATGAAATACCCTTCGGTTACTGCACTGAGTTCCTGTTAAAAGGCAAGGACCTCGACCCCGAAAAGATAAAAAAGACCCTGTTGAAAAAAGGGCAATCCCTGATAGTCGTCGGAGACGATACCACAATCAGGGTACATGTTCACGCACTCGACCCCGGTGAAGTAATCAGTTACGTAACCCAGATGGGAACGATACATACCGTCAGTATCAGGAATATGGATGAGCAGCATCAGGATTACCTCGAAAAGCAGAAAAACCGGGCTGTACCGGTAAACACTTCTATTGTCGCTGTCGTTGCCGGAGAGGGATTGGCAGAGGTTTTTGCCAGCCTCGGGGTAGCCGCCGTAGTTGCCGGCGGGCAGACGATGAACCCGAGTACCAGGGATATTCTGATGGGAGTGGAACGCGCTCCTTCCGATAAGGTCATTATTCTTCCTAATAACAAGAATATTATCATGGCTGCCCGGCAGGTTCAGGCACTTACGGAAAAAAGCATCTGTGTAATTCCTACCGTTAATGTCCCGCAGGGGGTAGCGGCTTTGCTTGCCTTCGACTATGAGGCGGATATGGAAGCCAACTGCGAAATCATGAACGGCGCTATAAATTCCGTAAAATCAATCGAGATAACCCATTCCGTGCGTTCATGTAAAATCGGCGGACTGGATATCAAGAAAAAGCAGGCTATCGGACTGCTCAACGGAACCATCGTAGCAGTTCAGGATACTGCCAGGGACGTTCTTTATGATGTTCTCGATAAAGCAGAACTGGATAAAGCCGAGATAGTCACAGTTTATTACGGGGAAGATACGGAAGAAACGGAAGCAGAAGCATGCGGTAATGAAATCGAAGAGAAATACCCCCATCTGCAGGTAGAAGTAGTCAAAGGCGGACAACCGCACTATAATTATATCGTATCAGTAGAATAATCGGAAAAGGAGTACCGCAATAATGGCAGTGAAGATTGTCACAGATACCCTATCCGACATTCCCGATGATATAGCCGGCGAACTGGGAATCACCCTGATTCCTTTAACAGTATCATTCGGGCATGAGTCATTTCTTGACCGGGTAGAAATCACGGCTGAGCAATTCTATAAGAGATTGACACAGGAAAATATTCTTCCTACGACCACACAACCGCCTCCGCTAACCTTTGCCAACGCTTATAAGCAACTGGCGGAGGAAACCGGTGAAATACTGGTCGTTACGTTATCGAGCAAGCTCAGCGGCACCTATTCATCGGCAATAAGCGCCAAAAACATGGTGGACACGGATTGCCGTATAGAAATTATAGATTCCCAAAAAATAGTCATGAGCTTCGGGCTGGCTGTTATAGCGGCAGCTAAAATGGCTGCCGCCGGAGCTGGACTCGATGAAATAATTGAAAAGACTAACGCCCGGCTTGAAAATTCGCAACTTATCGCTTATTTCGACACCCTGAAATATCTCGCCAAGGGAGGACGCGTCGGAAAGGCGCAGGGTTTTGTCGGTTCGCTGCTTTCGGTTAAACCGATATTGACTATAAAAGACGGGGAAATGGCTCCACTTACAAGAGTAAGGTCGAAAGCAGCCGGAATCGATTACTTGTACAATGCGGTGGCAAACACTGAAAATATAGAAAGCGTCGGTGTAGAGTACTGCACCACTCCCGAAGATGCTGAAATGCTTATCGAACGTGTAAGTTCCCTGGTTCCGAGGGAGAATATTTATAAATCCGTTGTATGCCCGGTAGTGGGGACATATTCGGGACCGGGAGCGGTTGCGGTATCTATTATGCAAAAGCCCTGATAAACAAGGAGAAAAATATGACAGTTAAAATTGTCACGGATAGCACATCCGATCTCCCGCAGGAATTGATTCAGGAATACGGGATTACAATCGTTCCCGCCTATGTCCAGTTTGGCGGCAAAACATACCGCGACGGTGTCGATATCAGCCAGGATGAAGTCTACCAGAAAATGGTAAACGATAATATCATTGTAAAAACCTCCCAGCCTCCGCCTGCAGATTTTGTAACCGTGTATAAAAAACTGCTCGGGGAAACAGACGCAATCGTCTCTTTACAGGTTACCAGCAAACTTAGCGGCATCTACAACTCTGCCTTACAGGCAAAGGAGATGATAGGCGGGGAAAAACGTATTGAAGTTATCGATTCAATGTCGACTTCCATGGGATTGGGATTGATGACGCTGGCAGCCGCCCGCCTGGCTAAGGCAGGTGAGGATTTGACGGTAATACTGGAGGAGATAAGAGCTTCCATCCCGAGGACTCACTTATGGGGAATATTCGATACCCTGAAATATGTATTGCTCGGCGGACGTATCGGCAAAGCTAAAGCCCTGCTGGGCGGAATGCTGCATGTAAAGCCGATGTTAACCATGGCTAACGGGGAATTGCAGCCGACCGGTCTGGCGCGCAGCCGCAGTAAAGGAATGGATAAACTCTTCGAACATGCCAAAAATTACTTAAATATACAGGATATAGCCATCGTTCACAGCACTACCCCGGATGATGCGCAATCACTGAAAGAGCGCATAGCTACAATATTCGATAGGAGCAATATTCATATATCGAGACTGGGACCGGCGCTGGGTGTGCATGGCGGACCCGGAACATTGGTACTGGCTTTAAGAGAGAAAATCAGCGACTTAACGGAAACAGGTGAAGAAGAAAAGAAAAAGATTATATCCCTGCCGTCTCTGCCTTCGATACACCTGCCTAAATTAAGATTCGCTGCACTTTAGCCCGGCATAGAATAATGCTTCGAACAGCGACACAGGAGCCTGCTGATGGACTCAACACCGTTACGTAAGGTTCTGGAGCTTGAGCGCCAAAAAGACTTTTCCGACACCGCCGTATTCGGCGGTCTGGATAAATTCCTTTCCCGCTGGGCAGCCAAAACCGAAAGCTCTATCAATAGCCCCGCAGCTTTAAAAAAATTCAGGCAATTGCAGCTCGATAAAACCGGCTATTCACTGCTTGATAAGCAGCAGCGCAAGGCTAAAATCGAAGAAATTCTCAGACACGTCGAAGAACTTGAGAATCCGGCGGTAAAAAAGACTGTAAAAGCAGTTAAATCAACAGATGTTACTGCCGTCAAACCCCGAAGAAAAACGACTGTAAAAACAGCTCAAGGCACCAACCTCGATGCCTCGATAACTACTATAAAGGGTGTCAGTACCACAGTTGCCGCCAAATTCAATAAACTGGGCGCTGCTTCGATAAGAGATTTATTGTATTACTTCCCGAACCGCCACCTCGATTACAGCCTGCGGAAAACCATTTCGGAGCTTAAAGAAGGAATCGAGGAGACGATTATCGCCAACGTCTGGCAGGTGCGCGAGGTCAGGCTCGGCAACCGCCGCAGCACCGAAGCCATTGTCGGAGACGAAACAGGAAACGTCAGGGTGGTATGGTTCAATAATCCGTATATCGTTAAACAAGTCTCCACAAATCAGCAGATAGTTTTAAGCGGTCGTTTAAGCATATTCAAAGACCAGCCGGTATTCGAATCCCCGGAATGGGAAATCCTGGAAGATAAAGAACTGGTACATACCGGCAGGCTTGTCCCGCTATACCCGCTGACAAAAGGTCTTTATCCACGCACCGTCAGGAAGATGATGAAGCAAGTTATCGACCGTTGGTCGCCCGAAATAGCAGAATTCCTGCCCGAACAATTAAGAAAACGCTGCAAATTACTGGATTTGCCGCAGGCTATCGCCCAGGCGCATTTCCCGGATAGCATCGATTTGAAAGACAGAGCCAGAATCAGGCTGGCATTCGATGAATTGTTCCTGCTGCAACTGGGAGTTCTTAAAAGAAAGCGCAACTGGCAGGTCAGCCAGCCTGCCAACCCGTTTAAAATAGATACGTCACTGCTGGAAGGATGGATGAAGACGCTGCCGTTCGAGTTTACCGGTGCCCAAAAAAGAGTAACCGCCGAGATACTCGAAGACCTGAAACAACCTGTACCGATGTCAAGATTATTGCAGGGAGAAGTCGGCAGCGGCAAAACAGTTGTGGCTATGGCTGCCCTGATTGCAGCGGTCGATAACGATTTCCAGGGAGCCTTTATGGCGCCTACCGAAATACTCGCCGAACAACACTTCGCCAGCGTATGCAATCTTCTGGCGTTAGCAGGACAAGCGGTTGCACAGGACAGTTACATGCATACGTACAGCGGCTTTTTAAAGAAACCGGTTACCATTGCCCTTCTGATTGGAGACATCAAAGGCAAAAAGAAACAGGAATTGCAGCAAGCTATTGCCTCAGGAGCAGTTGATATAATCATCGGCACGCATGCCCTGATACAAAAGGATGTCGAATTTGAAAAACTGGGACTGGTGATTGTGGATGAACAACATCGTTTCGGCGTGGCGCAGCGCTCTACATTACGGCAGAAGGGTTTCAGCCCGCATATGCTGGTAATGACCGCCACTCCTATCCCGCGCACACTGGCGCTGACACTGTACGGGGACCTCGACCTGTCGGTCATAGACCAGCTGCCTCCGGGCAGGCAAAGCATTAAAACAAAGTGGCTGACTCCGCAAGAAAGAGAAAAAGCCTATAATTTTATTCGCAAACAGGTTGCCGGGGGAAGACAGGCATTCATTATCTGCCCGCTGATTGAAGAATCGGAAGCGGTGCAGGCGCGCGCCGCCATCGGTGAATTCGAATATCTTTCAGCGGAGATTTTTCCGTCCTTAAGGCTCGGATTGTTGCACGGGCGTATGTCTTCAGCCGATAAGGACGATGTTATGTCGCGCTTCCGCAGCGGTGAACTGGACATACTGGTTTCCACACCGGTTGTCGAGGTAGGCGTGGATATTCCCAACGCTACGGTAATGCTGATCGAAAGCGCCGACCGTTTCGGGCTTTCGCAGTTGCACCAGTTCCGCGGCAGAGTAGGCAGGGGTAAAGAGCAGAGCTACTGCATGCTGCTGGCGGAAAATCCCTCGGAAATCGCCAGAAACCGGCTGGGAATAATTGAGGGCGTGCAGGACGGTTTTCTGTTGGCGGAGGAAGACCTGAAGCTGAGAGGCCCCGGAGAGTTCTTCGGCACGCGCCAGAGCGGCATCCCCGACCTCAGAATGGCACGCATTTCAGATACCGCCCTACTCGAAATGGCACGCCGCGAGGCAACATTGCTCTTCCAGAAAGACCCGGAACTGGAGAGTACGGAGCACAAATCGCTATCGAATGAAATTTCCCGTGTCTGGATAAAAAAGAACATCGGCGAACAAAGCTGATTATTTAATAGATGCCATTGCGAGACCCGATGGAATCGGGGCGCGGTAATCTCTACCGGTTCATTTAATACTGTTATTCGGGCTATTCGAGAAAGATTGCTTCGTCATCCCTCTATGATTTACATGAAATTCATTCGTCTTCGACTCAGAATGACAATGTATAGGGATTCCTCGCAAAGACCATTTCCGTATTGTCTTTCTGAGCGTAGCGAAGCATCTGAATGCAATTCGTTATTCGTCGCCGTTATCACCATAAAGGGTACTTCGGGTTCGATAGGCTCACCTTTTAAAAAGTGTAACCTATGTCCGGATTGTACAGAGGGATTTTTATACAATTCGATATTCCCCGCCGTTATGGATTCGATCCCGACCGAACGGGAATAAAGGACAGCTTTATGTGACTCATATCAAACAACCCGATAACTATATATGCCGCCTTTCCCGTGGAAAATATCGAAAGCTGCAATAATTTGTTTTTAATCCGGAAAGTCTTTAATATATAGATATAATACTAATTAACGGAGGTTTAAATGTTATCACAGATTCCCATCCAGCTTGCTAAAGTAGACAAGAAAGATATCGACAAGGAAATACTCAGAGCAGCCGTTATTGCCGAACTGGATGCCATTAATCTCTATGAACAAATGGCAAGCCTGGCGGAAGATAAAAACCTGAAAACGGTTCTTTTGGATATTGCCAGGGAAGAAAAAACCCATGTCGGCGAATTCCAGACACTCCTGTTGATGCAGGATAAGGAACTAGCAGAAGAAATGGAGCACGGCAAGGAAGAAATCGAGGAATTGTTCGAAAAATAGAGTATCGGTATATTGTAAATTAGTCTTCAATACCTGATAAAATTATTTATATAATGGTGCGTTGTGTTATAATGCACCATTATATAGCTTTAAACGGGGGATATCTTGAGCGAAATTTTAGCTGTTAAACAAAGGATTATCGAATCGATAAAAAAGGCGGCAACGGAAGCACAGCAATCGGGTAAATTGCCCGGCATTCCGCTGCCGGATATATCCATCGAACGCCCGCAAAAAGCCGAGCATGGAGATTATGCCGCCAGCCTTCCTTTAAAACTTGCCCGCGCCACCGGCTTAAATCCGCTCAATATCGCCAAAATTATTGCTTCTTTCATATCTAAAAGCGAAGAAATCGCCGATATTACCGTTGCCCCGCCCGGCTTTATTAACTTTACACTCTCATCCGATTGGCTGACGAAACAGGTAACCCGTATTCTCGAACAGGATAAGGCTTACGGCAATATAGAAAAAGGAAACGGAAAACAGGTGCAGATAGAATTCGTCAGCGCCAACCCTACCGGACCGCTGCATGTCGGGCATGGACGCGGAGCGGTACTGGGCAGCACGCTGGCAAATGTACTGGCCGCCGCCGGATTCAAAGTGCAAAAAGAATACTATATCAACGATGCCGGCAACCAGATTACCTCATTTTACCGCTCATTATACACCCGCTACCGGCAGTCGCTCGGCATCGATACGGAAATGCCGGCGGAAGGCTATTTCGGTTCTTATGTAACAGACCTTGCCAAAGAAATAATAGACGAACACGGCGACGAATTTCTTAAACTGACGCAGAATGAAGCCGAAATAAAAATCGGCAAACTCGGATTGGTAAAAATGCTGGCACAGATAGGTGAGTCACTCGAATCGCTCAGGGTTTGCTACGACAACTGGTTCAGTGAAAGCAGCCTTTATGATAACGGGCAATACGACAAGGTGATGTCGATGCTAAAACAAAACGGATATATCGCCGAGAAAGAATGCGCCACATGGTTTGTTTCCACAGCTCTAGGCGAGGATAAAGACAACGTGGTCGTCCGCAGCGACGGCACCGCCACCTATTTCGCTACCGACATTGCTTACCATTACAACAAGTTCATCGAGCGCAAATTCGATAAGGTTATCGATATCTGGGGCGCCGACCACCAGGGGCATGTCTCCAGGATGGAAGCCGTAGTCGGTGCGCTGGGAATCGACCCGAAACGCTTAAAGGTCATAATTTCACAGATGATTACCTTAAAACGCGGCGGAGAACTGGTTAAATTATCCAAGCGCAGCGGAGATATGATATCGCTGTCGGAGGTAATCGATGAAGTCGGCGTCGATGCCTGCCGCTTCTTTTTCCTGTGCCGTTCCGCCGACAGCCAGATGGACTTCGACCTGGAACTGGCGAAGAAGGAATCACAGGATAATCCGGTATATTATGTCCAGTACGCCTACGCCCGTATCTCAAGCATACTACGGCTGGCTGAGGATAAAGGCATTAAATATGACGACGGGGACGTCTTGCTGCTTAGCGATGAATCAGAGTTGACGTTAATACGCAGGATGCTGTTTTTACCCGAGATAATTGAGATGATAGCCAACACCCTGGAACCGCATCACCTCACCTATTATGCCCAGGAGCTGGCTACGATTTTCCACAGTTTCTACAAGCAGTGCCGTGTTGTAACGGATGAAGTAGATATTACAAAAGCAAGGCTGAAACTGGTTGCCTCCGCCAGGATTGTGCTGGAAAAGACTCTCAGTCTGATGGGGATGTCGGCGCCTGAAAAAATGTAGCTTCGGTTAAACTACCAGACAGGTTACCGTGCGGGATATCCCCTCTATTGAATGAATCCTGCCGGTGATAATATCCCCTACATCGTTCAATGTATCCGCTTCTACGATGGCAATAACATCATACGGTCCGGTAACGGTATCGACCGACTTGATGCCTTCCATTTTTTTCATAGCGGTTACAACGGTCTTGGTTTTACCTACCGCTGTCTCCACCAATACATAAGCTCGTGCGTTCATCGAAATCCCCCCTCGATAAATATAACTGGATTATAGATTGAAGGATTATACCTGTCAAATCGGGTAAATATTGGCGGCATATATTATATCGAGTTTGCAGTAACATCGTTTGCCTGAGTATAATTAGAGTAAATTAACTACAAGGAATAATCGTGCAAATTAATGTTTCCGGGTTGCTTAAAGAATCGATAGGCGCTTCACGCGATTACGAAATCGATGAAACAATCGATGATAAGGAAGACGATTTAATCATTCCGGTCAAAGGTTATGTTAAATTAATCCGCACCAACCGCAGCATACTGGTGAAAGGCCGGTTCAGTGCGTCACTTAAAACGACCTGCGCCCGCTGTCTGCAAGATTTCAGTTGCCCGCTCGAGGTAATTATCGAAGAGGAATTCTTTCCGGTTCTCGATATGGGAAGCGATTCCCCGGCGGCATCCCCCGAAGAATCGGACAGCTTTACCATCGACGAACACCAGATACTCGACCTGACCGAGGCTATCAGGCAGTATTCGCTGCTTGCCGTACCGATAAAACCCCTTTGCGATAAAAACTGCGACGGCGGCTGATTTTAAAATTTTATACCATTATGGTAAGATAGATAGTTATATCAAAGGATTAGAAACGGAGTAAAGTATGACACCATTACCTAAACGCAAAACGGCCAAAGCAAGGCAGGGAGAAAGACGCAGTCATCTCGCTTTGACGCCGAAAGCCCTTATGAATTGCCCTCAATGCGGCAGCGCTAAACTTCCGCATCATGCTTGTGCAACCTGCGGAAACTACGACGGCAGAGAAGCAGTGGAAATAAAGAGCCCGAAAAAGAAATCGAAATAAACCGCTTTATTAATCCGGCATTGCTTTCATCCGATAAATCTGAAAAGTAATTTGATTTTAATCATTTAAGGTCGCTCATATTCTATAACCGGCGCGCCGGTATTAAATGAATGAAAGCGGCCTTATTTATGATTATTTATGTTTCCCGGTCGTAGATACCATGACCATAAACAGTAACGTTTCCGGTGATGCCTTAAATTACCCGAAACGAAATCTGCTTGAAATTTTCCATTTATAGAATACAATAATAATAAAGGTATCCTTTGTCTGCCGATAGCAAGGAAGTACCTGCGGATTACCACCAGATAATAAAGCAGTGATATAATATAATCCGACAATTTCGAGCAAGCGGAGTTAAAAGATGACAGGAGCCAGAAGAAAATCCAGGGCAGTGGCACTTCAGGTATTGTATGAAGTGGATTCGGTGGGGCATAAACCGGAAGATGTAATACAGCATTCGCTTGCCGAAGAAGCATTGACCGAGGAAAATATCGGGTTCGTTAAAGAACTGGTATCCGGCGTGCTCGATAATAAAAAACCAATCGATGCCAATATCAAGAAATTCGCTCCCACCTGGCCTATCGCCCAGATTTCCGTTATCGACCGCAATATCCTCAGGCTTGCAATATACGAACTCTTGTTCGATAATAAGACACCGATCAAAGTAGCTATAAATGAAGCTGTCGAGCTGGCTAAAAGCTTCGGCAGCGACAGCTCGCCGAGGTTCATTAACGGGGTATTAAGCTCCGTCAGCAACCTGGCAACCAGAGAGTAAAATGGAGGTGAACGATGGCGACGGTTTCAGAAAGAATTAGAAAAATTATTGCCAATCAACTCGGTTTAGTCGAAAGCGAAATAGCGCCCAATGCCCGTTTAGTGGAGGATTTAAACGCCGACTCTCTCGATATGGTAGAGATGACAATGGCAATGGAAGAAGAATTCAGCACCCCAGAGCATGCGCTCAGTATACCGGATGAAGATGCCGAAAGTATCAAGACGGTACAGGATGCCATCGACTATATCAGGAATCTTGGCTCTGCGGATAAACGAAAAACACAACCGGACGGAACAGCTGGTTATGCAAATCTCAGCGATGCCAAACCCGCTAAAAAACGTTCGTTTATTAATAAAATGTTCAAAAACAGGCGCGGCAAATAGTCATTGCTAAATAAGATGGATTATATTTTGCCGTTTACGTTTATTTGATGATATCCAGCACTTTTTCCAGTGCTTTCCCCCAATCCTTTCCAAATTTTGTGTACTCGATATTCAATTGAGTTCTTCCCAGTGTTATCCCGCTCTTCGGCAGACGCGCCGTTTTTTGCCTGTCGAGCTGCAATCCCTCCGATAAGCGGATAACGATATTTCCATCCTCGGTAACAATCGATTTTACCCCTGCCATACCTGCCTTCAACCTTATATACACGACAAACAGCAGGTTTTTAACCTCCTGCGGCAAAGCTCCGAATCGGTCGTTAAACTCCTGCGACAGATTCTTTAACTCATCTTCATTTTTTATATCCGCTATCCTGTGATAGAGATTCAATCTGACCGCTACATCGCTGACATACCATTCGGGCATCAAAGCGGTAAACGGCAAATCGACAGTCGACTGCGGCATATGCTTCACACGCGGCGCTTGCTCCCCTTTTTGCCTGTACCTGATATCAGCTACCGCCTCGGAAAGCAGGCGTGTATATAAACTGAAGCCGACGGCATTGATATGTCCGCTCTGCTTCATTCCGAGCAAATTGCCGGCGCCCCTGATCTCCAGGTCTTTCATAGCTATGCTTGCGCCGGCGCCCAATTCTGTAGCTTCGTAGATGACATTCAGACGCTGACGCGCTTCTTCGGTGATGCGCTTGCCTTTATCGTAAAGAAAATAGGCGTAAGCCAGGTTGGCTCCCCGCCCCACCCTGCCCCTCAACTGGTAAAGCTGCGTCAAACCGAATTTATCCGCCTGATTGATAATAAGCGTATTGGCATTGGGAACGTCCAGCCCGGATTCGATAATAGTGGTACACACGAGGATATCGATATCGCCGCGCGAGAAATCGGACATCGCGCTTTCCAGATCGACTTCAGTCATACGCCCGTGAGCCACGGCAATCCTTGCCGAGGGTACCAGTTCCCTGACCTTTTCGGCTATCATCCGGATACTCTGCACGCGGTTATGCACGAAAAAGACCTGTCCGCTGCGTTCCAGTTCCTTCATAATCGCTTCTTTTACCAGCTGCCCGTCGTACTCGGCGACATAGGTTCTTACCGGCAGCCTTTCTTCCGGAGGGGTTTCGATGATACTCATATCTCGCACCCCCGCCAGCGACATGTGCAGCGTGCGCGGGATGGGCGTGGCGCTCATCGCCAATACATCCACTTCTTTGCGGATGTTTTTCAGATATTCCTTGTGGTTTACACCGAATCGCTGTTCCTCATCGATAATTAAGAGACCCAGGTCTTTAAAAACGACATCCTTTTGTATCAGGCGATGCGTGCCGATGCAGATATCCACCTTGCCTTCGGCCAGCCTTGAGATGATTTCCTGCTGCTGTTTATGTGTACGGAAGCGGCTCAGGACTTCGACTCTGACAGGAAACGCCTTTAACCTCTGGGAAAAAGTGGCATAATGCTGCTCGGCAAGCACTGTCGTCGGCACCAGCACCGCCACCTGCTTGTTGTCCATCACCGCCTTGAAAGCGGCGCGCAGGGCTACCTCGGTTTTACCGTAGCCGACATCCCCCATAATCAACCTGTCCATCGGCTTGGCTTTAGCCATATCCTCTTTTACTTCTTCCTGCACCGTCATCTGGTCTGGCGTTTCCACATACGGAAAAGAGGCTTCCATCTCCTGCTGCCAGACGGTATCCGCAGAAAAGGCAAAGCCCGAAGCCACCTCCCTTGCCGCATAGAGATTCAATAACTCTTCAGCCACATCTTCGACCGATTTTTGAGCTTTCTGCCTGGCTCTTGCCCAATCCTGTGTTCCCAGACGGTTAAGCGCCGGAATTTTATCGCTGCCGCCGATATAACGACCGACACGGTCTATCTGGTCGACGGGTACATACAACCTGTCGCCTTCCGCATATTCCAGTAACATATATTCGATAGAAGAAGCGCCCATTCTGGCAAAGCCGGTAAATTTGGCAATGCCGTGCTCGATATGCACCACATAGTCGCCGGGATTGATATCTTCATAGAGTTTTATTTTCGCTACCGGACGTTTTTTAGCGAATCTTCTTTGCTTGATAAAGCCGAAGATTTCGCTATCGGTAAAGAGACAGGTATTGCCGTTCATTATCCAGCCGTCGGTTGCCGCGCCTCCGGCAATCGATATTTCCCCGAATGCGGGGGTTTTTCCATTTTCCTTATCGAGATTAATGCTGAAAACGCCCTCATCGGAGAGCATTTCGGACAGTCGTTTTGCTTGATGCGTAATTACGACCACTCTCTTTTTAGACGCCAGCAGACTTCTCACTTCATTTACGAAGGCAGGCAGATTGCCGCCGAAATTCTGAACGGACGAAAAAACGAGTCGGGAGGCATCCCCCCAGGAAACCAGATTCAATTTCTGTCTGTCATGCAAACGCGATTGTATATCTGCGCCTGCAAAATACGGCGATGGGAAATTGCCTGGCAATTCCCGCTTTGCCAGTTTATCCTGTCTTAACTGCTCCGCTTCAGCACCCAGAAATTCGATGTTCTGATAAAGATTTTGCTCTTCATCGAGGATAACCAGGGAATCCGCCGGAAGATAGTCCAAAACGTTGCCGGTATCGAATAACGGCGCATAAAACTGCTTCCCTGCCGGCATTTGCCTTTCCAAAAACAGGTTAAAGTCCTGCCTGAACTGCATTCTCACATCGCTATTGCAGCTGGTTAAATCGATAGCATCGATTGTTTTTTTCAATTCTGACGAATCCATCAAGAGCGGAGAAATCATTTCCGCTGCCAGCCCGATTTCGATAGCGGAAACAGGTTCAAGGGAACGCTGCGTTTGCGGGTCGAAAAAACGCAGGCTGTCTATGGTATTGCCCATAAACTCCAGCCTGACCGGTTTAGCGGATGTAAGGGGATAAATATCGAGAATGCCGCCGCGATGGCTCATACCGCCCGGCAGTTCGACGATGCTCTCGCTCTTGTAACCCAGTGATTGCCACTTCTTTAACAGTTCATACGGGTCAGCCTGCATTCCCTGCTGAATAGTGTGATACGACGACCTGAAATCTTCAAGCGAAGTAACTCTCTGCATCAGCGATTGAGCGGACATAATTATCAGCGGCGGCTGACTGCCTTTTTGATACTTCGATAAAACCGACAGCAGGCGGATTTTTTCCGGTTCGTTGAAATTGTCCGATGCCACCCTTTGATACGGCAATGTATCCGGTTCGGGGAAAAGGTCTATGTTATTATCGGAACCGCACCAGGCGACAACCTGGTCTTTCAACCTGCTGGCGTTATCCGCTTTAGCCGTGATTACTATCAACGGAATTTTTAAATCCTGATACAGGGCGGCGAGCAGATACGGTTTGGCGGCATTTAAAAGCGGCACAGCGCCAATTTCCCTTCGATTCCTGATTTGCTCCAATAGCCGCCCGTATTCCGGCATCTCCGATATCAGACCAAGTATATTATTCAAATCATCATTCCCTTTAACAAACGCCTTTAGGGCTAGTCATCACGAACTAGCCCGTCTCATAAATTGTATCATACCACCCTTGCTTGTCCAACTGCGTGCGCATTGCTATAATGGTTGAAATATAGCGGATAATTTAATGAAGAATTCGGCATTGCCCTATAAAAGAATAGTCATCAAACTCGGTTCCAACCTGCTTACCAACGGCAGGCAGTCTCTCGATGTCGAAATGATGTCGTCGCTGGTTTCGCAGATAGTAGCATTGCACAAACAGGGAATTGAAATAATTCTGGTAACTTCGGGCGCTATCGCCGCCGGAAGGCATAAACTGGGTAAAGCCGACGGAATAAAGGGCGTTCCCTATAAACAGGTATTGGCAGCCGTCGGACAGGCGAGATTGATGAACGTTTACGAGCAGCTTTTCGACAGGCACGACATCGTCATAGCGCAGGCGCTGCTCACCAAGGCCGACCTTTCGGACAGGGCGGGATATCTCAATGCGCGTAATACTCTTTTAAATTTGATGGAGTTGAAGGTCATCGGCATTATCAACGAGAATGATGTAGTGGCTATCGACGAACTTCACGAAGCCAAATTCGGTGATAACGATAACCTCTCGGCAATGGTTGCCAACCTGATAGATGCCGACCTGTTGATGTTACTTACGGATATCGGCGGCTTGTATAGCTCCGACCCGCGCTGCAACCCGGATGCCACTCTGATTAAGCGGGTCGATAAAATAACTCCCGAAATCGAAAGGCTGGCAGGAAATGCAGGCAGCAACCTCGGCACCGGAGGTATGGTTACCAAAATCGAAGCCGCCAGGCTGGCTACGGCTTCAGGTATTCCGGTTATAATTGCCAACGGTCATGAGCCT
The DNA here is from genome assembly GCA_964399425.1 of uncultured Dehalococcoidales bacterium. Classification (GTDB taxonomy): domain Bacteria; phylum Chloroflexota; class Dehalococcoidia; order Dehalococcoidales; family UBA5627; genus UBA5627. Next base: position 44,768 of record CAYNQR010000004.1, on the reverse strand, counting down.
GATATCCTTCAACGGATAGCAAACGGTGAGGAAACAGGTACGCTTTTCGTTCCGGCGCCGAAACATATAGACAGCCGCAAACGCTGGATGGTAAGCGGATTGTGCATCAAGGGCAAGCTGACTGTCGATGAAGGGGCGGTGAACGCTCTGAAACAAAAGAACGGCAGCCTTTTAGCAGCCGGAATACGCGCAAGCCAGGGTAAATACCAGAGAGGCGATATCGTCAATATACTGGATGCGGAAGGGGTTCGCATCGGCTGCGGCATAACCAACTACGGCTCCGCCGAGGTCGAAACGATTATGGGAGCACATTCAAAACAGATTGCCGCTTTGCTGGGGCATGACTCGGGTGCGGAAGTGATACACCGCAACAACCTGATAATACTTTAATTAAATTGCAAGAAGGGGATTAAATGAGCCAGGGAAAATTGTATAACTACGATGGAGAACTGATAGCGGAAGTAGATTATAAATATTTTAACGGAATTTCTCAAAACTGGTGGGGAGAGCTGACCCTCTCGGAATATAAAAAGATTTCCGAAGGCAACGGATATATCATAGAACTGGAAGACGGCAGAAGAGGCAGGTGTTCACTGAAGAAGAAGGTTAACCGCGCCGTCTACGGCCTTTCTCCGCTCTTTTGTTATATTTTCAACGGCAACGGTAATATCGAATAGATATAAATCCGGCAGACAAATAAAATGAAAACAGGGAACACGCTATGGCGCTTCGTTACAGCGGCGGCACCGGAGCCTTAATCGATAAGGAAAGCGAGTTGCATATCTGCAAAGTCGATTACCAGCTTATGGAAACGGAAGCCACCAAATACACTCAAAAAAGATGGTGGGGTGAGTTCAAATGTGCCAAAAAGCTTGAAAAAACGGGCACATTCAGAATAGAACTGGAAGACGGGCGCAAGGGCGATTGCATCGTATGGAGCGACAACGACAGCGGACAGGTTAAATCTGCTTTTTACAGCTATCACTTTAACGGCAGAGGAAAGCTGGGGAATAACCGCAGAGCGGAGTTTTAAAATTAGTATTGTCTTGCTGAATTCGTGAGGGACAAACGAAATCCCGATAAATCGGGATTTCGTTCCCGCTAGATGGAACTCCACATCCTGGGCGGCGTGGGAGAAACCTCATCCCCCTGACCCCCTTCTCCGATTTCAGAGAAGGGGGATTAAAATATCTTCCCCTCTCCGCATGCGGAGAGGGGAAGATAAAAAGGGGTGAGGTAGTAACGAACACCCCCTCGAGATTCTTCGGTCATGGAATTTATACTGAGCGAAGCAAATGTACTCCCTCCGGAATGAAAATTTTGTCTGCCCGATTCTTCCACTTTGGAAAAGGGGAATCAAAGGGGATTTGCCGCGAATTATCATCAATCCGTAGATTAAAAATGTAAGGTTGTTCTATAATCTATCTATGGAAAAATCTGTTCTATCCGATGCCGATAAACTCTACGCCAGCCTGGGGGAATTACCGCAAGCCGGGAAAAATCCGGTATTGATGCTTATTAGCGGATTGCCGGGGACAGGCAAGACCTATTTCTCCAGACAATTGTCCGAACGCCTTCCTTTCGTAACGCTGGAAAGCGATGCATTGAGGCGGGTTCTTATTGCGCATCCAAATCATAGCAGGCCGGAAAGCGCAAGACTTTTCTCATCCATCCATCTAATCTGTGAAAGATTATTAAAAGAAGGGTACCCTGTAATCGTCGATGCCACCAATCTTACTGAAAAACACAGGCAGCATTTCTACGATATAGCTGATAGAACAGGCGCAAAGCTTGTCATTGTACAGGTTGTTGCACCTGAGTCCGTGGTTAAAGACAGGCTGAATAAAAGGAAAAAAGAACCCGACGGCAAATCGGATGCGGATTGGAAAGTATACCTCAGAATGAAAAAGTCAGTTGATAAAATAAGGCGCAAGCATTATTCTTTAGATACATCTGTTGATTATGAAAATATTATGGAAGAAATAGTCGAAGAGATAAAATCTTAAAAGGATAGATATAGAAAGGGGTTTAAATTGGATATCAGGGTAGTTAGCGGTGAGATTACCAAATTTGAAACCGGCGCGGTAGTTGTCGGCATGTTCGAAGGAGAAAAAAGGCTGGGACGGGAACTGGGCGTTTTAAACAGGAAGCTGGGCAGGGTGATTACAACATCCGTCGAAAAGGGTGAAATCAAGGGGAAAGCCGGAGAGGTGAATATTTTCCATTCCCTTGGCAAAATACCTGCCGTTCGTGTGGCGGTAGTGGGGTTGGGTAAAAAAGATGAGTTCAAATTGGACAAATTACGCGCTGCGGTTGCCGAAAGCTGCCGTGCGTTGAGGCAGAAAAAGGTTTCGGATATAACGATTTCGGCAGCCTCCATCGCCGACGGCAGGAAGTTCTCGCAGGAAGATTATGCCCAGGCGATAACCGAGGGGGCAATGCTCGGACTGTATACATTCAGGAAGTATTTCACGAAGGAAAACGATTTTAAAGAAGTAAAGAAACTGACGCTTCTCTCTTCGAAGGACGATGCGGTTAATGCAATCAAGAAGGGCAGCAACAGGGGAAAAACAATCGCCGAAGCGGTCTGCCTGGCAAGGAATATGGTGAACGAACCCGCCAACTATATGACGCCTTCGGCTATGGCGGATATCGCTAGGAAAATCGCCGAGGACAACAAGCTGGAAATCATCGTTCTCGAACGCGAGGATATGCAAAAACTGGGAATGGGGGCTCTTTTGGGCGTATCGCAGGGAACCATTCAGCCTCCTAAAATGATAATTCTTGACTATAAGGGTAGAAAATCGAATGATATCGACCTGGCACTGGTTGGAAAAGGTATAACATTCGATACCGGAGGCATCTCTTTAAAAACGGCAAACGGTATGGAGGAAATGAAAGCCGATATGTCGGGCGGGGCTGCCGTTCTGGCAGCAGTCAGCGCTATTGCCCAGATGAAACTGAAAATCAACGTTACCGCGGTTGTTCCGGCGGTGGAGAACATGCCGGACGGCGGAGCGATCAGGCCGAGCGATATTTTAACCGCTTTAACGGGTAAGACGATTGAAATCATCTCCACCGACGCCGAGGGCAGGCTGATTCTTTGCGATGCGCTGGGATATATAAACAAGTCGAAACCGAAGGCAATCGTCGATGTCGCTACCCTGACGGGAGCATGCGTCGTCGCCCTGGGAAAACAGTGCACCGGTATTTTGGGTAACGACCAGTCGCTGGTGGATAAAGTGATTGCATCGGGAAGTGAAGCCGGAGAGGCTATCTGGCAGCTGCCGTTGTTCGAGGATTACAGGGAAAATATCAAAAGCGATGTCGCCGATATCAAGAACGGCGGTTCGGGCGGCGCCGGAACGATTACGGCAGCGCTGTTCCTCTCGGAGTTCGCGGGAGATACCCCCTGGGCGCATATGGATATCGCCGGAACCAATTTCACCGATAAGGATAAAAAATACAACGTCAAAGGCGCGACAGGGGTACCTGTTAGAACGCTGGTCAACCTGGCGATAAAAATGTCCGGCAAGGGGAAGTAAAAATAAAACTATCCTCTAACCCCTCTCCGCTGGCGGAGAGGGGAATTTATAAGGGATGAGGTAAAATTGTCGTTGCGATTTTTCCCGAAGGGAAAGCGAAGCAATCTCAACCGTTGAATATTGTCATAGCTGCGCTTTAAATTAAAGCACAGTATTTCGTATCATATGCGAAGCGGGGTAATAAGGTTGTTATGTAGGGATTGCTTCATCCCGATGTATCGGGACTCGCAACGACATTAAAGTAAACTGTCATCCTGGAGAGAGTGAAACGACCGAAGGAGCTCGGGGGAGGGGTTAGTTCGCCCAACCTGAGATGCTTCGTTCGACCACCACGAACTCAGCATGACAGACAAAAATCCGTTCATCTTGAGTCTGGATACATGTCGGGATCGAAACGTAAAAGCGATTTTAATATATTTTTAATATATAAGGATTGGATATGTCAGAAAGTAACGGAAGTATCTATATGTTCTCGGGGAAAGGGGGTGTCGGCAAGACCACCTGCGCGGCGACGACAGCTTTGCATCACGCTGCGCTGGGGGAAAAAACGCTGGCTATTTCAACCGACGCCACACCGTCACTGGCGCACATATTTGAGATGAAAGACAGGCAGAAACCCGCAAGCGTGACCGAATCCCTTTTCATAGATGAAATCGGCATTCCGGAAGTAGAGGAGATGTGGGACAGAAAGTTCGGCAGGGAGGTCTATGAGGTATTTTCGTCGATAGTATCGCTGGATTACGATTCGTTCAAGGAATTCATGTCGTCGATGCTGCCGGGTCTGGCAGATGAGTTTATGGTGGATTATATCCGCCAGTTGAAGCTCAGCGGCAAATATGAATCCATAATCTGGGATACCGCTCCGCTGGGACAGACACTGGCGCTGTTGCACACACCGTCGATGCTGATAGAACACCTAAAACTGGCTCCGCGTATATATACCAATTTTAAATTCGGGCAGCGGCAAAAGAGTTCCATCATGGAGATTATTAAAGGCTGGCAACAGCTGTCCGGGGATTGCCTCGATTTTCTGCGCCGGGAAGTTCGCTTCACTATAGTAACAATACCGGAAGCGCTGGCATTCGAGCAGCTGGATGGCGTATTTAAGGAAATGGAGAGAAACGGCTTTAAAATCGGGCAGCTGGTAGTCAATAATGTTATAAAATCCGACGAATCCGAATTTTTAAGGTCTAAGGCAGCACAGCAAAAAAGATACCTCGATATGATACACGAAAGATTTTCAGGAATCGATATTGTGGAACTGGCAATGAGACCTTATGAAATCAAGGGAATCGAAAGATTAAAAGAAATCGAAAAGAGTCTTTTTCAACAGTCCGAGTAATCAGATAATGGTATGGTATAACATAAAGTATTGTTTTTAAACGCAAAATCCATTATCATAATGTTGTCTTGAGTACGGAAACAACGGGATAGTGAAGTAAAGAAGTCATGAAATCAAAAGCTGAATTAGTTGCAACATCGGTGTTCTTTGCCGGATTAAAATCCGAAGAACTCGAGCCTGTAATCAAGCTCGTCTTCGAAAAAAGATACGGGCGCGACGAGATGCTTTTCTTCGAAGGAGAAGCTACCGAATCCCTGATGTTCCTGGCTTCGGGCGTGGTGAAAATATTTAAGACATCCCCCGACGGCAAAGAACAGATTCTGGCTATTGCGCATACCGACGAAACGTTGAATGAGGTGCCGCTATTCAACGGAGGTTTAAATACAACCAGCGCGCAGGCGATGATGCAGGTGGTTGTTTATATGATTAACAAGCGGGATATCGAAATGATTATGAAAAAGTATCCGCTTGTTGCTTCCAATGTAATTCATATACTGGCGAAAAGAACGCGTCAACTGGTATCGCTGGTTGAAGAGCTTTCTTTCAAGAGGGTAAACGGACGGTTGGCAGGCATCCTGCTGGAGAATGCCGTGCGTGAGGGTGAATCCGGCGCCCGGCTGACCCAGCGCGATATGGCAGCTATGGCGGGAACCGCCCGCGAGGTTATCAGCCGTTCGCTTAAGGCGATGGAGGATGACGGCATCATCGGTTTCGACAAACACAGGCTGATTATCAGGGACAGGGAAGCGTTGAGGCAGCTGTCTCAGACGTTTTCATGAGATAAATGTCACATACAAATGGTAGAAATAAATATATAATAGCTTTATAAACAGGGGTTAAGGATTTATGTATCTTATGAAACCTGAAATAGATAAAGAAAAATGCGACGGGTGCGGGTTGTGTGTCGGTGTGTGCCTTGAAAACGGCATCATGATAGTCGAAAGGACAGTGGTTGCCATTGCTGAAGTGGAATGCGACTGGTGCGGCATTTGCGAGGCGGTCTGCCCGAATGATGCCATTCGCTGCCCCTTCCAAATTATTTTCGCGTAATTAACTTCTCCGCTTTTTAATCTCACGGTTTTAATCCTCTAATAAACAGTTTATCTATAGTCATTTCCGTCATTAAAAAAGTCCGCATTTACCGGCATAATGAGACTAAGGTTACATACACGTATTTGACATGGTATTAAACTGATGTTGAACGATAAAGAAGGTTATTGTTAAATTGGCTTTATGTTGTTCAGGCGTTGATTTAAAGGAGGTGACGCAAATGGTTATGTGGAAAGCAAAAAAATGCCCCAAATGCGGCGGCGATATGTATATAGATGTCGATGAAGATGTATGGTTCGACCATTGTTTGCAGTGCGGTTATATGAAAAATCTTACTGAAGTATTGTGCAAAAAATGCGGGGAAGTAATTACTGTTAATACGGAGGGAAATAACCGGAGTTATAATTGTGAGCGCTGCGGGAACAATGCGGATGTATGCCGGTCGGTTCGTTAAAATCAGCTGATAGTATCTGTCATAAGCTTGTATCGGATAAAAGCTTTTCGAGAATCTCACCCCGACTTAAGCCGTCTATCGATATCAACTTGTTTTTAGAGGTATGTCCCTTTATGATATTCAGCCTGTCTTTACTGATATCTAGAAGACGGCTTAAGTAATCGATAAGTTCCTTGTTAGCCTTCCCCTTAACCGGCGGTGCGGCAATTTTGATGCGTATCACATCGTTTTGCACGCCGGTTATTTCATTTTTGGCTGCCCCGGGATGAATCTGTACGGCTATCTTTGCCTGTGTTTCCTCAACATTCAGCGCATCCGGAGGCGTCCGGCGCTCCGGTTTTTTTACCAATCTCTAAAGCTCCCTGTTCAATATGCCGTAGGCATTTCCGGTAATTACCAGGATAAGAGACGTAAAAAACCAGAATATTGCGGTAACAATCATATCGCTGAATTCCCAGATTGCCTCGATAAAGGCGGGCGCGATACCGACGACGGTAAAAACCGCCATTATCAGGCACAGAACCCCGATTGTCGTAAAAGTTGCCGATAATACCTTCATTTTCACCACCTTATATATTTACAATTCATTAGAATTAGGATATTCTTGTTTTGTATGTGTTCGGATAATATCACCAGTGCCTGAATAAGTCAATAACTTTGAGGAGATAAATGAGAAAACTGGCTCAGGAAATCGGGGAGATGTTACGGAATAAGAAGCTTACTCTCGGATGCGTAGAATCGGCTAGCGGCGGCTTGTTTTCGAGCATAATTAGCGAAATTCCCGGCAGTTCGGATTACTTTAAGGGTGCCGTTATCTCCTATAGCAACCAGGCTAAGGTAAATCTTGCCGGTGTCAGTAAAGAAACACTGGAGAAATACGGAGCGGTCAGTCCGCGCGTAGCGGAGGAAATGGCATATGGGGGCAGGAGAGCGCTGGATGTCGATATCTGCCTGTCGGATACCGGGATTGCCGGTCCGGGCGGCGCTACCGATAAAAAAGCGGTCGGTCTTTTCTATTTAGGGCTTTCACATAAAGACGGAACATTCAACCGCAGGCTGAATCTCACAGGCGACAGGCAGCAGAACAGGGAAGCGGCGGCCAAAGAGGCTCTTTTATGGCTGAAAGAATACCTATCCGGTTTGGAATGAGGACTGATTATTTGGATTCCTTTCAATTCCATTTTGCTAAAAAGAGAGAATCCCGATAAATCGAGACCGCATCGTTCGACATTCAATCCTCACAATAGCAGTATAAAAATCCGGTTATTAGACCCTTCGACACGCTCAGAGCTTGTGAACAAATCAAGTTTTTAGTCATTTTACTGTCTCTGTTAGCTTCAATATTCGTTCTATAATTCTCTAAATTACAATAAATTCACAAACTCTCAGGGCGAACGGATTTTTATTTGGATCATCCCCCAAGCCGTTCGTGTCCTTCGTCAGGCTCAGCATGCGCTGAATATAATAGCAAAGCCGTGCCCAAAGATGTTGAGTTCCGTATTCGGAACGAAATCCCGACAGGTCGGGATCGAACCATAGCTGCGTCGAATTGCTAACCTTCGCAATCATAATTGATAAGAATCCGGTTGACAGTAAGTATCAGCCGGCATTAATAACATTAAATAATCAACTCGAGATAAGCCCAATACACCAGCACGTTGATAATCGTCAGCGGTATGCCGATTCTGACAAATTCCCAGAAGGTTATCGTCACGCCGCCCTTCTTTTCGGCATTCTGTATTATAATCACGTTGCTGGCGGCTCCGAGTATCGTCAGGTTTCCGGCAATGGTACTGCCGGCAGCCAGCGCCATCAATCCGTGCGTGGTTACTCCCAGGTGTGTCAGCATCGGCAGGTAGAGAGCGACCAGCGGGACGTTGGAAAGTATCTGGCTTAACAAGATACTGCCGGCAAAAATTACTCCGGTCGATGCGATATCGATATGCGCATCTTCTATGGCGGATTGTATAATCTGCGAGTTCCAGACGCTTTGCATCAGTATAAACATCGATGCGAAGAATACAAGGGTCGTCCAGTCTATCCTCTTTATAATTCCAGGTTTCTTCGGCAGGTAAAAGAAAACGGGCAGCGCGGCAATCAGTGCGATATAGGTCAATCTGAAATCCACATCCCATCCTGCCAGCACTATTACTATCTTTGCCAGTATCAGCAGTACAAGCAGTATAAGCGAAATTCTGGCTATAGCGAACAAGCGCCGGTCTTTGACGGGTTCGGACACGTGCGTAAAGCTGCTTCCATTAAAATGTTTACGATAGAATAGTTTCAGCATCAGGTAAGCCAGAAACAGGTTGATTAGCGTCGGCGCTGCCAGGTATTTCAGGAAGGTAAGGAACGGATTGGTTATATCTCCGTTTAGAGCTATCAACAGGTTTTGCGGGTTGCCGATGGGGCTCATAACACTGCCGATGGTTACGGCAAATGCCAAAGCCAGCAGCAGTATTTTCGGTTTGGTACTGGATGTCTTTGCCAGCGACAGAACAACAGCGGTGCCGATGATTGCCAGCGTATCGTTCATCAGTATAGCGGAAAGGATGCCCGTACCGAAAAGGATAAAAAGAACCAGGCTGTCGAGATTTTTGGCGCGGTTGAAGAGTTTAAAGGAAAGGCTCGAGAGGTAACCGCTTTCTTCCATTGCCTGCCCGATTGTAAAAACGCCGAACAGAAAGAGCATTACATCTATATTGATGGATTTTAAAGCATCCAGCGGTGAAATCTGGAGACTTAAAAGTGCGGCAATGGCGCCGCCGAGCATTATTTGCCAGATTTGCAGCCTTATGTTGCCGACCTGCCGGACGGCTATCAGTAAAAAGACGATTAACAGGATTATTATAGAAATCATATGGTATGACGAATTTTACCGGAATTATCTCTTATTATACTCCAATCCTTTAAATAATCTAATCGTTATATATGACAGGGTATTGACAAACAGCCTGTTTCGAAATAGGATTTATTGAGAGGTGAGCGTATGTTAACGGAAGTGTTCGAAAAAGTATGGCAACGCTCCGGCGGGAAATGCGAATGCGCCAGGCCGTCTCACAATCATTCTTATATCAGGTGCAATAAAAAGCTGGTGCGTGAAATGCAGGATAAACCGGCTCCCGGGGGCTGGAAATTATACCAGCGTTTTGCTTACGGCGGAAACGATATCAATGCCTATGCAGTCTATTGCCGGGAATGCTATTTGAAAATAGCGGATGAATAAAGGCGGCGATACTCCGCAGCAATCTTGCAGTCGAGCTATCTTTTCTTATCCGCCTTGTTTTTAGAGGTTGTCTTTTTAGGTTTCGGCTCCGGCAATTCGTTATAAGTGGCACAAATCAGTGCGGTTAAATAATCCCTGTCTTCGAGGTCTTCGATAAGAAAAAACGGCTTGGAACCCGGGTACGCCGGAGCTTCCATAATTTCCCGTAATACCAGTCGTCCCGCTTCGGTAATCTTGAGGAAGAACTGGTCGTCGCAAATCAAACCTATTATTTTTCCGTTAACATAGATTCCGTATTCGCCGAACATCTTTTTATAGGTGATATTGCCTGCCCCGCTTATTTGAGAGCAAACATATTCTACAAAACCGGTATCCGAAGCCATTAATCCAATCTCCTTTATTTAATACTGCGGTCGAGCAGAAAGCGGTTCAGGAGGACTCTTCCCAGTTTGCGTTTGGCTTTGATATCCTCTGTCAAACCCTGCGTCAGCCGTCGAATCATGATGATTACGAACAGGATGACAAATCCAATGATAATCTCCAGCGGTTCACCCAGAAGCCAGGCGGCAAGCGGCAGTATAAAAAAGGCAATCGCTACTCCTATGGGCAATGTATTGGAAGTTCCTGCCCCTTTTGTAAAACGGGTACGGGTAGTTTGTCCTTTTAATCTCAGCAGTTTTACCAGTTTTGTTATCAGCCCGACTAGAGCCGGAATCAGCGCTATGAAGGTTGCCGGGTATGCCAGTGTTACCGCCATCCCCAACCCGACTGTATTGCCTTTTTCCCCATCGAATTTGGAAAAGACCGGCCACATCTGTCCTGCCACGGCAGCCAATCCGCAGGCAACGGTTGCCCATAAATCCAGCCCGATAGCGTAACAAATCAGGATTGTGCCGATACCTTTAAAAACATCTATCAGAACTCCGGTTATCCCCCAGAAAGGGCCGGCTCCCTGCCAGAGGTTCATATGCAGGTCGCCGCTTGTGCTCAATTTGTGCAGTTTACACATAAGATAGAGATGAGGAAAGGCGCCAAGGAAGTAGAAAACGATTATCAGGGCTATATCGGTCAGCATACTTTATACCGTCCTTTTTTGTTACCGGATTACGATGAATGATACAGTATTTAAGCTATCGATAGCAATAGATTATATCATTTATAAAACTTAATTTGCCCTCCCTTGGATGAAGGCTTTTAGTTCCAACCTGTCGTGATGACAGTCCCGGTAAATCGGGAATGACGGATAATGGCATTGCCTTTTCTTGTCGATTGCCGCAATACCGTATCAATGTTATACTTTGAAAGATTGAAATAAGAGAAAATAGAGAGGAAAAAGTAATTAATGATAAAAAGGATTGACGGTCGCGGCTACGATGAATTGAGGCCGGTCAAAATGACGCTGGGCTACCAGAGCTTTGCCGAAGGCTCGGTACTTATCGAGATGGGCAAAACCAGGGTTATATGCGCTGTGAGTGTCGAGGAAAGGGTTCCTCCTTTTTTAAAAGGCAGCGGCACCGGCTGGATAACCGCCGAGTATGCCATGCTGCCTCGTTCGACAAATACACGAACGCAGCGCGAGTCATCGGCTGGCAAGGTGTCAGGCAGAAGCCAGGAAATACAGAGGCTTATCGGGCGTTCCCTGCGCGGTATCGCCGAACTATCGGAGCTTGGCGAGCGGTCTCTGCTTGTCGACTGCGACGTATTGCAGGCTGACGGCGGTACGCGTACTGCCGCAATTACCGGTTCTTACGTGGCTCTGTACCAGGCGATGAATACGCTGGCAAATATGGGAATCATCTCGTCGATTCCTTTAAAATACGGCGTTGCCGCTATCAGCGTGGGTGTTGTAAGTAATAATATTCTGCTCGACCTGTGCTATGACGAAGACAGCAAGGCGCAGGCGGATTTCAACGTCATCATGACAAGCAAGGGTGAGTTCGTAGAGGTACAGGGCACGGCCGAAGGCAAGCCATATTCCAAATCCACTTTCGATTCGGTCTTGTCACTGGCGGATAAGGGTATCAGGCAACTCTTCGAAATCCAGCAGGAGACTATCGACAAGATAATAAAGCTGTAAATTACTGGCAGGTCGATGGACTTGCCGTTAAGTCGATCGGCTAAATGCTTTTTGGAAAGTACAGACGTTTACTTGGTATAATATAGGGGAGAAAAGCATGTTGGCATGCTTTTTCTCCTTTCATAACAGAGAAGCCACTCTTTACGGGTGGTTTCTCTGCTTTTACGGATTCAGTTTGACAACGTACAAACCGTCTTTGCGAGGAATGAGTCCTGATCATATCGGGACGAATGACGCGGCAATCTCTAACGCTGGACTATTTTGAACTTTGCATTTATTAAATACAATCAAAGAGATTGCTTCGCCTTCCCTTCGGGAATGGACTCGCAAAGACATTTGTCCCTCACATTGGAGACTTCATCTCGAATTATAGGGACGCTGGATAAAGGCAATTGCCAAAATTATTCTAGCCTCTTATCTGCCCGCTGCCGAAGACTATCCATTTATAAGAGGTGATTTCTTTCAAGCCGATGGGCCCTCTGGCATGCATTTTCTGCGTGCTGATGCCGAGTTCGGCGCCCATGCCGAACTGGCTGCCGTCGGTAAAGCGGGTACTGGCATTGGCATAGACACAGGCGGCATCAACTTCGTTCAGGAAACGCATGGTTGCCGTGTAATTTTCGCTGACGATTGCTTCAGAGTGCCCCGAGCCGTATTTATCGATATGTTCGAGGGCTTCATCCAGCGATGACACCACTTTTACGGCGATAATCAGAGCCAGAAATTCCTTTCCCCAGTCTTCTTCGACAGCCGAAACCAGTTTCAGATTCAGCCCGCTCTTTTTAAGAATTTCCATAGATTTTTCATCGCAGTGAAACTCGACGGAGGCTTTATTCAATTCGGCGGCAACCTTCGGTAGGTAGCTTGAAGCGATGTCTTTGTGCACCAGTAAGCTGTCCAGTGCATTGCAAACGGTAGGCCGCTGTACCTTGGCGTTGTATACAATCGCTGTCGCTTTTTCTATATCCGCCGCTGCATCTACATAAGTATGGCAAACACCGATACCGCCCGAAATAACCGGCATAACGGCATTATCCCTTACAAATTTTATAAGACCGGCTCCGCCGCGGGGAACGACCATATCGATATAGTCCGACATTTTAAGCATTTGGTTGACCAGCGAGCGGTCGGTATCCTCGATAACCTGAACGATACCGTCGGGGAGTCCGGCTCTTTTTATAGCATCCTGTATTACCTTCGCCAGTGCCATATTGGAGTGAACCGTTTCCTTCCCGCCTCTCAAAATGCATCCGTTACCCGATTTTATACACAGGCTGGCAATATCGACCGTAACGTTGGGGCGGCTTTCATAAATGGCGCCGATAACCCCCAGCGGAACGCGTTTTTTACATATCATCATTCCGTTATCGAGGGTGCGCATTTCCATCACTTCGCCGATGGGGTCGGGGAGAGCGGCGACAGTTAAAACATCCTTTGCCATACCCTGCAAACGGTCTTCGGTAAGCAGCAGCCGGTCTAACATAGCCTTGTTCATACCGGAAGCCTCGGCTTCGGAATAATCGATTTTATTGGCTGACAGGATGTCGTCGCATTTCGAGATTAAATCCGCAGCGATATTCTTTAAAGCCTGATTTTTAACGGGAGTAGCTATATTTGCCATGCGCTTTGAAGCGGCTTTGACGGCTTTAGCTTTATTTTCAAGTTCTGCATTGATAGCTTCCATTTCAAATCTCCCTTTTTGATTGTAACGGTTTGCTTTATTATATACTTCTAATCTGTGTAAAGGGAAATAATTTTAAATATGTCCCCTTAAACCGGGACTCCGGCATGAAAGTCAAACAGTAGGGGCGACCAATGGTCGCCCGCCCTTATACGAATAAGGCAGACGGGCAATGCCCATCCCCGCGACTAAATGGCAGCATTAAAAAAGAAAATCTAGCACTTCTTAACAGGTATACCCAGATACTTGGCAGTAAGCTCCATGGCGCAGAAGTCGCCACACATACTGCATGCCTTGCCGAAGGTAGCGTGCTGGGCATGCACTTCTCTGTGATGCTTCGGGTCTAAAGACTGGCGAGCCTGTTCTTCCCAGTCGAGATTCTTACGGGCAAGCGACATCTTCCTGTCCCATTCCATCGCCCCTTTGACACCCTTGGCGATATCTCCGGCGTGTGCCGCTATGCGTGATGCGATAATGCCCTGCCTCACATCTTCCATATCCGGCAGAGACAAGTGTTCCGCAGGCGTCACATAGCACAGGAAATCGGTGCCGGCGGCAGCGGCAATTGCCCCGCCGATAGCGCCGGTAATATGGTCATAACCGGCAGCCACATCGGTCACCAGAGGCCCTAAAACGTAAAACGGAGCCTCGTTGCAGATGGACTTCTGTAATCTTACATTGGCTTCGATTTGATTCAGGGGAAGGTGCCCAGGCCCCTCTACCATTACCTGCACTCCGGCATCGCGCGACCTCTTTACCAGTTCGCCGAGGATGATGAGTTCCTGAACCTGCGCCCTGTCGGTAGCATCACAAAGACTACCGGGACGCATACCGTCGCCGAGGCTGAGGGTGACATCGTATTTCAAGGCAATTTCAAGCAGCCGGTCGAACTGTTCGTAGAGCGGATTTTCCTTTCCATTATGAATCATCCAACCCATCATAAATGCGCCGCCGCGCGAAACGATATCGGTAACGCGTGTCTGTTTCTGTAATCTTTCGACGGACTCGCGCGTTACCCCGCAATGAACGGTAACGAAATCGACGCCGTCTTCGGCGTGTTCGGCAATGGTATTAAACAGGTCATCGGCAGTCATATTGACAATGGCGCCATGCTTTCGGGCGGCTTCCAGCCCGGCTTGATATATAGGTACGGTACCGATGGCAATCGTGCTTTTATTGGTAATGGCACGGCGAATCTCGTTGACGTTGCCGCCGGTAGAGAGATCCATCACCGCATCGGCGCCTGTTTCGATAACCACCTCCAGCTTATCAAGTTCGGTTTCTATATTCCCATAGTCGGAAGAGTTGCCGATATTGGCATTTATTTTGGTTTTCAAACCCTTGCCGATACCGCAGGGAATGAGGCTCTTGTGATTTATATTGGCAGGAATAACGACGGTGCCGTCAGCAACCCCTTGGCGGATAAACTCCGCATCCAGTCCTTCGCACTCGGCAACCGTTTCCATCTGCGGCGATATGACTCCCCTTTTTGCCAGTTCAAGCTGTGTCATTTCTCTCCTTAAAAACAATAAAACCAGAGATTCGGAAATACCGGACCCTGGTTTTGTGTGTCCGCTTTCCTACGCTCGCATTACCGAGTTCAGGTCATCAGGGTTGTTCCGGACTTGCGGAACTCTCAGCTTTTTCGCTCCCCTAGCGGTCTTATTATGACTGCGTTTGTAAGAAAACTATAACATAGATATACGTATTGTGCAATTTACAAATGACTATTTAAAAAGCTGCGCCCAGATAACTGCATCCAGAATCAAGGTGTGAAAGGTAAAATAGATGCTGCCGGCAATTGCCGCCCGGCGCGCAATTCCCTCGGTATAAGGAGAGGTATTGATCAGCGCCCATATCAAAGCGAGTGAGGCAAATCCGACTATGAAAAGGACAACACGGATAAGTATCCAGTAAACAAGAACAGGATTGGCTACATACAGATTGGTTAAAGGCATCCAGAAAGCAGAAGGTAAAAGCATCGCCATAAATATCCAATAGAAGAGACTGTAATTGAATTTTTTATATATCACTACCTCTGCGGGATTGAGTTTAAACAGCAAATAGTAGATAAAAGCAAAATAACCGATTGCTGACAGTATCATAGATACGGCATATATCGGTTGAATATTTGCGGGAACGCCACCCCATAATACCGAGGCTCCGCCGGACTGCGTATTCAAGCCATAAACATAACTGCCGATAACCAGGATTCCGCCGATTACATTAATAAGAAGCAAGGTCACTTTTTGACGATTCATTACCGCCTCCTTTATTATAATGTATTACAATAACGGTCTTTTTTCGGGCATACCGGGACGCCTTGGATACTTTTCCGGAGTCGGTCTTACTTTATCGATAACTACCAGATAACGCTCATCGTCAAGACCTTCCAGATTAATCTTTTCGACTTTCGACAGCCTGCCGCCCAGTGTTTCGATAGATTTAAGGGACTGCTCCAGTTCAAACTGGATATCGCCCTTCTTCTGCGCGATGACACAGCCGCCGACTTTACAGAAAGGCAGGGTTAATTCGCATAATACCGCCAGTTCCGCCACCGCGCGCGATATGGCAACATCGAATTTCTGACGGTACTCCGGCTTTTGCGCCGCTTCCTCTGCACGCCCGTTGATTATTTCGACATCCTGCAATGCCAGTTCTTGAACAATATGCTCCAGGAACAGGACTTTTTTCGTAGTAGCTTCAATAAGGGTCATCTCTAAGCTGGGCAATACGATTTTTAAAGGTATTCCGGGGAAACCGGCTCCGCTTCCGACATCGATGATTTTACAACTTTCGCATTGTTTTTCATTTATTGACGATATCAATGTCAGTGAATCCAGAAAATGTTTTATTTGAACGTCCTCGACATCGGTTATAGCGGTTAAATTGATACGGTCATTCCAGTCAGTCAAATCACGATTATATATCGCAAACTGCTGCAATTGAGACGTATCGAGTGTTATACCCAGTTGCTTCGTTCTTTCAGCAAGACAATTCATCGATGTTTCAGACATCCCATTTAACCTCAGCAAGCATTATATCATTATCAAACCCTGTTGTGAGCATCGACATATCAGAACGAAACATCCCAAGTGTGTTATGCGAATTATGATAAACCTCATCCTCCTATCCTCCTTCTCCGAAATCAGAGAAGGAGGCAAATATAGTGTTCCCCTCTCTGCGTGCGGAGAGGGGTTGGGGGTGAGATTTAACTATCCAAATTCTTCGCTTGATAACACCGATAGACAAAGGGTACAATAATCCTGTAGACAATTTAAGGAGTTTTAAATGGAAACCGGTACCTGGAAAGTTAAAACAGGACTCGCTCAAATGCTCAAGGGCGGCGTAATTATGGATGTCATCAACCCCGAACAGGCGAAAATCGCCGAAGCCGCCGGAGCCTGCTCCGTTATGGCGCTCGAACGAGTCCCCGCCGATATCCGCGCCGCTGGCGGCGTCGCCCGCATGGCGGATATCTCCGTTATCGAAAATATTATGAAAGCCGTCAGCATCCCCGTTATGGCGAAGTGCCGTATCGGTCATTTCGTCGAAGCCAGAACACTCGAGGCCATCGGCATCGACTTTATCGACGAATCGGAGGTTTTAACCCCCGCCGATGAAGCCAACCACGTCTGGAAACACGATTTCAAAGTGCCCTTCGTCTGCGGCTGCCGCAATATCGGAGAGGCTTTAAGACGTATCGGCGAGGGCGCCGCCATGATTCGCACCAAGGGAGAAGCCGGCACCGGCAACGTCGTCGAAGCCGTCAGGCATATGCGAACAGTAATGGACAGCATCAGACAGCTAGTCAATATGCCCCAGGAAGAATTGATGTCTTTTGCCAAGGAAAACGGCGCCCCATACGAACTGGTTAAAGCAGTGCACGATACCGGCAAGCTGCCGGTCGTCAACTTTGCCGCCGGCGGTATCGCCACACCGGCAGATGCCGCGCTGATGATGCAACTGGGAGCCGAAGGCGTCTTCGTCGGCTCGGGCATTTTCAAATCCGCCGACCCCGAAAAGAGGGCCAAGGCGATTGTGAAAGCGACTACTCATTATCAGGATTACAAGGTTATTGCCGAGGTCAGCAAGAATCTCGGAGAGGCCATGCCCGGCATCGAAATCAAGCAAATA
Source organism: uncultured Dehalococcoidales bacterium (assembly GCA_964399425.1). Lineage (GTDB taxonomy): Bacteria > Chloroflexota > Dehalococcoidia > Dehalococcoidales > UBA5627 > UBA5627. The sequence continues at coordinate 27,256 of CAYNQR010000004.1, read as the reverse complement.
CCCGAAGACCAGCTGCTGGCTTCGAGAGGATGGTAAAATTGCGGGAGGATAGTTTTGACGAAGGTCATTGACGAAGAACTCGGCGCTCTTCTTGAGATTCTGCCACCGCATATCCGCCAGCCGTTACAGGAGCAGGAAGACGTAAATACCCTGCTCGAAATCGTATTGGACCTCGGTCGCTGCCCGGAGGCGCGTTTCCCGAATAATGATGTCTGCCTCAGCACACAGGAAGTAACTCAGGACGATATCGATTATGTTACTTCGAGAATCGGCAGTTTCGGCGATGATAACCGCGCCGGCATCGAGCGCACACTGCACCGTATTTCAGCCATCCGCAACCGCAAGGGTAAAATAGTCGGTTTAAGCTGCCGTGCAGGACGCGCCGTTTTCGGTACTATTAAAATAATAGAAGACCTGGTGCAATCCGGCAAAAGCGTTTTACTGCTGGGGCGCCCCGGTATCGGAAAAACCACCATGCTGCGTGAAGCGGCGCGTGTGCTTTCCAGCGATATGAAAAAACGCGTTGTCATCGTAGACACCTCCAATGAAATCGCCGGCGACGGAGACATACCCCACCCCGCCATCGGACGCTCGAGACGCATGCAGGTAATTACACCCACCATGCAGCACGCCGTCATGATTGAAGCGGTAGAAAACCACATGCCGGAAGTTATTATCATCGATGAAATCGGCACCGAACTGGAAGCGCAGGCAGCCAGGACGATTGCCGAACGCGGCGTACAGCTTATCGGCACGGCACACGGCAACACACTCGAAAACCTGATGCTGAATCCGACTCTATCCGACCTTGTCGGCGGCATACAGGCGGTAACGCTGGGCGACGATGAAGCAAAAAGGCGCGGAACACAGAAGACGATACTCGAACGTAAATCGCCTCCGACTTTCAATATCGTAGTCGAGATACAGGACAGGTACCGGGTGGCCGTACACCCGGATGTCGGCGCATCGATAGATGCGCTACTAAGGGGAATTCCGGCAGCAATGGAAATTCGTTCCCTCGGCGAAAACGGGGATATAATCATCAAGAAAGAAGTGCCTGTCGACATCAGGGAAAAACGTTCGAAAGAAAAAGAAGGTGCTCCCGTAAAAAGGCAGCCGTCACCGAAGCTCTATCCTTTCGGGATTAACCGCATCCGGCTGGAGGAAGCTGCCAAAGACCTGCATATAGCTTTAAATGTAGTCGATAACCTGAACGAAGCGGATATGATGATAACATCGAAAACCTATTACCGCAATAAACCGCAGAAGATTCGCGATGCGGAAGCGTCAAATCTGCCGGTCTATGTGCTGCGCAAGCATACCCCGATTCAATTAAAACAAATGCTGGCGACGATACATCCGGCTGCCGTTATCAGTAAAAACGAAGGCAAGGGTGATGTACTCGGTCTGGCTATAAAAGAAGCCGAACTTGCAGCCGACAAGGCGAGAGAAAGTGAAGAAGCAATCGAATTAAGCCCGCAAAGCGCTTATATCCGCCGCCTGCAGCATATTGTAGCGGAAAGGAACAACCTTTCATCCAAAAGCACCGGCAGAGAACCCAACAGAAGGGTCAGCATTTATAAGGAATCTTAATTATGTCTCTATTTATTACCTTCGAGGGCGGTGAAGGCAGCGGGAAAAGCTTCCAGTCCAACGTCCTCTTTAAGCTGCTTGCGCGCGATGAAATACCGGCAATTCAGACCAGGGAACCGGGCGGTACCCCACTGGGAGAAGAAATAACGAAATGCCTCAAGTGGCAGACTTCCCCCATCTCCCCGCTAGCCGAACTTCTATTATTCAACGCCTCGCGCAGCCACCTGGTCGAGACCGTCATCAATCCGGCATTAAAAGAAGGGAAGATTGTTATTTGCGACCGTTTTACAGATTCCACCGTTGTTTACCAGGGCTTCGGTCGCCAGCTGGATATGGAAACTATCGAGAAAGTAAATTTTCTGGCAACCGGAGGATTGAAACCCGACCTGACGATATTGATGGATATACTGCCCGGCATCGGGCTGGCGCGCAAACGCGGTCAAAAAAGAGACCGCTTTGAGAAAGAAAGCCTGACATTCCATAACAGGATACGCCGGGGTTATCTCGAACTGGCGGCTAAGGAACCGGAAAGATGGCTGGTAATCGATGCCGGAAAAAGCAAACAGGATATTGCACGGGAAATCTGGCTGAAAGTACGAGAGCTGTTGAAACAAAGAAATAACGGTGAAATAGAGATACCGGATGAGTTTTCCGCAGAAGGAAGCGAGGAATCCGGCACAGCAATAACTGTTGACGAAAACGCAGGAGAATAAATGGGAAAATGTATAAAGTAGCTGTCGCTATGAGCGGCGGAGTCGATTCGTCGGTTGCCGCGCTTATCCTGAAAGATAGAGGATATAATGTTTTCGGTATTACCATGTCTATTTCCGAATGCAGCGGAAATACCGTCGAAACTGCCTCGCAGATTGCAGCAAAACTGGGTATTGCCCATTATGTGGCGGACATGGAAAAAGACTTCCATGAAAGAGTAATCGAACCTTTCTGCCATGAATACGGCCTCGGAAGAACCCCCAATCCCTGCATCCTGTGCAACCGCAATATTAAATTCGGTCTTTTAAATGATAAAGCCAGGGAACTGGGAGCTGACCTGCTGGCTACCGGTCACTATGCGCGCATTCTGGAAACACAGGAAGGGCTAAAACTTTTAAAAGGAATCGATTCTGCTAAAGACCAGTCGTATTTCCTTTACATATTAAAGCAGGAACAGTTGAAGCGTTTATTGATGCCGCTGGGCGGATTAACCAAAACAGAGGTTAAACAGATTGCCTGCGGATTGGGAATCGACACCCTTGTGGGATATGAAAGCCAGGATATCTGTTTCATACCGAATAATGGTTACGATGAATTCATAAGCAAAAATGTAAAGACGGAAAGCGGCGATATATTAGATACAGACGGAGCGGTAATCGGGCGGCACAGGGGATTGGCTTATTACACTGTCGGACAAAGGCAGGGTTTGGGATTATCTTCGAATAACAGAAGGTACATCGTCAGGCTCGACCCGCAGAATAATACTGTCATACTCGGGGAACGAGACCAGCTTTTTTTAACGAAGTTGCGTGCCGGTAATTTAACATGGACATCGGGCAACATTCCTCTTTTTATGGAGCAAATATCAGCCAGAATCCGTTACAGGGCTTCCGAATCGCCCGTTAAAATTAAACTCGCTGACGGCTTCTGCGATGTCGAATTCGAACAGCCCCAGTGGGCTATCACACCGGGACAATCCATCGTCTTTTACAGAGGGGACGAGGTGCTGGGAGGCGGCATCATCGAAACCCCCGATTCGTCGATGAGTTGATACAAGTACCTCGAATAATACTGAAGTTGCTGGATAAGGAATCGTGTATTGAATATGTCGAATGATTTTAAACTGGACAAATGGCTCGATGCCCTTCTGGATAATCTCAAAACAAAATTCGGCAAGAGGTTGCTGCTGGTAGCGCTTGTCGGCAGCAGGGCCAGAGACGATTCTACCCCGCAAAGCGATGTAGATGTTAATGTCGTTCTGGATGTAGTCTTGCCGGAAGATATTACATTATATCGTGATATCATTGACAATATGCCCGACAGTCATTATGCCTGCGGCTATCTGGGCGGGCTGGAGGAAATCAGGATATGGCCGCGCTACGACCTGGTGGCATTTCATTACGGCTGCCGTATTTTATATGGAGATGTAAATGAAATTATCGGCCCGATATCCGCCCTCGACATCCGCAACAATGCCATGGTGACGCTTTCAAATATTAATCATGCCAGCAGGCATGCCCTGATTTATGATAAAGACTTCCGGCAATCGGCTATTGCCATGAAGGATTTATATAAAGCCGCCTTCTTCGTAATACAATGCTGGTATTTCCTGAAATACGCCAATTACATCTCCAGGAGAAAAGACCTGCTCAGAAGACATATCACGGCAGAAGACAGGCAGGTTTTAAAACGCTACGAAAACTGGGATGCCGATGAAAAGGCAAGAATGGATAATCCCCTGGATACGATCAGGCTCCTGGAGCGCTGGAGCAGCCAGATGTTATACAGGTTTTCAGTGATGCATGTCGACCAGGCTGCCTGTAACTAGCATCGCTTTTACAAGAAATTAATTGAATAAATATGTATAATGGAAAGACCGCAAGCTACCGGAAGGATTGATATTGAAAGCCGTCTGTAAACCGACATTCGATGAAGAAAAGCGATTATCGAGGCAGGGATTCTGCCGTATTGCCGGCGTAGATGAAGCCGGACGCGGCTGCCTGGCCGGGCCGGTGGTAGCGGCAGCTGTTATACTGCCCTTAAAAATTAAAGGGGATTGGATTCACCAGGTAATGGACAGCAAGCTGCTGCCTCCCGAAAAGCGTGAATACCTCTACTCGTATATACAGGAAGAGGCAGTTTCATGGAGCGTTGGCATCGTATCAAACGAAATAATAGATGTTACGGATATTTTAAAAGCGACCAAACTGGCAATGAAACAGGCTGTCGAGCAGCTGAATCCGCAGCCGGATACCCTGCTGATAGATTACTTAAAATTGCAGGAAATCCCCCTCCCCCAGAAAGGCATCCCCCATGGAGACGGTTTATGCTTCTCGATTGCCTGCGCCTCTATTATCGCAAAAGTATCGCGTGACAGGATGATGAATGAACTGGATGAATTGTATCCGGGCTACGGATTATGTAAACATAAGGGCTACTGGACTGCCGAGCATATCTCCTGTATAAATAAACTCGGCCCCTGCCCCATCCACCGCCGTACCTTCCAGCCGATAAAAGGAATGTACCTGCGTTGAAGCTTTCGCGCAAGGAAGTCGGCAAACTGGGAGAAACCCTTGCCGCCGAATACCTCAAAAACAACGGACTAATCATTATCGAAACCAACTACCGCTGCTACTGCGGGGAAATCGATATCATCGCACAGGAAGAGGATTGCATTGTATTTGCGGAAGTGCGCACCAAGACAAGCTCCGGATTCGGTACGCCGGAAGAATCGATAACCAACACCAAGAAGAAGCATCTGATAAAAACCGCTTATACATATCTGGGCGAGAAAGATAAAATGCTAGCGGACTGGCGCATCGATTTCATAGCGGTAGAGTTAGACCGCAACAACAAACCCTCGCGAATTGAGCATTACAGGGATGCGGTGGAGGGGTAAAGTATCAAATCAATTCGGTTGATGATAAAATCCGTTCATAATGCCATTCGATAAGGGCGAACGGATTTTTCCCCTGTCTTTGCGAGGAGTCCCTCTACATTGTCATTCTGAGTCGCAGACGAATGAATCTAATACAAATCGTAGAGGGACTACGAAGTCCCGATCTGTCGGGATCGAACCATAACGGCGGCGAATAATGCTCTATAAATTTTGCTCCATTTCCCCCACATCCCCTCTTATGTTAAAATTAAACGTATTTTAAGATTGTCTGCAATTCCAGAGTTTTGAAAATGACATTGCCCGAAGGATTACCGAACCAATCGCTGCGCATCGTCGATGCCAACTTGAATCGCATCGGCGAAAGCCTGCGTTTACTGGAAGACATCGCCAGGTTGATGTTGAATGACGCAATCCTCTCAAAAGAGCTGAAAGCGCTGAGACATGACCTTGAGGATGTCGATTTCACTTTAAAGAAAAAACTATTACAGTCCAGACAGGCGGATTCCGATGTCGGCGCCGACATCAAGGTGGAGCAGCAACTGGGGAAAAGAGACCTGAGTGCTACCGTCATCGCCAACAGCCGCCGAATCGAGCAATCGTTGAGGGTAATCGAGGAGTTGGTAAAAATACCCGATATCGAACTGGACTCCAACCGGTTTGAAAAAGCGCGCTTCAAACTCTACACGATAGAAAAAGAACTGATATCGAAGCTGCTCAGAAAAAACAAGACAGACAGGATAAAGGGATTATACGCCATTATCGATACGGATTCCTTAAAAGGTCGCAGTCATCTTAATATCGCCAAACAGATTCTTGACGGCGGCGCAAAAATCATCCAGTTACGCGATAAAACCACCCCTAAAAATGACCTTTTGGCAATAGCTATCGAATTAAAACAATTATGCAGCCGGTATAACGCACTCTTTATAGTGAACGACTATATAGACATTGCTATTGCCTCTGACGCCGACGGGGTACACATCGGGCAGGACGATATCCCTGTATCCGTTGCCAGAAAACTTATGCCGGTAGATAAAATCATCGGCTGCTCCGTAAGCACACTGCAGGAAGCCGCTATAGCACAGGAGGAGGGAGCGGATTACATCGCCGCTGCCGCCATCTACCCGACCGGCAGCAAGACAGGCGTAAAAGTAATCGGATTGGAAAGCCTGCGCCGTATAAAAGACAAGGCAATTGTTCCTGTAGTTGGATTAGGCGGTATAAATTATGATAATATATCAGAAGTAATTTCTTGCGGGGCCGACTCTGTCGCCCTGATAAGCGCCATACTGGGAGCTCGCTCTCCGAACGAAGCCACCGAACAGATAATAAAAAAGATGGGTCTAACGAATGAGTGAACTTGCAGATAAACTGGATACGATTGCCGGAATAATAAGAAAAGACTTTTCAGAAAAAGACGCTGCCCGTGAGAAATCCCTCCCTCTCTGCCGCGAAGCTATCCGCTATTGCGGCAACGCCATCCGAGCCATACACCGTCAGGAATTCGACAAAGCAAAAGAGATGCTGCAAACTGCCAAAACACTGCTGGCGGATGCCGGAAATGCTATCAGCAATTGCAGCGAACTGCGCAACACCGGCTTCCTCCACGATGCACAAAAAGAACTGGCAGAGGGTTATGCCACTTACGCTTTAATAAACAAAGAATCGCTTCCCGCTCCCGATGAACTGGGTGTGGACTATGCCGCCTATCTTAACGGTCTGGGAGAGGCTGTAGGCGAATTGAGACGCTACCTTCTTGACGGGCTTAGAAAAGGCGACCAGTCGCGCGGAGAAGAACTGCTGGAAGCCATGGACGATATCTATAATACTCTCGTAACCATCGATTTCCCCGATGCCATCACCGGCGGCTTAAGACGCACCACCGACAATTTCCGCGGTGTGCTCGAAAAAACGCGCAGCGATTTAACTCTGATGATTCAACAAAAAAGTCTCGAAAATAAACTGGAAAAATATTACGAAAGGAGAACATAGTATTGAGTCTAATTTTTGTCTCGATTCTAGCGGGTGTGCTGGGATTAGCCGTAGCCGGCTTGTTTGCCAGATATGTGCTTAAACAGCCTCAGGGAAACAAGCAGGTACAGGAAATTTCAGCCGCCATCAAAGAAGGAGCGCTAGCCTTCCTGGGAAGGGAATATCGCATACTGGCAATCTTCGTTGTCATTGTGGCGATAATACTGGGAGTGGTTCCCGCTCTCGGCTGGTCGGTAGCTTTTTCATTCGTCTTCGGCGCTGTCTGTTCCGGACTGGCGGGCTTTGTCGGGATGAGCATTGCCATCAGGGCTAACTCGAGGACAGCGGCAGCGGCACAGGAAAGCCTGAATCACGGCCTGCGCGTTTCATTCCGCAGCGGCGCTGTCATGGGATTATCGGTAGTCGGTATCGGTATCCTCGGTTTAAGCATTCTGTATCTTATCTTCGGAGAGAATGCCAACTTCCTGGCCATTATCCCCGGTTACGGTTTCGGAGCATCTTCGGTAGCCATCTTTGCCAGAGTCGGCGGAGGTATCTTCACCAAGGCAGCCGATACCGGTGCCGATATTGTCGGCAAGGTTGAAAAAGGCATCCCGGAAGACGACCATCGCAATGCCGCAGTAGTGGCCGACTTTGTCGGCGACAATGTAGGCGATGTTGCCGGTATGGGCGCCGACCTCTTTGAATCATATGTAGATTCAATTATTGCCACCATGACGCTCGGTATGATAGCCGTCTTCTCCACAACACTCGGTAAATCGCTGGTTCCCGATATGGAAACGGCATGGTTCCTGCCATTGATGATAGCTGCCGGCGGTATCCTGGCATCTATTTTGGGTATCTTCATGATAAGAGTCGGTGAGAAACTCCAGATGAAAGCCCTGTTGAATGCGCTGCGTCGCGGCACATTTGGTGCTGCCATCCTGACTGCCATTTTCTCTTTTATTATCGTTCAGTTGATGGGAGTAGACCTGAATGTCTTCTGGGCAATTCTGACCGGTATCGTTGCAGGCGTGCTTATCGGTGAAAGCACCAATTACTACACTTCATATGTATACAAACCCACTCTTGAGATTTCAAAGGCTTCCCAGACAGGAGCCGGAACCAATATTGTCAGCGGTTTCGCCAACGGCTTAATGAGCACTCTTCCGCCTGTTATCATCATTGTTGTAGCTATTGTACTGGCCTATAACCTGGGTGATATTTATGGTATCGCCATCGCCGGCGTCGGTATGCTGGCAATTCTCGGTATTCAGGATGCCACCGATGCTTACGGCCCGGTTGCCGATAATGCAGGCGGTATCGTCGAGATGTCCGGCTTGCCGGAAGAAATCAGGAAAAGAACCGATGCGCTGGATTCGCTCGGCAACACCACTGCCGCAACCGGCAAGGGTTTTGCCATCGGCGCGGCCGGTTTAACGGCGCTGGCGCTGCTCTTCTCTTATACTCAGGCGGTAGGTATCAATGCCTCCGATATCAGCCTGCTCGACCCGCATGTGGTTGCCGGTCTTTTCCTCGGCGGTCTGCTGCCGGCTGTTTTCTGCGCCATGACCTTAAAAGCGGTCGGAAAATCCAGTTTCTCCATCGTTAACGAAGTCCGCCGCCAGTTCAAGGAAATGCCGGGTATTATGGATAACACCCAAAAACCGGATTACGCCAAGTGCGTCGATATCTGCACCAAGGATTCCATCAAGCAGATGATTCTTCCGGGTGTCGTCACTATCCTTTCCCCGGTTGTTGTCGGTATTCTATTAGGCCCGGTTGCTCTCGGCGGTTTCTTAATCGGCGCCATTATTACCGGACTTATTCTGGCCATCAGCTTCGCCAATGCCGGCGGCTCATGGGACAATGCCAAGAAATGGGTGGAAACCGGAGCTTACGGCGGCAAGGGTTCTGATGCCCATAAGGCAGCAGTTGTCGGCGACACGGTAGGCGACCCGATGAAGGATACTTCAGGCCCTTCGTTGAATATCATGATAAAACTGATTACCATAATCGCGCTGGTTATCGCGCCGGTTCTGGTTGGTTTTGGCGGTCTTCTATAGAAGTCTAAACAAGAAAAGGATTACCCCGGCGCTCGGCTCCGATAGTGGTTTTCGGCCCGTGCCCGGGGTAAACTATTGTTGCATCATCCACAGATAAGAGTCACTCCACTCAGTATATCGATACGCTAAAATCCTATTCCGATAACCCGGAAGATTCATCTGCTATTATTACTTCACGCCCAAAAACCGTAACGAATTATCGCGCTCTGCCGACATTACCCTGTATCTTCAACCGTCTCTACTCCGTTACTAATTCCTGCTTGCGGAAGATAAGAAAACTTATCAGGATAAAAACGGCACAGAATGCAAGCAGCGTTAGTATAGACTGCGTCGTATCTGTAATAGTGTAATTCAAATATTCGCCATATATCGTTGAGTCAGGTGTTATGTAACCAAGTAAATACTGGGCATTGTAAGTGATGGTATATGCCAGCCATTCCGGCGGATTGGCAGCTTCACCGAACCTGATCCCCGAATCGGTGATTGCCCTAACTATAACCCTGTTTTCCATCTGTAGATATATAATACCGGCTATCATTCCTACGACAGTAGATTTAAAAATGGTGGAAAAGAGCGCCGTAAATGCTGCAAACGCCATCAGTATCAACGTTATCAATCCCATCGATGAAAGAAGATATTTCGCCGTATCCGTCGATATGAAATCCCACGACATCCCGCCGCTAATCAGCCATGTGGTTACCATACCTGCAACAAGGAAGTAGAAGGTTACTCCGCAAACAAACAGCCATGCCAATACGGCAAGTGTAACATACTTGGAGCTGAAGTATGAGTTCCGCCCTATACCTCTTGCCAGCGTCTGACGCAACGTTCCCCACTTGTATTCCGTACCGATAAACGATGCCGCCAATATAACAAACGGCAGGCACAGGTAAAGGTAGTTATTCTGAAGGTTTTCAAACATCCTGTAAATATAATCGGGTAGTACCACCGCCTCAAAAACTCTCTTGGCGATACTCCGCTTGCCGGAGAAACCCTCACCTGAAGAAGATATCGTTACATATGCTTCATCCGGGTCTGTCTGCTCCAACGCAGCGGCATAATCGGAGTATGACAGCCCTGCCCCATAGTCTAATATATGTTTTGCATGAGAATAATCATTTTGTATAAAATTAATCATATACAGACATAAGAGCAGTAACAGGATATACGGCAGCCACCTCCTGAGAAACTTGAACAGGTCTGCCATCACAAGCCTTATCATCTCTTTATATCCCCTGCATTACTATAAATCATGGCAATATTCCTCCCGTATGCATTAAGGGAATCAATTTTGATCACTGGTCAAATTCTGCTTGCGGAAGATAAGAAAACTTATACATATAAAAATCACACAATATCCTGTCAGCACCAATACCGACTGCGTTACGTTTGTCAGGTTATGATTAAAATAAGTCGATGACTCCCCCAAGCCGGGTGATATATGCGCCATCAGATACTGGGCGTTATAACCGACGGTGTATGCCAGCCATTCAGGCGGAGCGGGTGTTACCCATTGGCCAAGCAGAGAATCATACGTCGAGAATCTGGAACCGCTGATTGCCAACCCTACAAGGTAATCTTCCATTTGCAGATACATCACGCCTGCTACCATACCTGCAACAGTAGATTTCAGAGAACTGGAAAACAGTGCTGTAAGTGTGGCGTATGCCAGCAGTATCAACGTTATTAATCCCATAGATGAAAGAAGGTATCCCACCGTAGCCGTCGATATGAAATCCCACGTTATTCCGCCTGTTACCAGCCAGGTTGTTATCATACCGGTAATAAGAACGAAAAACGTTGCTCCGCAAACAAACAGCCATGCCAGTATGGCAAGCGAAACATACTTCGAGCCGAAATACGAGTTCCTCCCTATCCCCCTTGCCAGCGTCTGGCTCAACGTCCCCCACTGGTATTCCGCACCGATAAACGATGCCGCCAGCATGATAAAGAACAAAGCAATATAGTCTATATAGGAAAACATCGTATCCATATAATCCGGTATAACTATTTTGTCGAATGTGTTCATATATACAACCCATGTTGAACTGCTACCGTCTTCATATGTTATAGAAGAAAGGACTACCCTCAGAGCCTCCGGATCTCCCGTTTCCAACGCCGCGATATAATCGTCGTACGTAACCCCGTAGTCTATCAACTGTTTTATCTGGTAACAATCGAATTCTATAGAAATCAGCACGGATAAACATAACGAAAGCAACAGGACATACGGCATCCATCTCCTGAGGAACTGGAAAAGGTCTGCCAGGACCAGCCTTATCATTTCACCGTCTCTCCGGCATCTATCGTGGCTAGGAAGAAATCCTCCAGCGATCCTTCGCTTATCTTCGTCTCATGCACGTGGATTCCGTTGGCTATCAGCAGTTCGTTTATTTCATAAGCCCTTTTCTCTTCTGCTTCGGCCACGACCAGCCCCGTTTCTTTCTTCTTCACCGACTTTATCCATTCAATACGCTCTAACAGGCAGACTGCCCCGTCTGCATCGGATACCTTGAGCCAAATCGCTTTCGTCCTTCCCAGCAGTTCCTCTACAGACCCTCTCGCCAGAATCCTACCCTTGTCTATTAATGCGACATGGCTGCAGACTTTCTCTACCTCACTCAACAGATGGCTGGATAGAAATACCGTCTTCCCGTTCCCCCGAAGCCTGCGTATCGTTTCACGGAATTCTATTATTCCGGAAGGGTCGAGCCCGTTGGTAGGCTCATCCAGTATCACCAGTTCGGGGTCATGCATCAGCGCCAAAGCCACCGACAACCGCTGTTTCATTCCCATCGAATATGTGCGCACCTTGTCTTTGGCCCTCTCGTTAAGCCCTACCATCTCTATAGCTTTGTCTATATCCCCACGGTTGGCACAATTCGTTATAATGGCAAAGTAGCGCAGGTTGTTAAGCCCCGACAGGTACGGGAAAAAAGAGGGGGTATCCATCACGACCCCGACTCTTCTCAGTAACTTTGCCGGTTTGCTCTTCTCATCACCGAAAAACTCTATCGTACCCGAAGTCGGCCATATCAACCCCAACAGCATTCCGATGGTAGTCGTTTTCCCAGAACCGTTAGGACCCAGAAAGCCGAATACCTCGCCCCTGTGCACTTCCAGGTCGAGGTTGTCTACTGCAATAATACTTTTCTTATTGTTGCCGAATCTCTTTGTAAGCCCCCTGGTTACCAATATATTTTCTTCAGCCATACGATACTCCCTATTGTAAAGCAGGTTCAGAAACAGTGCGGATTAATGCTTCCAGTTCTGAACCTGCTACCGTTTCAGAATACTATTACTTATATAATCCAATAGCCTCCGTCTGCTCCATAACCCGCTACAATGGTAATATCCACCGTCGCTACAAGTTCGCCACTTCCAATATCTCGAATTTGAAATCGACCCTTGCTCATGCATTCAACATAGCTTGCATAGTTGTATCCATATCCATCAATTTCCCCTAGATAGTAACTTCGACAACCTCCATATTGTCCAACTGAGGCAGATGATGACCGATTCCAAGCCATAACATAAGTATAATCCCATTGCCACCATACAGTCTGGCTATATTGTGCAATAAGCCCGCCATAATAATATAATTCTAATGTTATCGTTTGTGTATCAGAATAATTACGACTGGAAGCAGGTTCTTCAAAGATTATTTTAACTTCAAAATCCGACTCCGATAATCCTGAGGACTCATTTATTATTAATTCATAACCGGTCACCGGCAACGCATCATCACGCTCTGCCGCCGTAACACCATTAACCGTCGTGCCAAATGCCCCAACCAGAGCAAGAGTAATTGCAAGTAAAACATACAATATCTTCTTTTTCATTTTTTCTCCTTATAAAATTATTTATTTGTTATCCGTGTATGTACGTCCCTGCCCAACCCCTGTGCCAGAAGGACAGGGCATTGTAAGGTCAACCTGCCATACTCCGTATAGCCTGTCTATTTCATCCAGTTCTTCCTTTGAGATTTCACCTCGTTAACTTTGTATATAAGGATTCTCCATTATCAAGTTAATAACATCTTCTGTGAAGTAGCCTGAATAAATACAGAAATCAAGCGGCATAGTATAAGAGCTATCATTTAATTCGTATTTTAGGAACGGTTTAAGAACAAAGAAATCACATTCACCGTATTGTGTGTATTTTAGTGAATATGTGAATAATCTGCTTTCGTTTGCCTGTAATAAATCCATGCTGGTATTTTGCTCGTCATTACTTACTTCCGTTTGTGATTTAGAGCCTGTAAGTGTATAGGTGAGTAATCCTGTAGGCATTGTGTATTCCAGGCTCGTCAGGTTGATAATATCTTTGGTTTTGTTATTCAATACAAAATAGTATCTGTCAAGTTGTGACTCAACAAATGCTCTCAAACCAAGCGATACATAATCGTGTTGTGGTAAATCAACAACCTCTATTATAATTGAACCTATATTCCAAATGTATTCCTTGCCGTTTTGCATATGGAAAAGGATTTGATTGATTTCCGTATCCCCGCTTTTTATGATATTACAGAGAATATTGACGGTTTTAATGTCGAATACTTTTTCGGATGATCCGTATAAAAATTCGAAATCATTTACAGTAATTACCTGGTTGTTTGGTAGTAGTTCAACCGAGAGGACATTGTCTTCCAATGCGGTCGATTTATTATAGTCAATATAGGTAAACTGGAAATAAGCCATTTCTTCATATAAGGCATATCCCATATATCCAAGCCATTTTGCAAAATAAATATTATCACAAGGGTCAACTTGAGGTTCTTGTGTTGTGGTTTGTGTAGCAGTGTTTGTAGACTGCGCTGTAGAAGATTGTGTTGTATTGCTTGTGGATTGTGTAGTTGTTGATTGGATTGTACTATTAGTAGATTGCGATGTAGTGTTGATGGGTTGTGTCGAAGTAGATTCTGTGATAATGACAGTAGACTGCGTTGTAGTTGATTGTGTTGCGCTATCGGTAGTTAGTGTTGTGGCAGGTTGTACTGTACAACCCTGATAGAAAATACTAATAACAATTAGTAGTATACTTAAACATGTTATCCATTTCCGCTTCATATTCTTACTCCAATTTTGAAAATGACTCTTGTAAAACTACACATTCAATATTAAATAGTAATTTATCAAGGCTTGTATGAACTTGAGGTTTAACAGCTTAATTTTTAATTAGTTCATACAAGCCTCAATTAAGTTGTTATAATATTATACTACCAGCTTGGTATTGGCGGAAGGATTAAATGACTTGTGGTTTCATCATAAGCATAGCCAAATCTTGTCCATGCAAAAGTCATTGCTGTTCCTGACTCATAATCAGTTGGAACTCCATCGTCATAATACGTTGCACTAACATCTAAATCATGAACGGTATAATCATAGAAATCCGCATATCCTATAAAGCCGACCATGGGTGGGGTTACATAGTGCGAATATGATGCGAGACTTGTACTGGAATACGTTACATCATATCCAACTGTAGCGCTAAGAAACAATGCACTGAATTCTATAGAGGCTCCCCAACAATTTGATATTGAAAAAGATTGGCTTAGTGTAACAGTCCCTCCTGGGTCACCTGAAACTTGCCAGCCTTTCCAAGTATATCCTGTCCATGTATTGGTAACTGATGCGTTATAAACCCATCCTGTTATTCCTTTATCGGGGCCGTTTTCCGCGTTAATCTGTTCCCATAGCTTCTCGATTTCTTCATCAGTCAGAGCACCAAGTGGTGCCAGGTTTTGCCTATTTATCTCGTTATAACCTGGCGAGACTGGGGTTGGGACTTCAAAGTCTTGTATAAATGGGTCATTAGCCGAAACGCCCATTCCGGTTGCTCCTATGGTTCCGGTGATAACCAGAGTAAAAACAATCAGAATATTAAATATTTTATTTTTCATTTTCCTATCTCCTTTTATTTGAATAAAACATGCCTTGATAAAAGTCGCTTGGCAATCAGGTATGTAATTTAACATCATTCAGTCTTAAAAGAACTACAGCACAAATAACCAGCCAGCGCGCCTGTTACTAAAGTTAAGTGCTTGGTTGCCATAAAATATGGCAGGCTCCCAAGTGGTAGGCTCCCGGGCCCAATCCAACCTTGTGAAAAGAATAAGTTATGATAATTTATCAAAGAAAGCAATAATATTACTACACCTAAAATGAAGCGTTTTTTATTTAAATGAAGTCTTTTTTCCATTGCGGCTTTCAAATTAAAACCCGCCGCAAATAAGGCTCCAAAAGACAGTAATATCATCGCTATATAACCGAATGCAAAAGGAGTAAAATAAACCACCGGGGTTGATTCCTCTAGCCTATCAAGCGTATCCATTTGATAATATTCGGCTTGTATAATTACGATTGATGCAAGGGCTACAAGGATAAACAGGACTTTAATCAAGGTATAGGCATTAATATTTTTTATCATAAAACCTCCTGTGATTGATGTTCACTTTATAAATCTCCCCTCACTTTTCTGTTTGTTCATTTAACCCAAAACAAGCGGAGGATCTTAACCTCTTGGAGCAGGTAGTCACCTGCTCCAAGAGGTAGCTCTTCTTGACCATGCTGCCCCCTTTATATCCTTCCAAGTCTAACACTACTCGTGGATACCTCTACAGAGGGCAGCCCAGACACGTGCTACTTAAAGCACTATATCTGGTGATATTTTAACTGAACTAAACGGGCATCGGACTACCAATAGTTACTTGACGGTTCTGCTCTCCAACAGAAAAGTAATCATATGGCGAAACTGTATGGTAGCATATTATGTCGAAATCCCCAGCAGCCACTCCATAACCCACACTCAGCCCATCTAACATGAGCGTCCAATTTGAAGGATAGTGATAACGTGCGTATGTACCCGAAAGAGTTATTATAGGATCGAATGTATGCGTACCACCTTCGTACAATGGTAAAAAGGAAGATCCACCATACGGTACTCCCGCTTGCGCGGCATGCCAGTCTATACTGTTTACACAAAGCATATAATTATTATATGTATTTGCACCACTCCATGAATAGCGGGTTTCATATATTTCCCGAGGATAACAACCTTGATCGTTATAACCCCAGTCTGTATGATAATTCAGTCTTACCGAGAGATTAACAACAAGATTATTATAAGCATAGTACGCTGAATTAATCTTATAATCATTTGTTATTGGGGATTTAGTTGCTCCTCCCTCGCAAGTATATTGTACTTCATAGATGAGTACTAATTCGTTATCATCTTCGGCAAGTATTTTTTCATCATCCAGCCTGTTCACTAAAACATTTTCTTTAATGCTTGCGCCGTTTGATTTTTGATTTACCTCGTCTTGAAGCTGAGCTTTATTTTCAGAAATACCGGTCAGTACTTCGTTTTTGATATAGTCTAAATTATCAGGCAATTTAACATAGCCTTGTTCCACATTTACATCATTATCATTATTCGCTAATACAGAAAAAGTATTTGGTAACGCCAAAACAGCAATCAAAGCAAGAGTTAATAAAATATTAAATCCTTTTTTCATTGTTTACTCCTTTCTAATATTAATAAATCCAACCAACTTTTGTTAATACGTTTATGATATTTTTTATCTATATTCAACACCTCCTTATGAAATTGATGCTGCCCTGTCGTTCCATTAATACAAAACCTACTCTTAATTAATAAAACAGTATTAATCCTATATTTTGCTCTCCACCATCAGGCTATCACACAATAGTTGATAAATAGTTGACAAAACACCCCAAAAACGATTATTTTTATGTCGTACATGAAAATACTAATAGTTGAAGACGATAACAAGATGCGCAATGTATTGAAGCGCTCACTGGCGGATTCGGGATATCTGGTCGATACCGCCGATAACGGGGCAACCGCGCTCGAATTTGCCCTGACAAATATATACGACCTGATAATTCTGGATATCGGGCTGCCGGAAATAAACGGGATAGAGGTTTGCCGGAAAATCAGGGCCAACTCCGTTTCATCGTTTATACTTATGCTTACAGGCAGGAATGAATTAAACGATAAGATAAGCGGTCTGGATGCCGGAGCGGACGACTACTTATGCAAACCATTCGAATATGCCGAACTCGAAGCACGCATTAGGGCTCTTTGCAGAAGGGAGCCGGCAATAGCCCCCATACTTACGGAAAGCAATGGCATAACTGTAAACCGTACGACCCGTGAAGTTACCGTAAATAACCGGAATATAGAACTGACGGCTACCGAATACCGCCTGCTGGAGTACTTTATGCAAAATCCGAACCGTGTTTTGACGAACTGCATGCTGGAAGAAAAGATATGGGATACCGAAACATCGCATGAATACGATGCCGTTAAAGTTTATGTCAGCAGACTGCGCCATAAACTGGGATTCGATACAACAAACTGTCCAATACAGAATATATACGGGGAAGGTTATAAATTCATACCATGAAGGTCGGAATAAACAATATTAAGCTTAAACTGACGCTGTTTTATACCTTTATACTGGTAATACTGCTGCTTGCATTCCATTTCATAGCCTATTCACTCCTGTCATCAGGATTATCGCATAAGCTTACCGATTCTTTAACTATTGAATTAAAGGATGTACAAATTGCGCAGGGAAAAAGCGACGGGTTTTTCTTCATTATGTACTGGAATGATGATTTCGATGCTTCAGCATTTACATGGAGTATCGAATTGGGAACAACAGATGAAAATCAACATTACACAAAACTAGAAGACGTCCCGGAAAATATTGTTGATGCGGTTCAAACAGACGGTTCCGGGAAATTTTATACCTATGACGGGGATACCTACTATTTTATACCCGATACGGAAAACGGCGAATACCCCGATAAAATAATCCTCATTACACGCAATACAGATTTTATTTCACGTACTCTCGATGAATACAGAAATATATTATTTGCCGCCATACCTGTAATACTGCTGCTGGCGCTTGCTTCAGGCTATTTACTGTCCAACTATCTTTTAAGGCCGGTTAACGCAATTACTAAAACCGCCTACAGCATCGACCCCGCCAACCTCATAGACCGGCTTGAAGTTAAAAGCAACGATGAGTTAGGTAATTTATCACGTGCGCTTAACTCTCTCTTCGATAAAATATACGGATTTCTGAACAGGCAGCGCCAGTTTACCGGCGCTACGTCGCATGATATGAAATCCCCTGTTTCTATTATAAAGATGGAAGTATCCGGCGCACTGAAAAAAGACCGCACCATAAGCGAATACAAAAATACATTGCACAGTATCAACGAAGAAGCCGACCGTCTGAATGTGATGATAAACGACCTGATGTCGCTGGCTGTTATCGAAGCCGCCCCCCTGCAAGCCGGTACTACAAAATTAAACTTTTCGGAAATCATAAACGGCATTCTCAACAGGTGGGAAAGCTTATTTAAGGATAAGGAAATCAAGCTGGAACGCAATATAAGCTGTGGAGTAAGCATTATCGGCGATGAACGGCACTTTGCCGCTATAACAGAGAACCTGGTTAAAAATGCCTTTGAATATACACCACCCGGCGGCAGCGTAACCAGTTCACTGGACGTTTTAAATCATAATATTATCCTGAGAGTTGCCGATAGCGGAACGGGGATCGATAAAACGCACCTGCCGCATATCTTCGAACGTTTTTACAAGGCCGACGGGAACAAACCGGGCAACGGGCTGGGGCTCTCAATTGTCGAGGCAACCGTAAAAATGTATAACGGGGATATAACCGTTGAAAGCGAACCGGGGCAAGGCTCCGTATTTACGGTAACGTTGCCTGCCGAAAAATAATAGCTTTTGTGTTACTATATCAATAACCCCGATTTAGACCTGATTTCTGAATTATTTATAGCATTCTGAAACAAAAAGACCGGGGGTCTTCTATAAAAGTTTAAGTTAGAAAAGGATTACCCCGGCGCTCGGCTCCGATAGTGGTTTTCGGCCCGTGCCCGGGGTAAACTATTGTTGCATCATCCAGCGTTAAAAGTTTTGTCTTGATGCTGTTAATGATAATATTATAATCGCCGCCGGCTCTCGGCAAATCGGTTCTGCCGATACTGCCGTTAAAAAGCGTATCACCGCAAAAGAGTACACCTTCCCCGAAAAGGCAGATGCCGCCCCTCGAATGGCCGGGCGTATGAATAACGTTGAACTTCAACTCCCCGATGTTCAGGATATCGCCGTCTTTTAACAGGATATCCGGCTGGCGTACCGGATTGTAATCGAGCCCAAACATATAACAGAGACCTTCATCCTGCATTAAAGCGACATCGTCGGCGTGAATGGCAATCTCTGCTCCGGTAGCTGACTTCACCTGATTGGCGGCTCCGATATGGTCTCCATGACCGTGCGTCAATACAATGATTTTAATTTTCAGACCAAGATTGTTAACTTCATTCACTATCCTGCCGGCATCGCCGCCCGGGTCGATAACCATACCGCTTTTTTCTTTTTCGCAGCCGACAATAAAGCAGTTCGCGCCCAAAGCTCCGACCGCCAGATATTTTAATATCATGCTTCTTTTCCTCAACTAAACAGAAAATATTTCTTCTATTCTAACATCAGGACATAGAACCAACAAATTATATACAGCAATTGCATTTTGATATAACGAATGGTATAAATATTAAATGGTTGATAATATCGACAATAACGCTAATATGACTCATAGCCCGTTCGAAAAAGCGATTAAGTGGTTATGGCGTTTTTTCAGTTCTATAAAGCTGGCTATCGCGCTCATTCTGATAATCACAGCCTTGAGCATTATCGGCATATTTACATCTGCCGACTTGTTCTCATCCTGGTATTTTATTACCGCCGGCGCTCTGCTGATGCTTAATATCTTGATTTGCAACATCAACCGCTGGAAAGGTATTCGAAATAACTTAAAGAGCAGCCGCATAAAACAACCGGAAGACTTCTTCAAAGAGCAGGACAAAGCGACCGAAATTATAGACTTGCCGCATGATTCCTCCGCAGTCGGCGAAGCGGTAAAATCAGCGCTCAGGAGCAGGCGTTACCGGCTGGGCATCGAGAATGACGCCGGGAATATTTACATGGCGGCGGATAAAAACAGGTTCTTCATACTCGGCACATATCTCAGTCATTTGAGCATCATCCTTTTAGTACTGGCATATATTATCGGCAGCACCCTCGGTTTCCACGAGTCGGGATTTATCGTTACCGAAGGCGAAACGAAAGAGGTGGGTTACGAAACCGGTTTATCGCTTAATCTGATATCGTTTACCGATTCATATTACGATGATGGAACACCGTCGGATTATCGCAGCGATGTGATTTTATTTAAGGACGGGGTAGAAGTAGCCCGAACCGTAATCCGGGTAAATTATCCCCTGAGTTATGAAGGCATTCGCTTTTACCAGTCTTTCTACGGGCCGGCAGCTGCAATAGAGGTGAAAAAAGACGGGGAAATTCTCTTTTCCGGCAACATAGCCCTCTACGGCAGTTTCGATAGTTACGGTTATTACCGCAATATCGGATTTATAGATATAGACGAATCGAAATTATCTCTGGCTATCATCACCCCGTCTTTTAATGCCCCGGATCCGATGATACCTTCAGGACAACTGGCAGTATTAGCATACAAGGACGGACAGGAACTGGGAGTTCATCTGCTCGAAAAAGCGAAACCTCTCGAAATAGATGATGTGGAACTGACATATCTGGCGGATTCGCAATATTCGGGGTTCCAGGTCAGAAACGACCCGGGGAATGCGCTGGTTTGGGTCGCCTGCTCGCTGTTTATCCTCGGGTTGGCGATGGTATTTTATTTCCCGCACAGTCGAATATGGTTGATAATTAAAGAAACATCGGCGGGACATTGCAGATTGTCTATCAGGATTATGGCTTCCAAAGCGTTCGACAATACAATCGCCTTGAAAGAACTGGCATCCCGCATTGAATGTGAATTGAATACAGACAATAAGAATAACCGCGAGGTGACTCATGGATAATCTTGAAAACATTGCACTGGTATTGTCTATAGCAGGTGTAATCCTTTCTGTCGTTTTGTACCTGATGGCCTTTATCGGAAAACGGAAACAGGGTTTAATCAGAGAAAAGACAGTTTCAAAAGTTCCTGTTTCAGCCAAACAGGGATTCGATATTGCGGCAAACATAACGGTAATTATAACCATTCTTCTGATTACGACTTCTATTGTAAGCAGGGCTGTCGAAACCGGACACGGGCCATTTTCCAATATGTATGAATTTGCGCTGGCCTTTTCCTGGGGTATTATTCTAGCCGGTTTTATTTTCCACCTGCGTTACAAAACCGGTTCGGTCTTGAATATCAGCCTGATAATCGCCCTGCTGCTTTTAATCTTTGCCAGGGTTCAATATGCTCCGCCGGGTTCGCTGATGCCGGCTTTGCAGCAGAGTGCCCTGCTTTCGGCACATGTTGCTTCAGCAGTAGTTGCCTACGGCACACTGACAATCGGCTTTGTAGCTGCAATTCTATACTTGGTACAGAATAAATATAACTCTTCGTGGCTGCCGGATTTGGAAGTACTGGATAACATTACCTACAAATCGGTTATCATCGGCTTCCCCTTTTTAACCCTGCTTATCGTACTGGGGGCTTTGTGGGCGGATATAGCCTGGGGCAGATACTGGGGCTGGGACCCGAAAGAAACCGCCAGCCTGGTTACCTGGCTGATTTATGCGGCTTATATGCACACGAGATTGGTAAAGGGATGGAAAGGCGTCCGTGCCAGTATTCTGCTTATAGCCGGATTCCTGGCAATCGTATTTACCTTCTTCGGGAATTATATCTTCAGCGGACTGCATAGCTATTAAAATTATTACGATATTGTTATTTAAGACATTAATTTATCCCGACCTATTGACCGGTAAAATATCGTATGATACTATGGGTTTAAGAGGTAAAATGAGGCTATGCAGAAAAGTAGACTTATTCGCGTATCTCTATCACTTGTAATCATATCGTCTTTACTCGTGTCGTTTTTTAGCGGGTGCGGCAGCGGGACGCAGACTACGACACCGACCACAACCGAAACGCAGACCTCTACCCCGGCGGAAACATTAAAACAACTGGTGTATCAGGGTATGTATACTTATGAGGACTTCGATACACCTGATACCTGCGGCAGCTGTCACACCGGCATATATGCGGACTGGTCGAACAGTTTGATGGGAACCAATTACCTCACGCAATGGAAACAAGTCGAATACTTCCAGCTGGCTTATGCACAGTCCCAGCAGGTTGCAGAAGTGGCAGGCGTAGCCTCCGGATGTATTCAATGTCATGCCCCGCTGGCATTTCTTTCCGGCGATATTCCTCCGGCAGAGGCATCCAAAGGCACCAGGGCCAACGAGAGCGTCAGTTGCGAAATATGCCATTCCTTAACAGGCTCATCCGAAGAGCAGCCTTTCAATTTCTCTGCTATTATGGCGCTGGGTAATACGAAATACGGCCCCAGGTATGACTCGGAAAGCCCTTACCACGCAACCGAATTCAGTTATTTCATCGGCTCTCCTGAACACTGTGCTCTATGCCACGACGAACAGAGCCCTTACGGAGCATGGGTAAAAGAAACATATCGCGAATGGTCTGCAGGTCCGTTTGCCGAACAGAATATTACCTGCATCGAGTGCCATATGGGCACTGCCGCAGGTATAGCCGCTATAGGTGGCAAGGAACGTGACGATATAGCTCAGCATACTTTTATGGCGGTACATACTCCCGAGAGATTAGCTGATAATATAATCATAAGTCCATCCACAGATTCAAAACAGGTAAAAGCAGGTGATACCGTCGATATAACCGTCGACCTAAGCAGCCTCGAATGCGGTCATTATTTCCCCAGCGGTTCCACTGAAGAACGCATGTTATGGCTGGAAGTATGGGCTGTGGACAGCGCCGGCAACCGCTATCACATACCGGTGAATGCCAAGGGATTCGAAGGAGAAGAATATACTATAGCGGATTCCGCTGCAACCGCATACAGCGACATGGGCGTTGTCATCGGTATTAAAGATTTCACAGGGATTTCACGGGATGGCGATGTCCCCGACGGAGCCAGGATATTCCGCCGCCCCTTCTTTAACCCCGACGGAGAGATGACTATCATGCAGTGGTATACCGCTGAAAATACCGTTGTAGATTACAGGTTTGCACCCCGTGAAACAAAGACCGAGACATATACATGGCAAGTTCCTGCCAATATTGCAAACGGTGCGGTCACGATTGAGTTTAATATGTATTACAGCCTGGTGCCTTCATCCGTCGCAGAATTCCTTGAACTGGATGAAATATACTATACCGCGTATATAACAGGAAGCAGCAGCTTGACCTTGGACGTTGGTTCGACAACAACCACAACGACCACAACTACTGCTGCCATACAAACCTTTGGAGAAATGGCACTAAAGGGAGAGCAGAATTATCTTGATTGTGCCAGATGCCACGGTTTTAATTTTGTAGTAGCTTCCGGAAAAATGACTTTATCCTATTACAGAAACGCCAAATCTTTACTGGATAAAATCTTTACTATGCAAGGTGGTTACGGACAAGCCGGATATGAAGTGTTAAGTTATCTTCTTCTGGAACACGGATGGATTTCCGCTGATGCCGTTTTCGACCTCGATGCCTTAGCGGAAATAATGCTAACCCGCTGATATCTATCCAAAGCCTGCTTTAAACCGCTATCGCTATAAGCACATAGACAGTTCTCATCATGGAACCGTCTTCGTGATACTTCAGCATCACGACACCGGCGATTGTGCCGTCATCTCCCTGCGTAAAATCGATATCCACGCCTTCGTCAAAGAGCAGGCCGACATTGCTAAGATATTTTTTTGAGCTGTCGGTAAAATTGAACTCGACCCAGTAATTTATCGGCCCGGTAAAGGTTGTCCCGTCTGCAACCTTGTATGCATAATAATCGATAAACGTTACACCCTGTAAGACTACTCCATCGCTAAACTTTTCATAGTAGAAGCGCCCGACGCCATCGATATCGATCACCCCGTCGCTTGTCCCTTTGACCTTTGCCAGCAATGCTTCCTCATCGATAATGACAGCTTCGGTGTCTATGGTCGTCCTGGTTACCGTTACCACAGGAAGCGTCTTGGTAAAATTGGCATCCGTAACGGTAGCGTAATCGGTGTCATCACCGGCACAACCGCACAGCAGTAATGAAGTTATCGAAATGATGCCGGATGTTATCAGCAATGACTTTTTCATGGCTCAGCCTTTATAAGATACCCTATATATTATATAACGCTGAAAATATAAAAAAGGAAGTATTTATCGATTATATTTACTTTTCAGGCTTACCCTTAAAAAACACTATCCCCAGAATAATGAGCAGGAATCCCGAAACTGCGACCAGGGTTATAAAACAAGTACTAAACGGAGGAGTGCGTCGCGTAATATCGAGCAGAACAGCGAATAGTAGTAATAACGCACCGAATACCCTTAGAAAATTTCCCCAAAATAGTTTCATAATACATTCACATCTTGAAAAATCGAATCCGTAGATTTTATTACTTTTTTATTTATTAATAAGCAGGTTAAACAGCATTCACTTCCGAGGCAACTCAGTAATTAAAACAAATCTACATACTTAATTAACCAAAACGTCATTGGCAAGCCAGTAAGGCCCTTCGCAATCATAAGGCAACAATGCTCCAATATTTTTACAGACTACTATAAGAGGAACTTCACCACCTCCAACGGATATATTGTCCCCGACGTGAGCGACAATCTGTCCATTCCCGTTAATAATCTGAATATCATCGCCTTCAACGTTCAGCGAATAGCCATAAGGCCAGATTATCAGGTCAGTGGTATCGGAATAAAATTTTGAAAGGCGCAGATATCCGTCTTCAAGCACCAACGTTCCCTCTGCAAGCGCTAAAAATGAACCTTGAGGCTCATTTTTAATTACCGGGAAATACGGAGCACCTGATTCATCACTATAACAACCGGAAAGCATATATAGTAATAAAAGCGCCATAGAAATAAATGTCATTAATTTCTTGTTCAGCATAAAATCAATCATCGTTTTTAGTTTTCGGTAATCGAAACGTCACCGGAAAGCCAGTAAGGCCCTTCGCAATCATCGGGGAGAGATTTACCTGTATATTTCTCAGCTATTTCCTTGTTAACCTCCCCGCCTCCCGCGGATATATTATCCCCGACGTGAGCGACGACATTTCCATCTTCATCAAGAATCCGGACTTCATCGTTTTCCTTCTCTAAAGAATATCCGACAGGCCAGATTATCAGGGAAGTGTCGTCGGAATAAGATTTTGAAAGACGAAGATAACCGTCTTCAAGAATCAATATCCCCGTAGCGAGGGCGTCCATCCCTGATTTTTCAGTAGATACAGGGAAATAGGGCGTTTCTGATGTTGCAGATTGGGTTGTCGATGTTGTGGATTGTGTTGCCGACGTTGTAGATTGTATTGTTGACGATTGATTGGAATTATTATCGCAACCGGACGACATACCAATCAGCCCCATTATTATGCAAGTTAGAATTAAGACAATTTTTTTAATTTTTTGATTACCGCATAAAAAATACATTGTATCCCCCCAACGTATTATTTACTATCTTGTATGATTTTTATATATGATATATTTTATCACACAATAATGTACAAATTATTGCACGCAAATCCGCTTTTAAACGTATTTTATAAAAATAGTACTAATTTATCCTCCTGATTTTAATTGAATATCGATAGCCTGCAATAAAAGCAGGAATGGACTGGCAGACAGAACATGCCAGTCCATTCGCCTATTCAATTCTCATACAAGAGTTAGTCAACCTGAACGGTAAACACCCAAGGCCCCGCTAACCGAACTGTGTCGCCGGGGGCATGAATTTGATATGATAGACTTTTGTCTATCGGCGGGGAATATACCAACTCGGTCACTGTTATTATCCATTCGCCAGGTTGGGCGGTTAAATCGTCTGTAAAGTACACAATAGCCGATTTTTCTTCTAAGCTATTTCCGCTGCCCATACTAATTTTTACCGAACTGCCGTCAGAAAGTTGAATTATTGAGATTGGTATTGCATAGCTGCCGCGCTCATCGGTTTGCGGAGATATATAGAATATAGCCCTCGTCTCACTGGGACTGATAAGCAGGCATTCAAGTTCGACCATCACCCCTGCCGCTTCAACCATCTGTCCGACATTTACAACTTTCCCATCGTAATAAGGCGCTTCGAAATCGAAAATAAAAGGCTCCTTATCCTTGGATACCGATATTTCCATATGCATGTTTAAAGAGGAAGGATTACCGTCAATTGCCGGCATATGGAAAGACCATACCCATTCCCCTCTTTCGCTTCCAATACCAACCGAACCATCCAGTTTCCGGCCGTCCTGCATATATAACCTGACACTATAATTTCTATTACTACCTTCCACCGATACCCCTACTACCGCTTTATTTATATCGGCATAGGCATATTCGAGACTGGCAGTAACGCCATCTATGGTCTGGCTTAAATTGTATTCCCACGCCAAACTAATCGATTCCCCAGTTTCTTCATTTTCAACGGACGGAACCATTCCCCCGATAACTTCTTTTAAAAAAGAGGAATACCCGTATACCGTACCTCCGGTGACCATGAGAGCCAGTATTACCGCTAAGGGAATCAAGAAAAGCTTCCTCCTGAAAAAACCGGATTTGGGCGCTGTATATACCGGTTTTTCACCTGTAGCCATTAAAACGACTTTGTTCCACCAGCCTTCGGAATGTTTCACCTTATCAGCTTCGTTATGAAAAAAGCCCTGTAAATCCTGCTCGAATTCTGTTCTATCCATATTATTTGCCTCCTGTTAGATTATCTATACCGGTTACCGTCATGTATAATTTGTCCAGCGCACGGCTGATTCGCGATTTTACGGTTCCCTCCGGAATTGATACCGCTGCAGCGATTTCGGGAACGGTTAAATCGGAAAAATAGCGCAGGACGATAACCTCTCTTTGTTCAGGAGATAACGATGACAGGGCTTC
>CAYNQR010000003.1:0-90503 GCA_964399425.1 uncultured Dehalococcoidales bacterium | reverse complement strand
CGTAGCGTGCCAGGTTAGCTGAGGCTTCCGACGGGGCGATGATATAGTAAACTGCAAGGGCGTAAGGGGTGCTCGGCAGGGATACGTTCCAGTCGATTAACGCTCCCATTTCCTCCAGTTTGGCAACGGAGGCTTTCACAGCATCCTCGACCTCTTCCTGCATACCTTCCACGAAATACTCTTTGGGAACGCCGATGCGCATACCCTTGATATCTCCGGTCAGGCATTTGGTATAATCGGGAACCGGAATGTCTACAGAGGTCGAGTCATTCGTATCGAATCCCGATATGGCATTGAGAACCAGCGCCGCATCGGTAACATCATTTGTCAGCGGGCCGATTTGGTCCAGAGAACTGGCAAAGGCAACCAGACCGTAACGGCTGACCCTGCCGTAGGTGGGTTTCAAGCCGGTAACGCTGCAAAAACCAGCCGGCTGTCGGATACTGCCGCCGGTATCGGAACCGAGGGCATAAACCGCTTCGCCTGCCGCTACCGCTGCCGCCGAACCGCCGCTGGAACCGCCGGGAACGCGGCTCAAATCCCAGGGATTATGCGTGGTAAAGAAAGCCGAGTTTTCGGTCGAAGAACCCATAGCGAATTCGTCCATGTTAGCTTTACCGACCATCACCATGCCTTCGGCATTCAATTTTTCCACCACGGTGGCGTTGTAGGGTGGTACAAAATTCTCCAGCATCTTAGATGAGCAGGTGGTTTTAATACCTTTGGTGCAGATAACATCCTTAATCATTGCCGGAATACCTGTTAAAGGTTTGCAATCGCCTGCGGCTATCATCCTGTCGGCTTGCTTTGCCTGTTCGATGGCTAAATCGGCGGTTATCGTTACAACTGCTTTTACCTGCGGTTCGAGCTTTTCGATTCTGTCGAGATATGTTTTCGTCAGTTCTAGAGACGAAATCTGCTTATCTTTCAGTAATTTATGGGCTTCGCTTATAGTTAATTGCTTTCCGTCCAACAATGTAATCTCCTTACGATTTAATCCAATCTACTCCAGCACGACCTTGACCTTGAAGTAATCGCCGTCTCTCTGCGGAGCATTGGCGAGAACTTCGTCCTGAGATAGGGAAGGCTTTACCACATCCTCTTTTAGCACATTGGTTAAGGCGTTGGGTTGCGCTGTCGGCGAAACGCCGGTGGTATCGACCTTATTCAATATCTCGAAGTTCTCCAGTATATTGGACAGCTGCTCGCTCATTTTCTCCACCTCGTCTTCGGTTATTCCCAGTTTGGCGAGGCGGGCAATATGCAGAACCTGTTCCTGACTTAATTTCATAGCAAATCTCCCGAAATCTGTAATACAGCAAATTATAACATTCACGATTATCTATCACAACAAGAGGATTACTTCAACCGTCTATATTGAAACGAGGTGATGACAATTTAATCGTCAATCCCGTAGGGACGGGCATTGCCCGTCCGCCAGATGCGCTAACATAAATGCGGACGACCATTGGTCGTCCCTACGTTTTTTTATTTGTCATGCTGAATTCGTGGTGGTCGAACGAAGTCCCGATAAAGCGGGATTTCGTTCTGGCTTACCAGACCTCAACATCCTTTGTAACCGCTCTAATAATATCCGTTCGCCGAGCTTATCGAAGGGTCAAATAAACGGAAGAAACCATGTTTAGTTAATCTACGCCGTTATGGTTCGACAGGCTCACTATGCACGTGGATGATTCCCGACAAGTCGGGACTTGCTATGGAAACATGAGACCCTCATCCGTCTCGTCCCGACTGGTCGGAACTCGCCACCTTCCCCCGAGGGAAGGCTTTTTCTGTCATGCAGGGATGACATATAGAGAACTGTCATCCTGAACGTAGTGAAGGATCTAAACACCATCCGATAATTTAATAACAAATACGAGTATATTAAATACAGGCAAGGTGGATGTAATCGTCATTATTCGTCGTAGCCGTTATGGTTCGACAGGCTCACCACGAACGGCTTTGAGGTATTTTTCTATCATGCCGGGTTGACTAAAGTTTTTAAAAAATTACATTTAAATAATAATCCCCTCCCGTGTAATCGGGAAAGTGGATTCGTTATAGGTCTGCCGATAATTATTTCCTGTACGTTTCCAGTTGCTTCAAGACCCAGTCTGCCCACGCGTCAACGCCGTCGCCGTTGATACTGCTGATTTTGAAGATTTCGATTTTCCCGTTCATTCCGCTGACCGTGCGCGTAAAGTTTTCTACATCGAAGTTTACATAAGGCATAAGGTCGATTTTGTTTACTATACAGGCATCGGCGATGGTGAACATCAGCGGGTACTTGTGCGGTTTATCCTCACCCTCCGGCGTGCTGGAGATGATAATCCTCTTGAACTCGCCGAGGTCGAATTCCCCCGGGCAAATCAGGTTGCCGACGTTCTCGATAAAAATCACATCCAAATCGTCCAGCGGCAGATTCTGCAACGCAATATTTATCATGCCGGCATCGAGATGGCATCCTCCGTCGGTATTAATCTGGATTGCTGTAACTCCGGCTTCGGTCAGCTTTACGGTATCGATACTGGAGGCGACGTCGCCCTCGATAACCGCCATGCGCGCCTTTCCCTTGAGGGCTTCGGCAGTCCTCAGCATTGTAGTAGTTTTTCCGGCGCCCGGCGATGCCCAGACATTGACCATCATTATCTTTTTGGATGCCAGCATTTTGCGGTTCTGCATTGCCATCTGGTCGTTGGCATCCAGTATATTCTTCAATACCTTGATTTCCATTTAATCCACCTCGATACTTTCTATATATAATTCCTTGCCCGCTGTCATCTCGATATCCATCGAATGGCATTTCTCGCATTCCCAGAAGATATCCTTGGGATTGACAGTACTTCCGCAACTGAGGCATTTGGCCTGCATCGGCACCTTGCGGAAATTGATTTTTGCTCCTTCGCCGATGGTATCTTTAGTCATCAGTTCGAAGTAAAAGGCTACCGAATCATCCACCGCTCCCGACATCTCTCCGATTACCACGTTTACCACGGTTAATTTTTTAGCCTTTGCTTTTTCGGCTTCGTCGAGGGCTATTTTTACCAGGCTGCGCGTGATTTCAAGTTCATGCATGGCTAACAAATCCTCGGCAGCGGTTCGCCGACCAGCATATCCACGATGCGCGAGGTTCCGAGCGCGGTTTTCAGCGTTACTTTAGCCGCGTGTTTTTCGGTTACCTCACCGATAATGGCGGCGTTCTGCCCGTATTTATTGTTCTTCATCTGTGCAAGTATCTTGTCGGCATCTTCCGCTTCGACAACCGCCACCACCTTTCCCTCGTTGGCGATATAAAGCGGGTCGAGCCCGAGCATTTCGCAGGCTGCTGCCACCTCGCGCCTGACCGGAATCTTTTCTTCATCGATTCTGATGCTGACACCGGATTGCTCGGCGATTTCGTTAAGCGTGCTTGAAAGCCCGCCGCGGGTGGGGTCGCGCATGCAGTTTATTTTCGAGCTTGCCTGCATCATCTCCGCAATCATAATATTCAGCGGGGCGCTGTCGCTTTCCAGCTTGGTCTCGAATCCGATACCTTCCCGTTTGCTGAGTACCGCAATGCCATGGTCTCCGATGGTTCCGCTCAGGATAATCTTGTTGCCGGGTCTGGCATTATGCCCCGAGATATTCACTCCGTCCGCTATAATTCCGATGCCTGCGGTGTTGATAAAGAGCTTGTCGGCATTGCCGCGGTTAACCACCTTGGTGTCCCCGGTAACTATTTTAACGCCGGCTTCTTCTGCTGCTTCCTTAATCGAATTTACGACTTTTTTGAGGTCTTCCTTCGGCAGTCCTTCCTCGATAATCAGCGCCAAGCTTAAATAGAGCGGGGTAGCGCCCATCACCGCCAGGTCGTTTACGGTTCCGCAAACGGATAACCTGCCGATATCGCCTCCCGGGAAGAACAGTGGCTGCACTACGTGACTGTCGGTGGTAAAGGCGATTTTCCCTTTGGCATCGAAAACCGCCGAATCATCCAGCTTATTCAGAATCGGGTTGCCCAATACTGAAAGAATGCCTTCGTTTACGATATCGTGGGATAAACTTCCGCCGCTGCCGTGAGCCAGCAGTATTCTATCTGTCATTGCTTTCTCCATAGTGATAATAGGCGGCGCAGCTGCCCTCCGATGACACCATGCAGGGTCCGATGGGATTCAACGGGGTACAGACCTTCCTGAATAATTTGCACTCGGTGGGGATTTTAATACCCCTTAAAACCTCTCCGCAGATGCAGCCCTTCTGGATTTTAGTCGGACCCGGGTCGAAATCGAAGTTCAGCTCGGCGTCATATGCGGCAAATTCGGGTCTTAACTTCAATCCGCTGTCCGCAACCTCTCCCATGCCGCGCCAGCTGGCTGCCGCCGGACGGAAAACCTGCTCCAGTATTTTCTGCGCCGTCTGGTTGCCTTCATAGGTTACGCTGCGCTTATATGCTATTTCTACTTTAGCGTCACCTCTGGCGGTCTGCTGCGCCAGCATATCGATACACTGCAGAATATCCAGCGGTTCGAAACCGGCAACGACGCAGGGAATCCCGTAGTCCTTTGCTATGAAATCCCAGGACCTGGCGCCGATAACGGCGCTGACGTGCCCCGGACAAATCAACCCTTGCAGATTTACCTCTCCCGAATCCAGTAAAGCTTTAATCACCGGCGGGCAAATCTTGTGCAAGGAAAGAATATAATAGTTTTTTAAACCCTCCTGTTTTGCTTGCAATATAGAAGCGGCAACGGTAGGGGCGGTGGTTTCGAAACCGACAGCAATAAAAATGACCGATTTATGCGGGTTAGCTCTGGCAATCTGCAGAGCATCCAGCGGCGAATAGACGATGCGTACATCGCTGCCGTTGGCTTTTTCTTGCTGTAAACTGGAGCTGCTGCCGGGTACTCTGACCATATCACCGAACGAGGTTATGATAACGTCCGGAATATTAGCCAGCGCAATGGCTTTATCCAGTTCGGAATTATCGGTAACACAAACCGGGCAGCCCGGCCCGGAGGTGAGCGTCAGCGTCTTCGGCAATAACTGCCGTAACCCGTTTCTCATGACGGCAACGGTATGACTGCCGCAGAATTCCATGTAGCGCGCTTCTTTTACAGCATGGCGGTTGATGCTTTCGGTAAGCCCTTTTGCCAAATCGGATTGCCTGAAAGAACTCATCTCTGCCATCAGTTATTCAACTCCTCAGGTTCGATGCCGTCGGCCAGTTCCCTGAACAATTCAAGGGTGGCTTCAGCCTCTTCCCTGTCCACTATGGAAATAGCGTAGCCGGCATGAATTAAAACATAATCCCCGATTTTAGCTTCGGGAGTCAGCATCAGGCTGGCCTTGCGGGATATGCCTCCGATATCGACTTCGGCATCCGAACCGTCTATTGCAATAATAAGCGAAGGAACCGCAACGCACATATTATTTTCTCCTTAATTTTTATTGTGCCGGGCGATTACCGCCTGCCCCAGTGCAAGCCCCCCGTCGTTACAGGGAACGACTTTATGGCTGAGAACGGTAAATCCCTCTTTATCGAGTTTATCGATTGCCATATTTAAAAGCAGCCGGTTTTGGAAAACCCCGCCGCTCAAGGCAACCGTTTTTATACCTGTTTTTTTTGAAATCGTTTTACAGGTCTCAGTTATCATTTCTGCCATCGTTTTATGAAATCTGGCTGAGATGATCTGAACCGCTGTATTATTAGCGACATCCTGAATTATATATTTTATCAGGTTTTCCAATCTTATTACAGAAATGTCGCTATTGCCATCAATTGCAAACGGATAAACTCCCTGCATCGATATATCGCTGATATTATCCGTGGCTGACATTTCCAGTTCGATGGCGGCCTGTGCCTCATAGAGAGCTTCTCCGCAGACGCCGCAAATGGCGGAAACGGCATCGAACAGGCGCCCGGCGCTGGATGTCAGCGGACAGTTCAGCTTTAAATCCAGTTGTTTTTTTATAGTATCCAGTTCCACGTTTGGAATCCTGCCCAGAAGCGGCAGCTTGGCGATTGGAGTCTGCGTCCCCAGCAGTGTATAGATGTAACCGAGCGCCATCCTGTACGGCTTGCGGATGGCAGCCGCTCCTCCCGGCATCGGTATATATTCGAGGTGCGCCAGCCTTTTAAAACCGCTGTAGTCACAGAGCAGGAACTCGCCACCCCACAGGTTGCCGTCCGCTCCATATCCTGTTCCATCAAAGGCTACCCCGATAACCGGCGACTGGATATTATTCTCAGCCATGCAACTGGCAATATGCGCATGGTGGTGCTGCACTCCGACCGTCTTTAACCTGTTATCGGCGGCATATTGCAGCGCATATTTGGTCGCCCGGTATTCCGGGTGCAGGTCGTAGGCAATAATCTCCGGTTTTATACGAAAAAGGTGTTTGTATAATTCGATGGTATTCTCGAAGTGCTCCAGCGTTTCGGCGTTATCCATATCGCCTATATGCTGGCTTAAAAATGCATGGTTATCGCGGGTGAGGCAAAAGGTGTTTTTTTCTTCCGCCCCGCAGGCCAGAATCTGTTCGCTATTAAACGGCAGCATTATGGGAGACGGGGCATATCCCCTGGCGCGTCTTAAAGCGCGTACTTGCCCTTTTTCCACTAGATAGACGCTGTCATCGTAGCGGGAATGGATATCCCTGTTATGCAGGATAAAATAGTCCGCGATTCCCTTTAATCTCGCCAGCGCTTCGTCGTTGTCTTTGCAAATCGGTTCTTCGCTCAGGTTGCCGCTGGTCATCACCAGAGGGACTTTTACGTAGCGCAGCAGCATATGGTGGAGCGGGGTGGGGGGCAGCATTACACCCAGGTATTTGTTGTTTTCAGCGATATTTAAAGCTATTTCCGCATCGTCGATACGTCTTTTTAAAAGCACAATCGGAGCCTGCGCGGAGGACAAAAGTTCTGCCTCTTTATCCGACACAATGCAATGTTCTCTGATATCCTCGAGCGACGCCATCATCAAGGCAAAGGGTTTGCCGGGGCGTTTTTTCCTCTGCCTCAGGAGCATTACGACATAATCGTTGGTAGCGTCACAGGCAAGCTGAAAGCCTCCCAGCCCTTTCACGGCAACTGTATTACCGTCCATAATCAATTCCGCCGCTTTCTTTAAAACATCTTCGCAATCGATTTGGATCCCGTTATTATCGGTAATCCGCAGCTTCGGACCGCAAACCGGGCAGGCATTGGGCTGCGCATGAAAACGCCGGTTTAAGGGTTCGTCGTATTCCGCCTGGCACTTATCGCACATCCTGAAAGGCTGCATGGTTGTCAGCGGCCGGTCATAAGGAATATCTTTGATAATGGTGAATCTGGGGCCGCAGTTGGTGCAGTTGGTAAACGGGTAAAGATATCTCCTGTCGGCGGGGTCGAAAATCTCGCCGAGACACTGATTGCAGGTAGCGATATCGGCAGAAAGCGGCTGGTATTCACCCTCTTTAGCGTGGCTCTCCAGTATTATAAAACCGCTTTCGTCTATAAGCGGAATGGTCGATACACTGATTCCCTGTATACGGGAAACCGGAGGGGCTTCGTTTTTTAGAGAAGAAATAAAGCCGTCAAGGTTTGCTTGCTGCCCCTGTACTTCTATAGCTACGTTGCCGGATGTATTCTGAACCCAACCGGTAAGTTTATATTTATGAGCCAGGCGGTAGATAAACGGCCGGAAACCGACACCCTGTACCACGCCTTTTACTTCGATGCGTATCCTGGCTTTATTATTATCTGAAAATATTTTTTCCATATCGTTATCTTAATAATTATAGCAAATTATATTCGGAATAACCTTTGGAAATCCCTCTAAATTTCCCTTTGCAAAGGGAGAAGTGGCTAAGCTGTTATATCTTTATATTAGATATCTTGTAAAATTGTTATTATGAATGAACTCTTCTTAAGTTATATAAAAAGGGGACGTGTTCTCCCACTTTGGAAAAGGGGGATTAAGGGGGATTTAATTCGACTTGAGCCATATCCCGGTAAAAAGCGATGCCAGCTATAACATTACATAGCCGGCATCGATAATGCGATAACTATTCAATATAAGAAAAGTCGCTTATTAAGCAAACAGGTATATCATGGCAGCTACGAAAATGCCTAAAAGACCGATATTATATCCCCATGACATGACACTGATGCCACCGCGCGGGTTACTTCCGGTTTTACGTACACCTATAAAGAATGTGATTACCGATATCAATAATATCGGTGCAGCGATTAAAAAAGCCAGATGATACATAATTATTACTCCTTCTAATTATAATCCGCACAGAGGGTCTTTATCATATCCGCTGCCTTTTCGACAGCCGGTTTTAAGGCTTGTGAAAGCTCTGTGCTCCAGTCTATAGTCTGCGGACGGGTAACTACGAATGTTACTTCGGGTTCTTCGTTTCCCATCATGCTCCACATGTTTATCAGTTCCAGTACACCTATCTGGTGAAAAGAAACGATTGCTTTTCCAGGTTCTTTGGGCGGATTGCCCGGTTCGAAAACCTTAATTTCACCGGGTGGCAACGGCAGCATCATGATATCTACCACTACCAGTTTCTCTATCCCCTGCAAATCACCCAGGAGTTCGAATCCGCCTACGCCGCCTTCTTCAAGGATTATATTTTGCGGCACCCCGATTTCCTTAAGGCGGCGGATAACGTGCAGGCCGAAGCCTTCGTCACCCATAATTATGTTGCCGATTCCCAGCACCATGGTTTTCTTTTCCGCCTTAAGTTCATCAGTCATTTTTAATAATTACCCGTCGTATTACTCTTTCTCTTCGGCAGTATTTACCGAGTGCATCTCCCTGATATCTTCCGCCTTGTTTCCACGTCCCTGACGAATGGCAAGGTAAAGATGAATCATCAGTATGAAGACGAATACCCAGGTTATAATATAGTGCCAGATGCGTGTGTTGACTGAACTGTCGAACAGTGTGATGTTAAGCCACGCAAAGCAAGCAGGGAACAACATCGCCAGACCTGAGAGTATCTGGAAGATGATGAATAGGAATACCATAAAGTATGCCGACATCTGTAACGGATTATATTTCTTGGACAGCTTGGGCTCCTTGCACAGATGCAGGTAGTGAGCAATGAATTTTGGCATCAGGGCAAAGTCTCTAAAGGTAAGTATAAAAGATTTCCAATCGCGGTTCTTGCCGATAAACATCATTATAAAGCGGGTCAAACCGGCAACTATCAATACGCCGGCAAACAGGAAGTGAACGCCGCGTGCCAGCGACATCAGGAATCCCTGTCCATCCACGAAGGGATAGTGGATGTAAAAACCGGTCGCAACCAGCAGAAGGATAGACCACATTATTAAACCGTGTAATTTACGGAACACCGGAGGGTGTCGCATTTCCTGAGATTCTGATTTTGTCATTTTCACTACCCCCTAAACTACCTTGTGTACTTTTATGTTATTACTTTCCGGGTCGATAACGTGGATGGCACAGGCCAGGCACGGGTCGAAAGAACGAATGATACGAACGATGTTAATCGGGTTGTTGGTATCGGGTACCGGGCAGCCGATCAGGGATGCCTCATATGGTCCCATGACACCATTTTCATCGCGCGGCGAAGCGTTCCATGTGCTGGGAACGACAATCTGATAATTCTTGGTGCGCCCGTGTTCTATCTGTATCCAGTGACCGAGTCCGCCTCTGGGAGCATCATAGACGCCGAAACCTTCTGCCGACTTGGGAACCGGCTTGTCTTTCATACCGACAACCGTTCCTGGTAATGCCAATTCGGTCAATCTGTCGATCCATTCCAGTCCGGCTTCGCCTATTTGCTGTGATTCAACGGCGCGGCAATAATGCCTGGCGACTGCGCCGGGCTTGACGCCGGCTTCGATTAACGCCATTAGGCCGGGATACTTGTTCACAAGACCTCTTGCCAGGGGGCCGACTTCCATCGGTTGCCCTTTATAGCGCGGCGCTTTTACAAAGGAATAAGCATTTTCCTTCGTTGCATTGAGCTGGGTTATTCCGTCATAAGGATGAAGCCCTTCATTGTCGTTGGGATAGTCGTACCACGAATGTTTAACCGATTCGGTTATCTTGCTGTAATCTACGTTTTCAGCGGCATTCAATGCGCCGCCGATGATTGCGCCTCCCTTGAACATATGGTTTCTGCCGCCGAAGGAACGGTCGGCAGTGTTTGATGAATCGTTTTGCGGGAACATCGGATAGCACAAATAATTCTGTGTACCGCCGCCAAGCCCCATCGTAGCCAGTTCAAGAAGCGGGCCGGTGCCGACATCTACTACATCCTTTATATAGATATTATTTACAAAATCGATTTCTTGCTGCCAGAGTTGTTTAATCTCTCTGAGTTGTTCGACCGTGGGGGTTGCGGTGCATCCGCCCGCATTTGTCGTATTGATATGAGGTTGAACACCGGTGATTATGGCACGCAACTTGCTTGACCTGGCTTTAGCTTCTATCGCCTTGATATAGTGCGATACCAAAGTGGTTACTATCTCCGGGTCATTGACGCAATATTCGTCCGGTTCATAGCGCGGCGTGAACGGTGATAAATCATTTTTAGATGCCAGGTATCTGATTTTATCCCTGATAGCCAGTAATCCGGCATCGTTTCCGGCGTAATCCGCTACCGCCATTATATCCAGATAATCCAGAGCCGAGAGTATGTAGAAGTGGATATAGTGGTCCGTTGTATATTGTGAGGAACAATATAGATTGCGCATTATTCTGCCGGCTTCCGGTACTTCCACATCGAAAGCACTGTCAAGGCAGAAAGATGAAGCGATGGCATGTACGCCTTCGCATACACCGCAGATGCGGCTGGTAATATAAGGGGCGTCCCGCGGGTCTTTATCCTGCAGCAGAACTTCGATACCGCGTGCCATATTGCCGGAAGACCAGGCATTGGTAACTACGCCGTTTTCCACCTCTACTTCTATTTTGAGGTGTCCTTCGATACGTGTAATCGGGTCAATAATAATTCGCTCGCCCATTTAACTCTCCTCCCCTTTCAGCTTGGTTATAATCGTATCAATACCGATGCCTGCCGCTGCAATGGCAGCTACGGTAGCCAGTACTTTATCGATATCCACTTTTCCGATTCCGGGCAGAGTTATATCGAATTGTCTATCATACAACGGGCTGAATCTCTCATAGAATTCGGGTTCGCTGCAACCTATGCACGGCATATTAACATTTATGCAATAGGTGCTCGTGCCGTTCCAACCGCGTTTCCAGCAATCATGTCTTGCCCAGGGGCCTTTGCATCCCTTGAGATAGAGACAGTAACCGTTCTGGCTGGGGTCTCCCCAGTCGGTTACAAAATGACCGGCTTCGAATTGTCCGCGGCGCGGGCAGTTATCATGCATTAATTCGCCGTAGAAGGCTATCGGTCGTTCGAAATCATCCAGCGGAGGTATGGTGTCGAATGTCAGGTAGTGTACAATTACGGCTACCAGGCTTTCTGGGTGCATCGGACAGCGGGGCAGATTGATTACCGGCTTGTTGCCTAAGACATCATCGAATTCATGATGTTTTTTGGTGTTTTTGTAGAGGAATCCGACCGCATCTGTCGGGCCTGCCGCCGGGAAACCCCCGAATGTAGCGCAGGATCCTACGCATACAACTGCGGCGGCATTTTTAACGGACTCCCTGACGATGTCCTTGAAGGTTTTGCCGCCGATGGTACAGTACAATCCGTCTTCAGCCAGAGGAATGGAGCCTTCGATTACCAGAAGGTATCCGCTTTCGGAAATCGCATGTTCCAGAGCTTCTTCGGCATGATAGCCGGAAGCCGCCATCAGCGTTTCATGGTAACGCAGGGAGATTGTATCCAGTACTATAGCGGCTGCTGTCGGGTCGAGACTGTTGACGAAGGATTCGCTGCACCCGGTACATTCCTGTCCGTGAAGCCAAACTACGGAAGGTTTGCCGGAGGTTGCTTCCAGGGCTTTGACTACTTTCGGCGTTAACGCCTGGCTAAGCCCGAGAAGCGCCAGTGAGGCAGTGGCTACTTGTAGAAATTCTCGCCTTGTTGGTTTGGGTCTTAGAAAGAGTGTATCCATTCTTACTCCTTT
This sequence comes from uncultured Dehalococcoidales bacterium, assembly GCA_964399425.1. GTDB lineage: Bacteria > Chloroflexota > Dehalococcoidia > Dehalococcoidales > UBA5627 > UBA5627. The sequence continues at coordinate 78,448 of CAYNQR010000003.1, read as the reverse complement.
ACGTGGAATTTATTGATAACCTATTCGGTAAAACACAGTTCGCAGTTTTAAAATGTCAGGACGTATAAGTTTTTATACTTATCGTCCGTTCACCATGCCATCTCCTTTCCTCGATAGGAGATACTACTATTTTGGATGCAATCCCTCAATTAAGTAGTATGTATTAATTTGTAAAGGCCTTTACTCAAAAGGCGCAAAAACTTCCGGTCATACCTATTTGCAAAATAAAACAAATACTGGATTATTAAAAAAAGTGTATTATATTTACCAATTGTCTGTCAATGTAACACAAACAAAAAAAGATGTCAATATACTACCTACAACAATGTAATCCTTTTAATACAAATTGTAATTTGTATTAAAAAATCTTTATGCTTGAATTCTTAAAGAGATTATCTCGCGGGGCTAAACTGCTGCCATATGATAAAAGTTCAATCGTCTTTTGGGAGATGATTGTTGTCTTCCGGCTTATTTTTACGTTCGTTTATTTTAAATTGAGCAAAATAAATTAAAGCTCCGAAAATAAATCCCATTACGGCAAATATAATAATTATCAGTGCGTAATTCATCGAATCAACATCCCGGCGAAACCGCTGAAAGCCAGAGCCAACAAAGCCGCCGTTATGAATATTACCGGAAGCCCTTTCATCGCTTTCGGGATATGCGAGAGCTCCAGTTTTTCACGTATCCCCGACATCAATGCCATTACCAGCGTGAAACCGGCTCCGGCACCCAGCGCAGCCACCAGACTCTCAATGAAATTGTAAGATTTGGAAGCATTAAGCAATAGAACACCTATAACGGCGCAGTTGGTGGCGATCAACGCCAGGTACAGGCCGAACGATTTATAAAGCTTATCGTTGGTTCTTTTCAAGAAGATTTCCAGGATTTGCACCATAGAACCGATTATTAACAAGTAAATTATCAGGTGCAGATACTCGGCGTTTAGCGGAATCAGGATATAATTATAGGCAAGCCAGGCTAAAACCGACGAGACGAATATAACCAGCGTAACCGCCAGCCCCATATTGAGCGCCGGCCCCAGTTTTTTGGAAACGCCGAAAACCGGGCACAGTCCGAGGAATTGCACCAATACTATATTATTGATAAGCGCCAGACCGATGAATATGGAGAATAATTCAGACATCTTTTATTACTCCTATCCATTTGAAGAAGGCAATCAGAAGACCCATTATAAGAAACGCTCCTATCGACATGCCGAAAACGGATACCGGGTGTTCTCCCAGAACGGGAAGAGTAAAAAGCTCGGTTCCGAATATGCTAATTCCGCCTTTTCCCAGCAATTCCCGGAAAAACGATATTAATATAAGCGCCAGACAGAAACCGATGCTCATACCCAGGGCATCGGCCAGGGAATCGGAAACGCTGTTTTTTGAAGCGAACGCTTCCGCTCTGCCCAGTATCAGGCAGTTTACTGCCAGCAGTGAGAGGTAAATACCAAGGGCGGAATAAATAGTGGGGATATATGCCTGGAAAAGCATCTCGACGATGGAAACAAAGGTGGCGATTATGATTACGAAAACCGGTATGCGCACGATATCGGGAATCATTCTACGCATCAGGGATATTATCAGGTTGGAGGCGATTATCACGAGGGCAAATGCGCCGCTCATGCCGATGGCTTTATCCAGCGTATCGGTTACCGCCAAAACCGGGCACAGGCTAAGCGCCAGAACAAAAACCGGATTGGAAATCACTATTCCCTTTTTAAATTCTTTGGCAAATCCCGACACTTCAAAATCTCCTGCTTATCGATATTAATCCAAATAATCCAATTTATCCAGTATGGCATCTCTGACGGCGTATACCACGCCTCTCGAGCTGAAGGTTGCCCCGGATGTGGAATCGACTCCTCCCGGCAGCCATGAAAAACTCGGATAGCAATCCTCGACATTCAATCCGATGAATTGATCGAAGTAATTAGCTATTATCATTCTGTTCCAGTATGAGAAGTCCTCCATCTGGTATATTACAATTATATTTTCTATTGTTTCCCTGTCTTTAAGCCCCGCCAGGACAGTAATCCTGCCTCTGTATCCCATTCCATCTCCGTACATGGCATAACCCAGCTTATGCCGGCCGGAATTGTAAACGGTATATATTTCCGTATCGACACTGTAAGTATAAAAGGTAGCGTTGGTGAAAATTTGCTGCAGCAGCGCCAGCGTTTCCGGGTCCTGCCGCGACTCCAACACCGCCCGGTTTATTTTTTCTGCCCCCATCATCAAAGCGGAAGACGCCAGTATGACAACTACCAGAAAGAATACAGGATAATATTTTTTCAAACTGTTAATCATAATCTACTTCTTTTTAAGCCCATAAGGTTTCGGTTGAGTATACCTGTCGATAAGCGGAGCGGCGGCGTTCATAAGCAGAATGGCATAGCAGACACCTTCGGGCATACCGCCCCACAATCTGATTACTATCGTTAAAACCCCTGCTCCAACTCCGAAAATAATCTTGCCGGTGCGTGTCAGCGGAGCGGTAACGTAATCGGTCGCCATGAAGAATGCGCCTATCATCAGACCGCCGCTGAGTACCTGGTAAACAGCGTCCTGTCCCAATACCAGGCTCAGAATCGCAACAGCGCCGATAAAAGCTACAGGGGTTCTCCAATCGATAATCCGCATAATTATCAGCAATATGCCGCCTGCCAGAAGCAGCAGGGCAGATGTTTCTCCCAGCGAACCGCTGGTGTTTCCGAGCAGTAAATCGATGTAGAGGTCGATATTGTCGCCGATTTGTTTAAAGGCGTCGCTCAAGGGGCTGGCGGAGGTAACCGCATCCGGTGAAAAGCCGGATGGAGCAATCCACACAGACATTTGTGCAGGGAAACTGAGCTGCATAAAAGCGCGGCCGGCCAGGGCGGGATTAAAAATATTATGTCCCAAACCGCCGAAAGCTTCTTTAACTATGGCAATGGCAAAGATGCTTCCGAGTGCCGCCATCCATAACGGAATTGTCGGCGGCAATGTAAGCGCCAGCAGCAAGCCGGTGATTACCGCGCTGCCGTCCATGACGAATTTTTTCTTTCTGATAAGTTTTATCAGGTATTCGGTAGCTACGGCAGCAAGTACGCTGGTAAGTATTACCAGAATGGCATTAAATCCGAAGAAGTAAATACCGGCTGCGGTCGGGAACATCAGGGCAAGGATAACCAGATACATGGTGCGTTTGACCGACCACTTGCTGTGAATATGAGGTGCGGAGGATCTTATCAATTCCTTCGTAGACTCATTTAAGTTATCCTTTTTTATCGTTGCCATAGGTTATTCCATCAGGGAAAGTTTCTGTTTGGCTGTTTTTATGTACTGCGTTATCGGTATGTCAGCCGGACAAACGTAGGTACAGACCCCGCATTCAATACAGGCATCTGCATAGGCTTCTCCGCAATCGTCGTATCTCTCTGCTTTGGAATATTTTGCCAGTAAGGACGGATTAAGACGCATGGAACAGGCGTCGATGCATCTTCCGCAGTGGATGCAATCCTGCTCGTTTCTTGCTTTGGCATTATTGAGCAGCAGGCATCTCGTACCTTTGGTAACCGGCGTTTCAGGGTCGGTTATAGCGCTGCCCATCATCGGGCCGCCGAGCACAATTTGATTGGCACCTGTTTCATTCCTGCCGCAGTATTCGATAAGGTTTTTAACCGGAGTTCCTACTCTGATAAGCAGGTTGTGCGGATTTTTAACGCCTCCGCTGACAGTGATAACTTCTTCAACGAAAGGTTTTCCCTCTATTACGGCATCATGTATGGCTTTGGCGGTACTGACATTGTGAACTACCACGCCGATATCGCGGCATCTGCCGCTGAAAGGGACCTCTTTTTTAAGGATAGCTTTAACCAGCAATTCGCGGGCGCCGATAGGATATTTTAATTTTACCGGAACTATTGTAACCCGACCGTCAAGTTCCGATTTTGCGACGATTTCCGTCAGGCGTTCTATGGCATCCGGTTTATTGTCTTCTATGGCAATAAAGATATTATCGGGAGAGATGAGTTTCGCTATTATTTTCAGCCCTGAGATAATTTGTTCCCCGAATTCCAGCATCACCCGGTGGTCTGCGGTTACATAAGGCTCGCATTCGCACCCGTTTAATATTAAATTCTCCAGCCTGCCGCTTTTCGGCAGCGTTAATTTGAGATGGGACGGATAGATGGCTCCCCCCATACCCACTATGCCGGCTTCTCTTATTTTGGAGATTATTTGCTCGTTGGATAATGATTCGGGGTCATCGATTGTTTGCCGGTCTATCCACTCATCTTTTCCGTCGGATTCGATTACAATCGCCTGCTGTTCCTTGTTACGTGCTACATCCTTGAAAGGAATAATATCGGTTACTTTTCCTGATATCGAGGAATGTACAGGAATACACCTGAATTCATCGCTGTCACCGATTTTCTGTCCGGTTAAAACCGCATCTCCGGTTTTAACGACAGGAAATGAAGGAGGACCTATATGCTGATGCAACGGAATGATAACTTTCTCCGGAAGGGGTAGTACACGAATGGTATCTGCGGCAGTGAGTTTATATTCGGGTATCTTAAACCACTGCGGTATACCGCGGTATTTTGGTTTGAATATATTGTCGTTCATTCAATAAAAATAAAAGGAATTTTATATAGATTAACACAACTGTTTCTTTTAAACAAATGTAAAACAAACGTAAAAAAACATTGGGAAAACAATTATTCTATCACGTTTAAGCGATAGCAAATAACCGGGAAACATTTACCGGCGGTGATTTTAGGGCGTGTATTATGAACAGGCAAGACCGCTCAATCTGATAAGACATCCCGGGACGCTTTTTAGATGTCCTTAAGTTTAAAATCGGGAATCGGCTTCCGGCGGCAATAAATTGGGTATATTACCGGATATCTGGTAAGTGCTGTTACATCCGCTGCAAAAAAGGAATCCTGTTATAATCTCTTGTTCGTTTTGTTCCTGTGCCGCAAGCTGCAATCTTCCTTTACACAACGGGCATACAAGTATATTCATCAAATCGGGCTTCATAATCAAATTATATATACTAGTCTTCCTGCCAACAAGTGCTGTTAGCAAATATTCTATTATTGGGGGCACTGCTTTAGGAACATTTATGGAAGTCTACCACAAAATTATATTTGAACGCCTTTATTTTTTACTTTGTTGCCGGATAAAAAGTTTCGTCAGAAATCCGGATCTTTAAGCCATGCTATTTTGAAGAGAGAATTTTATCGATGTTTTCTTTTAATTCAGCGATATCAATCGGCTTGGTGAGTACGGGAGCTTTGGTTTCATTCAGGAAAGAGGCAGTCGATTTATTCATGACATCTCCGGTGGCGAATATAATCCTGTCTATAAGCGACGGTTTTAATTCTGCTATCGTATTGTAGAGCTGCTGCCCGTTAATATCGGGCATCTTTATATCCAGCAGAATAAAATCATAGTCATTCTGTTTAATTTTTTCGATTGCTTCTCTGGGCGTTTTGATGATTTCAGTTTCATAACCCCATCCGTTCAATAAACGCTTGAGAAAACTGAGGATGATTTCTTCATCGTCTACGATCAGCGCTCTTATTTTCCCGGGAGTTTGAGGATTATTCATAATTCACGCCCTTTGGGTTTATTCGGATCGGTATTCCGATATGCAAGTTAAATTATATTGATATATATATTTAATAGCAAGTGCGAGCCTTTCTGCTGAAAACACGGTAAAAACCTTATGTCTTCTCAATCTTTACTAGCGGATAATTTATGCCAGGCGCTCCCGATATCGAACCATAAACCGTCTATAACACAGGTATTTACCACATCCGTATCGACCAGGTGGCTGATGAAATTGCCGAGGTTGTCCCTCTTAACATTATTGCAATATCTAGCGAGCAGGGGAATGATACGCGACGGGAAGATATAACAGGCAGTGGATACAAGGCTGGACTGCGGTTTTTGGGGCTTTTCAGCCAGCTCTAGAACTCTTATTCCATCCAGCTTAACAACACCGAATTGTCTTGCATCGTTCCTGTTACCGACATCATATACGGCTATCAGGGTATTCTTCGAGTTGAAAGCGGAGAGAAAACCCGAAAGGCCGCTGCTGAAATAGTTGTCGCCGGCAATCACCAGCAGGTCATCGTTAATATCGTTTCCTTTTATCCAGTAATCCAAAGAACCGACGGCGCCCAGCATCTGCTGCTCGTTATCGACCGGCTCAACCCACAGTTTGATACGTCTATCCAGTCCTTTTTGCCAATCTTCATACTGCGAGGCGAATTTACGGTTGACAGTTACGGAAATGTCTATACCGTCAGGCACTTTCTCGACGATATGGCTGATTACAGGTTTGTCCTGATAGGGAAGTAAACCCTTGGCAATCTTTTGGGTTAGCGGATACAGCCTGGTGCCGAACCCGCTGGCTAGAATCAGACACTTCATATTACTCTCCGGGTCAATGCGCTAATTTACTCTTTATTATAATCCATTATTGCATATGCGTGTAACAACTTTTTTAAAGACGGTTTATAACTATACATCCTGACATCAGTCTTTACTTCTAATCCGAACATGTATTTGACAAATATCCCTGAAAATAGTATCTTCAATGTATATACATTGAGTGGAGGCTTGGCATGATTTCACGTGTTCAAAAATGGGGAAACAGTCTTGCTTTGCGTATACCCAGGGCATTTGCCAATGAGATAGGACTCAGGAACGAGACATCGGTTGAGCTATCGCAGGCAGAGGGTAAACTGATAATAACACCGTTGGCGGAACCGGATATGACTCTCGACAAACTTCTGGCAAGTATTACCGAAGATAATATGCACGGCGAAGTCGATACCGGCTATGCTGTGGGAAATGAAATATGGTAGATTCTGCAGTCTATGTTCCCGAATACGGTGATGTGATATGGATTAATTTGAATCCGCAGGCCGGGCATGAACAGGCAGGACGTCGGCCTGCGGTAGTGCTTTCTCCGAAAAGTTATAACGAAAAGACCGGGTTGACTATATTATGTCCCGTTACGGGTAGAATCAAAGGCTATCCATTCGAGGTTGTTATCCCGGACGGATTTTCGATAAGCGGTTCCATTCTATCCGACCAGGTAAAAAATTTAGACTGGCGTACCCGCAACGCGGAATATATCTTCTCATTATCCTCAGAGACAATTTCACAGGTGCTAAAAAAATTAGCCTTGTTATTATCTTTTTAGATAAGCAGATTAGATTCGCTGGTAATTACATTCTTTTCCCTGTGGTTTTATCCCGATGAAAACGAGTACGAATATAATGGTCAAGAGAATATTGCGGTTTGCCATCAGTAGTACCGGAAGGTTTTCATAATACTCGAACTCTATATAGTTGAAAGGATAGATATATATCGTAAATACCCCGGCAATCAGCAGCAATGCAACATTCAGGTTTTGATAGCGGATATTTAAAAGCGGTATCAGCGGGCAAAACCATGCCATGTACTGGGCTGAGAATACCTTGTTGAAGAGCAGGAAAACCAGTACCGAAATTACAACATAACGGATTAGCAGGGTTTCCTGTTCTACCGGTGAACTAAAGTTCACTTCCTTATTTATTTCTCTTTTATACAGTTGATATAAAAACAGCGCATATGCCAGAAGTAATACCGCTGCCATAATATAGAAAGACGCATTCGCCAGGTTGTCCGCCAGCCCGGATGTGATATTAAAGGAACCGAAGCTGAAATCCCAATCCACGCTGGTCCATCCGAAGTGTTGTGCCAGAATGATAAAAGAGCCGTAGGTGCTTTCGGCGTGCAGCCCCCTGTCCATATGATAAGAAAGCAGCGAACCCAGAGAGCCGGCATCTATTATCAACCAGGGAAGGATTGTCAGCAGGGCAACTGCGGCAAAAGCAGCAATGCCTTTAAAAAGTTGTGCATATTGCTTTTTTATTAACAGCCAGATGGCAAAGACCGGCGCGACAACTATCGGAAAAACCTTGGCCATTACTCCCAGTGCCAGCACTCCCCAGGCGGTCTTGTTCTTGCCGGCTAAAAAGGCTGCTACAGCCGCCAGTACCATAACTGCCGGCGCCAGGTCGTAGCGCTGGGTTACTAAAGGTCCGGCGGCTACGGCAATCAACAGTGTATAGGATGTCAGGGCTTTCACTTTTGAAATATTTATCCGTTTGGCTATAAAGATAATCAGGAAAATCGCCAGTAAATCGAAAAGCAGCATTTCTACCGTGAAAGCGATGTAATAGCTTGGCAGCGCGCGGAAGAACAACCCGGGAATGAGAAAAAGAAGCAGCGCGACCGGCGGGTATTCGCACTCGAAATCGACGTAGGGTATCTGCCCCTCGAAAATCTGGAGGACGATATTCTTTTCGACAGCGCCGGGGCTGGGGCCGTAATAATCCCAAAATACATGAGACCATATCAGGAAAACACCCAGGAAAAGTATGATATGAAGTATAACCCAGAAAGGCGTCTTTTGAACGAGCTTGCTTAATTTTCCGCATATTTTTTTATAGATATGACAGAAATTCATAATAAATACTCCATCCGGCGGATATTACAATTATCCTTATCCCCTATATCATATCACATGCGACAGTACATTTTAACATTATAACGTAATAATTTGAATAAGGTTAGTAAAATCAAGGTTTTTTATTACAGTCAATATTAAAATATTGATTATGGCGTCTAATTGAATTTACTCGTTATGCAGTATGGAGTAGACGTTATATTAATTACCCCAGTATCTTCTGATATATCACCTTGTCGTCGCCCGGGGCATAGAAATCGGGGATGCTGCAGATTTCCTTGTAATCGTTGGTAATATAAAAACGGCGCGTTTTATCGTATTGCTCTTTACCGGAGGTTTCGATAAATGCCATCCTGCCGCCGGCCTGCGCTATCTTTTCCTCGGCAGCTTTCAATAAAGCGGCGCCGGTGCCGTGTCCCTGGAATTCGCGCTTGACCGCCAGCCAGTAGATGTCCCAGGCATGTTGAGTCATCGGTACCGGGCCGTAACTGATAAACCCGATAAAAACGCCGTCTTCGTTCTCGGCTGCCAGAGAATAATATCCCGATGTATCCGGTTTATCCAGCGAGCCGTCGATAACCTCTTCGGCTACTATAACCTCGTCTGCCGTGAATTCCGGGGTATTTTGCAGGATTGCCGTCAAAGCCGGTCTATCCTCTTTCTCGAGTTGCCGAATCTTAATAGCCAAATCTTCTCTCCATAGCCAACTGTACGATTTTTTGTATGAATTCATTATAGCTCATAGCGCCGGCAGCCGCCTGAATAGCGGCTCCGGCATCCGGTGAAATATCGGGGTTGGGATTGACTTCCAATACATAGATGCATTCGCTTGCATCCATTCTCATATCGATTCTGGCGTAGCCGCAGCATCCGGTGATGGCGTAGGCTTGCAGTCCTGCCTCGATAATATCTCTCCTGGTGTCCGGGGCTATATCTGCCGGGCACTGCGGGAGTGTTCCTTTATAGTAGATGCTTTCGGTATCCCACTTGGCCTGGTAACTCAGTATTTTGGGCATGCCTTCGGGCAGGGTAAAACGGATTTCCGAAACCGGCAGCGGGGTCAGGATAACGTTTCCCATTACAGTCATATTGAATTCGCGCCCGTCGATATATTCCTCCACCAGCGCTTTTTTCCCGTACATTTTACTTATTTCCAGAACCATTTTCTTCAACGAATCATAATCATTAACAACGCTTTTGGCATTCAAGCTGTGGCTGGCATCTTCGGCATTGGGTTTGACGATGCAGGGAAAACTCAGGTGGAAATCGCACAGCGTTGCTTCATCCAGCAGTTGAAATGCGGGTGTGCGGATGCCTGCTTCCTGTAATATTTTTTTGGTGGCTGCCTTGTCCAGTGCCAGTCTCAATGTCTCTGACGGAGAGCCGGTATAGCGGAATTTGAGAATTTCCAGCTGTTCTACTATCAGGGCTTCCGTTTCAGGGTATCCGCCAAATCCCTCGAAAAGGTTGAAAACGATATCGGCTTTTAGCTGTGAAAGCTTATCGTAAGCCTCTTCCAGAGGCAATGCCAGCGGGATTTTCTGGATAACGTATCCCAGCGAGTGCAGGGCTTTTTCAACGGCAGCTACTTCTACCAGCACGCCGTCTTCAGCAGCCTGCTCGTTTCTATCGCAGTAGGGGCTTGCGGCGGGTTGATTGTAAATGATGGCTACAGAGACAGGCATGGCGAATACCTTTTTATGGCTGCCGTAAGTATTTTTTTAATCAACTCTTTATGCGAAATCCCCAGCATGGCAGCCATAATTACCAGGTCGCTGTGATTGCCAAGTCCAGGCAGCGGATTTATTTCCAGGAAATAGGGATTTCCGTCTTTATCCAGCCTGAAATCGATGCGGGCAAAATCACGGCAGCCCAGTATATCGAATATCCTGAGGCTGGCATCTTCCAGCCTTTTTATAACCTGTGCATCCAGTTTCGGCGGGCATTCGTAATCCACCAGCTTCAGGTAATCCCTCTTAACCTCGATGGAATATACGAAGTGTTCGGTCTTTTTCCTGGGGAGGATGCGCATCATCGCCAGCACCTGCGCCGGTTTATTGCCGGTTATGCCTACGGTAACCTCGTCGCCGCTGATAAATTCTTCTATCATCAGCGCTTGATGATAACCGTCGAATTGTCTCTTAGCTTCGCTTTCCAGTTCCGTCATATTCATCGCTACCGAAGACAGCCTGACACCCTTGCTGGAGCCCTCGTGCGCCGGTTTAACCATCAGTGGAAATCTGAACTCGTTCCAGTCTATCGACTGCAGTTCTGCGAAATCAGTGACCAGCTGCCATTTGGGTGTAATTACTCCTTCCATGGCAACCATTTTCTTTGTCAGCTCTTTATCAAGGCATATTCCAAGGCATAACGGATCCGAACCGGAATAGGGGATATCCAGCATTTCTAAAATAGCCGGCACCTGCGATTCACGGCTGCGGTAATTGCCCTGCCCCTCGGCGATATTGAAGACAAAATCCACTTTTTCTTTGCGGATATTATTGAGGAAAGCGCTGCCGCCGCCAAGCAAAATAACCTGGTGCCCGTTGGCTTCGATGGATGATTTGATAAGCTCGACTGTCTCCATGGAGTCATATTCCTCCATGGAGTCGTCTATTTTATCATTAACCGGAGCTTTATCCGGTTTGAGGTCAAACGATAACCCTATCCGCATCCATTACCTCTGAAAAGTTAAACGCCGGATTTTTCGCAGTTACTTCAGGTTCCGGGTGCGGTTTAGCCTCTTTTTCTGCGGCAGGGTTGTGACAGGTGAAGAAACGACCCTGGTAGTTGCTGAACAGCACTTCTTTTTCCGTTCTGGCTAGCAGGTAGTTGGGCTGCAGGGTGACTTTACCGCCGCCTTGCGGCAGGTCTACAACGAAATTGGGTATCGCCAGCCCCGAAGTATAGCCGCGCATACCTTCGATTATTTTAACGCCGGTATCTATGGGCGTACGCAGATGGTCGGTTCCCTGTACTTCGTCGCACTGGAAGAGGTAATAGGGGCGCACTTTTATCTTCAACAATCCCTGGCACAGTTTGGTCTGTTTTTCGACGGTGTCGTTGATACCACGCATCAGGACGCTCTGGTTATTTACCGGAACGCCGGCGCGGACGATGCGGTCGATAGCAGCCGCCGAATCCGGGGTTATTTCGTTAACAGTATTAAAATGAGTATTCATCCATATCGGTCCGTACTCCGAAAGCATATCGCAGAATTCGCTGTCGATGCGCTGCGGCAGTACTACCGGGAAGCGCGTGCCGATGCGGATTATTTCGACGTGATTAATCTGCCTCAACATCGCAATGACGCTTGCCAGGTGCCTGGTTGAAAGAGTCAGGCAATCGCCGCCGGATAAAATAACGTCTCTGACGTTTTTATTTTGGCGGATGTAATTCAACATTGCCTCTATGTCGTTAGGCGTGCGTACCCAGTCTCCGTTTTTCCATTCGCGTTTGCGTGTGCAATGACGGCACAGCATCGGGCAGATGTCAGTGAGTACCATCAGCACCCGGTCGGGGTATCTGTGTACCAGTCCGGGCACGACCGAATCCCTTTTTTCTTCCAGCGGGTCTTCGACTCCGGTGGTTTTAACGGTTATTTCCTCGATGGAAGGAATAGCCTGCATGGCAACCGGGTCTTGCGGATTGTTTAAATCCATGAGTGAAAGATAATAAGGAGTAATAGCTAACGGATAAGTACTGGTTACTGCGCTTATTTCGGCAAATCTCTTTATTGATAGCGGGGCATACCTTGCCAACTGTTCAACCGAGGTGATACGATTGCGGAATTGCCATTTCCAATCGTTCCAATCTTTATCGGGGACCGTCCCAAAAAGTTTAAGCCTGTTAGATGCGGGGCTGCATTGGGGAGGTTCTGATTCGTCACAGCTACTGGGTGGTTCGTCGTCACCTTCGCTGCTGTAGCTCTCCGAGAGTGTGTCCAATGAATTACTACTGCACATTGTTTTTAAATTTGTCTTCACCTGTTTGTTTAATACTCCTTATTCCCTGTTGAATATTTAATCATTATCTTCGACTTCTTATATATATTTTCCAATAAAATAATGTATTTATTCAATACTTTATATATTAATTATAGATGTTTTTTTCTAAATGTAAAATATGCCTGTTTACGAATAGTAAATAATTAGAATGGATGATATTGTATTATTTCGCTAAAGATATTGCAAGTGGCATTTATATCTGGGACTGGTATAGAATATATAAATATTTTAGAAGTATTTTAGAGGTGCGATTATGAAAGATATTCGAATAGAAAAACTGGCTGAACTTCTAGTCAATTACTCCGTATCCGTACAGAAGGGCGATAAGGTTAAAATAAGAGGCGATTATGCAGCCGCGCCGCTGGTAAAGGCAGTTTATACTGAGGTACTGAAAGCCGGCGGGCATCCGATAGTGTTTCTGGAGCCGGAAGGACTGGCGGAGGTATTTTATAAATACGCTTCCGATGAGCAGTTGAAATATATCCATGAGCCTGAAAAGTTAATCACGGATAAATATGATGTATCCATCAGTCTCGGCGGCGCTGCCAACACCAGGGCTTTAAGCAAGGTAGACCCTTCCCGCATGGTCATTCGGCATCAAGCGAGGACTGAACTGATGAATACCCAGATGCGGCGTTCCGCCGACGGGCAGTTCCGCTGGGTTTATACCATATTCCCCACCAATGCTTATGCTCAGGATGCCGAGATGAGCCTTTCCGAATACGAGGACTTTGTCTATAAAGCCTGTCTCCCCGATATGGATGACCCTGTAGGCTACTGGCAGCGTTTCTCGAAACGCCAGCAGAATATTATAGATTGGTTTAAAGGGAAAAAATGCGTCTACATCAGGGGAGAGGAGACCGAATTGACGCTGAGCATCGAAGGGCGTCCTTTTATAAATTGCGACGGCCGCTATAATATGCCGGACGGCGAGGTTTTTACCAGCCCGGTCGAGAACAGCGTCAACGGACATGTTTATTTCTCCTATCCTGCCATCGAGGATGGAAAAGAGGTTAGCGGTATCAGGTTGTGGTTTGAAAACGGCAGGGTGGTGAAAGCCAGTGCCGAAAAGAATGAGGAATTCTTGCTCAAGATGTTGGATACGGATGCCGGTTCGCGCACGCTCGGTGAATTTGCCATCGGTACCAGCCCCAACATTAACCGTTTCACCCGTGAAATTCTCTTCGACGAGAAAATCAACGGCAGCTTCCACATGGCGCTGGGGGCGGGTTACCCGGAAAGCGGAAGCAAGAACGAATCGGCGATTCACTGGGATATGATTTGCGACCTGAGAAACGGCGGTGAAATTAAAGTGGATGGAGATGTGCTGCACAAGAACGGCAGGTTCGTCATCGATTTTTAGTTGAATAATATATACACTCATCCCGATGTGTCATAAATTAAAACGGCTTCCCTTGGGGGAAGCTGTCGAGCGAAGCGAGACTGATGAGGGATGACAATTTAATTGTTAATCCTGTAGGGACGGGCATTGCCCGTCCGCCAAGTACGTAAACATAAGTGCGGACGACCATTGGTCGTCCCTACTTTTTTTTGTCATGCTGGGCATATCGAAGTATCTGAATGCAATTCGATATTCGTCGTCGTTATGGTTCGATCCCGACAAGTCGGGACTCATCCACGAACGGCTTTTTTATTCTATTAAATCGTTGTCTTATAAAACCGCTTTCCCCATAACAGGAACCCGATAGCGGCAGCCAGGGCGAAGGCCGCCAATCCTCCCCAGATAAATAGCGGGTCGTTGGGGAAAACATCCATCAGAATGCCGCCGATGAAGGGGCCGGTGGCGTGTCCCAGCGTTTCGCTGAGAGAAAAGGTACCCATATATAAACCGCGCTGCCTTTTCGGCGCGATATCGCTGACTACCGCAAGGGCAACCGGCGAAAAAGTGATTTCTCCGAAGCTCAACATAACCATTGCCAGAATGGCCAGCGCATAACTGCCGACCCATGAAAATGTAATCAACCCCACGCAGACCATTAAACTGCCCGCAATCAGCACCTTGTATCTGGTCCTCGAGCCTGTAACAGATGCCATCGGATATTGCAGGAGCACTACGATAATCCCGTTCAAGGTTAAAAGCGTGCCGTATTGAGCCGTCGTGAAGCCGGCAAAATCTACCGCATAGACCGATAGTGTGCTTACCATTTGACCGAAAGCTATCAGCAGCAGGAAAGTGATGACGATATAAACCATGAAGTTGCTGTTTTTGGCAACCTGCGAAATGTTTTTAATTCCGAAAACATCCTTGTCATCGCTTTTTTCCAGGCTCTCATGCATCAGGAAAACCGTCATAAACAAAGGTATCAGGGAGGTGAACATTGCCAGTCCGAATAGCCATTCATATGTTGTGAATGTCAGCAGGAAACCCCCGATAGCCGGTCCCAGCGCCCATCCGACGTTGATTCCGGCTTTTAAAAGGCCGTAGGCTTTAGTCAGCTTCTCGCGCGGCGCCAGATCGGTTACTATCGTAAAAAAGGTAGGGCGGATTAAAGTCATCAGCACGTAGCAGGCAATGAAGACTATTACCAGTATCCATACCGGAGCCATCGTTCTGATGAGCAATGCCAGCAGGATATAGGTGATGCAGGATAAAAACATAGACCATACCAAAAGCGGTTTCCGTCCGAACTTGTCGGTCAGCATACCGCCGTAAACCTGCGATAGGGCAGAAATAATCCCTATCAGGAGTACGACAAGGCCGATCACCGTCATCGGGACGCCGCGTTCCTGGTAAAGATATAGAGAGAAGAAAGGCAGGCACATAGAAAAGCCCATCCAGTTGATCATGCCGATTACGGTAATCAGCCAGATGTCGCGGTGGAAGTAACCGGGAAGATTTTTATTAAGCAATGTTTTTATCATTTCATTTATAAATCTAAATTATATACGAACAGTCTGCGGCAAATGGATGGAAAATAGTAACGATTATATTACTTTTGGACATAAAATAAAAGTATGTTCTTATATAGATATGCTGTGCGCTATGGAAAAAGTTATATCCGGTAAAATAGCTCCCCAAAAGGCGAAATTCTCCGCTTATCAATGGTATAATTATCTCATCACAATTTTAGGGGGTATTGAAATGTACAACGGGCTCGAAGTTAAACTACTGGCGATTACCCCTGACAGTGAAAACCTGGTGGAAAAAGCCGGCAGGCTGTGCTATGCTAGCGGCGATAAGCAGGGAACCAACGAGAACTGGCTGGCGGCACGCGTCAAGCAGGGACATGAGAGCCTGATTGAGCATGCTTCGGCTACATTTTATATCAAGGCTTCGCGCGCGCTCACTCATGAACTGGTGCGCCACCGTATTGCCAGCTATTCGCAGCGCAGCCAGCGCTATGTGCGCGAACTCCAGGCAGATTATATTACCCCTCCGGAATTCGAGGACAAAAACTCCGAGACGGCAAAATTGTTTCACAATGCAATGTCGGCGGCTTGGGATAGCTACCGCAAGTTGTTGGATGCCGGTATGAAGCCCGAAATTGCAAGATATGTTCTGCCGAATGCCTGCATGACGGAAATCATATGCACCTGGAACTTCAGGGAAATCCGCCATATCTTGAAATTGCGCACCAGCCCGGCGGCTCTGCCGGAAATACGCGAGGTCGCCCGGAAAATCTGGGATATTATGAAAGTCCAGGCTCCCAAGGTTTTCGGGGATTTGTAGATTGTCATTGCGAGTCCATTCCCGATAGGGAAGGCGAAGCAATCTCTACCGCTGAATATATTAGTTGCTACGATATATTTATTATTGTTGTTAGAGTATTTCATGTCATAAGCGGAGCGGGGTAATTATGTTGTATCGTAGGGATTGCTTCGCCCCGACATGCCGGGACTCGCAAAGACGGTTTGTGTTTATCGTCGTTATGGTTCGACAGACTTCCTTCGATAGACTCAGGACAGGCTCCACGAACGGCTCAGATTGCGTCCATCTCGTAAAGACGGCTATTGTCATGCTGAGTTTGTGAGACGCTAAACAGCGTCAATTTTGGTGAATAATTATCTCTTACTCGTATCCGGTCATCTCCAGGTAGCCCGTCCCGATAATCGTATTCGCATCTTGCAAATCGTAGATATTGACCGCCCCTTCCCAATAGCGCGTGCTCAGGTCGAGTTCCTGCCCGTTGAAAGCGGCTTCGACAATCAGCGTCTTTCCGAGCGGCACCACCTCAGCCCTCCATTTTACGGGATAAACAACTCCAGTTTTGCTCTTCCACGTTTCGAGCACAGTCAGAACTATATCGCCTGTTCCCAGCTTGACAGTACTGTTATCGTCATTTACGATTAATCCCTCGTTATAGGGGTAAAGGCTACCGTTTTTGTACCTCAACTGGAAATAGACGATTTCAGTGTTATCGTTCAATTGCATCGAAAACCAGTCCCAGCCGCCCTGCTCCTCGTTTAGGGTGCTGGTGCTCCATTCGCGGTCGAGCCAGCTGCTACCGCTGACTTCATATCTTGTACCGTCGATTTCGATATAGCCTTCGGTTGCCAGCCTGCTAATCGAGTAGTAGTATGATGCGCTGGTTTTATCGACGCTCTTGTAGCTTAATCCGTTGTCACCCTCGAAAACGATATCCTTCAAAGGCGTCACGTCCAGTGACAGCGTTATGCCATCTTTGGAAGCATATAACTGCCAGGGAAAATCTCCGTCTCCAGTACCGAGCATATACCAGTCCCCGACGTTCATCTCAAAGGGCTTTTCCGTAAAACCGGCCAGACCCAGGGCGTCGCGGTTGAATTTTTCGAAACAGTAGAACTTTTGGTTTTCGACATCCGATACGGTGAAGTGCGCCATATATATCTGGTTGGTTCCCCAGGCCGATGTCCTGTCGGTTTCCAGCGGGCTTAACGAAATACGGAAAAATGTAAGCTGATAGCCGAAACGATTGCCTGCTTCGTCATACAGGTTTCCGGTAAAATACCACCACTCGTTGCGGAAACCCTCGTGCGTGCCGTGGTCTTTGGGGAAAGTGAAATCGATTACCCGGTCAGCAATGCTGTACCCCTCGGTATCGCTGCTGCTAAGAGCTTCGATGATATTTATTTTACCGCCGCCGACGCTGACTTTATTGCAGGTACAGCCGCTTAAACCGGCTGAAAGAGCTATCAGAATCAGAACCAGTAGAGGACAGATTATTTTCAGGCTGACGTTTTTAACCATTTTATTCCTCCCTCAGGGCTTCGGCAGGTGAGGTTTTCGACATCTTCCATGAAGGGTAAACGCTGGCAAGCAGAGATGCGATGATGGCTATAGCCATCGCCTCTATTATAGTTCCGGCGCCGACTGTCATCTGGATGCTCCAGCCGAACGAGCGGATGTTGATGGTCTGAATAAGGATTATCGACATAATTATTCCCAGCGGAATCGCCAAAAGTCCCGAGATAGCTCCCATCAGCCCGGTTTGCAGGCCGGTCATGCCCCATATTTGACTCGGAGTCACTCCCGCCGCTCTCAAGATGCCGAGTTCCTTGATTTTTTCAAGCTGGTAAGCCATCAGCGCGCTGAGTATGCCGATAAAGGCGACGATAATCGCCAGAAACTCCAGCACCCTCGTAATAAGGAAGGTGCGGTCGAATAAATTGAGCACATTGCCCCTTATGGTAAAGCTATCGGTTACCGTAATTCCGGCTGTATCGGCGACGATAGCTTTAACGGCTTTCATGATGGAGTCCTTGTCATCCGCATTTTCAAGATATAATCCCAGAGAAGCAATGGTATCGTCATGCCAGTATTTTAAATACACGCTCTGCGCCATGATAACCTTGCCGGCGTCCGAACTGTAGTCATAATAAATGCCGCTGACAGCGTATTCCCGGTTTCCCTGTTCCGTAGTAAATGTAATCGTATCTCCGGCCGAAATATCATGTTTATAAGCCAGGGGTTCCGAAATATAAACGGCCTCACCGTTTTTCAAACTCTCCCAGGCGGCGAGGGCATTGCCGGTTTTCAACTGGTATTCAGTGCGGCATTGTTCTACCGGAGTAATCACATCGACTTCCAGCGTGCCGTAATTGGTTACCAGGAAGACGGTCTTCAACCCCTTGGTGGCTTCGATGCCGTCCAGCGCGACAATCTGTTCTACCAAATCATAAGGCAGAGGCGTCTCGGCCGTACTGGAAACGTTTTCCATCGTATTGACGTAAATATCTCCCTGTATCGCCTGCTGCATCCACAGCTGAACCGTAGTGCGGAAGCTCTCTATCATAATGCCCATACCGATAACCACCGAGACTGCCACAACCATGGCGGCAATCGCCGTTCCGGTACGGCTAATCGAACCGGCGATGCCGGTAACCGCCATCTTGTAAAGCACGCTGGTCTTGCTGCCCACTTTGTTCATGAAAATACCGAGGTATTTGGAAATCAGTTCAGCAATTAGCGGCACGCACAGCGCAAAGCCGATTACCAGCAGAAAGAGAGAGGCGAATCCGGCAATCAGGCTGCGTTCCGATAAAAAGAGTATGATTACCGATAATCCTATCATCCCCAGTCCGGTAAAGGTGATTTTCGGCAGCAGTTTCTGAGCGAGGCTTTCGATTACCGAGCGGAACCTGACGATTTGCGGCCGGGATGCGGCGGCTTCGAAAGCCGGTATAAAAGAGGCAACCAGTGAAGTGATGACGCCGAGCAGCACTCCCTTTATAAAAATCCCCGACGACATTTCGAATGTGGTTACCGTGAGCGTAAAATAGAGGCTGTTTATGGTGCCGGCAACCAGCTTGACCATTCCCTGTCCCAATCCGATTCCCAGCAGAACGCCGATTCCGGTACCGATTAAAGAGATAATGAAAGCTTCTTTTAAAACCTCGGAAAATATCTCCCGTCTGGTGGCGCCGAGTACGCGTAATGAACCCAAAAGCCCCCTGCGCTGCAGCACCGAGAACGTCATTGTATTGTATATCAGGAACATGCCGACCAGTAGCGCCAGCATGCTCATCGCCGTCAGGTTGGTCCTGAAGGCGTTGGTCATATTAAGCGTGGATTCATTGCCGGCAGCGGTGGAAGCCAGCGTCATTCCTTGCGGCAGCCAGTTTTCAATGGCTGCAATGGTATCCTTATCCTCTTCGGCAATAACCAGGCTGATGTTGTCGATGAATTCGATTTTCCCCAGAAGTTCTTGACCTGTAGAGATATCGGCGACTAAAAACCCGTCCAGCTTCGAGTCATTTTCTTCTCCGGCATATCCGATTACCTTTATTTGTGTTTCCAGTCCGCCGATAGATATGGTTATCGCATCGCCGGCGGCGATACGCATCCTGTCCGCCATAACATAAGGAATGAGAACGGTGCGCGGTTCTACCAGCAGAGCCAGCATCGATGTATCGAAGGTGCCGCTCATTTCGTCTGTCATATAGGAACTGGAAAATATATCCAGCCCCATCAGGTTGATGGTTTCCCCTTTCAATTTTATATACCCTTCGACTACCGGAGAAGCTTCGATTTCAGGGAAAGCCATTACAAATTCCGTGTAGAAATTTTCATCCATTCCCAGTGGACCGCCGGTTATTTGATGTGTGGCTGTGCCTGTGAGATTCTTAACGGATAGCTCGAAAGCCTTTTGAGAACTGGTGTTGGCGATATCGATTGCCACCACAACGGCGACGCCGATGGAAACGCCGATAATCGAAAGCAGGATTACCCACGGGTGCTTGAAGAAGTATTTCCAGATGGAACGTGAGAGTATGCGACTTACCATGCGACTTCCTTGCTGTGCTTTTTAAGCTTGCCTTCTTCAAGCAGCAGCAGCCGGTCGGCGAATTTGGCGACCTCTTTGCTGTGGGTAACCATTATCAGGTTTTTGTTTCTCTTGCGGATAAGCCTGTCCATAATATTCAAGATATTCTGTCCTGTGTCTTTATCCACGTTTCCGGTAGGTTCATCTGCCAGGATTACCAGCGGGTCGTGCACAAGGGCGCGGATGATGGCTATGCGCTGCTGTTCGCCGCCGGATAATTTATCGGGGTAATCGTTCTTTCGGGCGAAAAGTCCGACCTCGTTCAGTAACTCCATGGCGGATTCCTTGCCGTCCATGCGGTTCAGCTCAAGCGGCAGCAGGATATTCTCCATCACCGTCAGTGTCGGAATCAGGTTGAAGAACTGGAAAACGAAGCCGATATTCTTGCGGCGGAAGAGGGTTCTTTTTTGCTCGCTGAGGTTGGTGATATCGATTCCGTCAATGATGATTTTGCCGCTGTCCAGTTTATCGATGCCGCTGATAACGTTCAGCATGGTCGATTTTCCGGAGCCGCTGCGCCCCAAAAGCGCCACGCATTCGCCTTTTGCGAAATCGGCATCGATGGCATTCAATACCGGATGAACCGTCAGCCCTTCGACATAACTCTTGCTGGCTTTTTGCAGTGAAATCAGCGGGGCGTTTTCGGCTTCTTTATTCATAATTAACTTCCTGTAACGTTTTATTCGGGTCATAAATCGAGGGAAACCAAATGATTAATATAACTATTGTAATTTGAAAGGAGTTTTCTTTCAACATTCGAGCCCGATAATGTATAATCAAAGCCGTAGGCTATCATCGTCAATTGTTGCGGAGATAAGAACTTGTTACTTGAACTGAGGGTAAAAGACTTCGGTATTATAGAAGATATAAACTGGAACCTGAGCGAAGGGCTGAACGTCATCACAGGCGAGACCGGCGCCGGCAAGTCGCTGGTAATCGATGCGGTAGAGGCTTTGCTTTCCGGTAAGATCGAAGAAGATAATATCCGCTACGGTTCCGATGGCACCTTTATCGAGGGGCTTTTTGCGCTCCCTGATGAAAAAGCTTCATTCGATAGTCTTAAATCCCTGCTTGAGGAAAATGGGTTATCTTCAGAAGACGGGATGCTGGTGATAAGCTGCGAACTTAAAAAACAGGGACGCAGCGTGATTCGCATCAACCGCCGCGCTGTTCCGCGCAGCCTGCTGTCGCAAGTCGGAGCCTATTTAATCGATATTCATGGACAGAGTGACCATCTGTCTTTATTAAATACCGAATATCATATCGATTTCCTCGATGAATATGCCCACGCTATCGATTTGCGGCAAAAATTCGCCTCACTGTTCTTCGAACTTTCACAGGTGGAATCCGAAATGGTATCACTGGCTAAAGCCGATAAGGACACCTCGTCACAGGAGGAATTCCTGCGTTTTCAGGTGGAGGAAATCAAGAAAGCCAAGCTTGTTGACGGCGAGGATGCCGAACTGGAACAGGAACTCAAGATCATCTCCGCCAGCGAGCAGTTGAAAGCCTCGTCCTTCGAGGTTTACGGAATGCTTAACGGCGACGATTCAGCTTCCTCATCGATATCGGCGCTGGAAGCGTTGAACCGGGCGGTTCGCATTATCGGCAGGCTGGTGGAACTTGACCCATCTTTAAAACCGGAACTTGCAATGCTGGAAGGGGTTGTCCCCGATGTCGAGGAAGCGGCGCGCAGCATCCGCAACTATTCCGAAAATATGGAATTCGATATCGGGCGGCTGGCGGAAATCGAAGACCGTCTCGAATTGATTAGAAATCTCAAGCGGAAATACGGGCAGAGCATACCAGATATACTATACTATCTGGAGGGAATCGAAAACAAGCTGGGCAGCTTCTGCAATTCGGCAGAACGCATCGAAGAACTTAAAAAACAGTCCATTTCAATAAGAGCAGAACTGGGGAAACTGGGATCTGAATTGTCATCCTTACGCACTCAGTCGGCTCAAAAATTGATAGCACAGGTAAACAGGGAGCTTGCCGATTTGAAGATGGAACAGGTGAAGTTCGATGTCTCTATAACACAGAAAAAATCAGCTAACGGTATCTCCTCTCCCGACGGTGAAAATTATGAGTTTTCCAGGCGCGGGGTCGATTTTATCGAGTTTATGGCTGCTACCAATCCCGGCGAGCCTTTTAAACCGCTGGCGAAAATCGCCTCGACCGGTGAAATCTCGCGCTTTATGCTGGCTTTAAAAGGTGCCTTCTCGAAGACGGATAACATCCCTATACTTGTCTTCGATGAAATCGATATCGGGGTAGGGGGCAGGTGTGGAGAGGTCATGGGCGAGAAACTCTGGTCGCTGGCGCAGGGGAGACAGGTCTTGTGCATCACGCATCTGCCTCAAATAGCGGTTTTTGCCGATGCGCAGCATGCCATCCGCAAGAATACCGACGGCTCGCGCGCTTCCACCACTCTCGAAAGCCTGAAAGGCGAAGCTTTAGTCCGTGAACTTACAATGATGCTGGTCGGTTCGCAGTATTCGGAAGCCTCCGTCAAAAGCGTCAGGGAACTGATGCAGAAAGCGGAAGACTGGAAGAAAGCGAATAAATAAATCCTTTTCCTTCCAGTCTTTTAATTCAGGTTAGTCTTATATTGCGACAGTCCGTTATAAAGAGATACAAAATCTATTGAATCAAATTGCCGTAAGCCCTTTCCCCGTGCTGCGATATATCCAGACCGACCGTCTCTTCGACTTTGCCTACTCTCAGTTTAACCGTAAGGTCGACCAGTTTGCCAATGATTAAGGTAACGACAAAAGCGTAAGCTCCTACCGAAAGCACCGCTATAGCCTGTTTCAGCAACTGTGAGGCATCACCGTGCAGCAACCCGTCGGCTCCGGCGGCATTTACCGACAGGGTGGCGAAGATACCGACTGACAGCATTCCCAGTATCCCGCCGACTCCGTGCACGGCAAAAACATCCAGTGAATCATCGAAACCAAGCTTGGTTTTAAAGAACAGCAGGGCATAATAACAAACGAACCCGGCAGTAAAGCCGATGGCAATGGCGGCCAGCGGTGTTACAAAACCGGCGGCAGGAGTAATTGTAGCCAGACCGGCAACCGCTCCGGTAACCGTACCCAGGATGCTGGGTCTTCTATATATCATGCTGATTACCATCCATGTAAATGCTCCGGCGGCAGCCGATGTATTGGTAGTGACGAAGGCGTTTACGGCGAGGCTATCGGAAGCCAGTGAACTGCCTGCATTGAAGCCGAACCAGCCGAACCAGAGCAGGCTGGCGCCGATTACCACCATCGGTATGTTATTGGCAGGCATCGATACTTTGGGGAAACCCTTGCGCTTTCCCAAAAGCAGCACCAGTGCCAGGGCGGAAATTCCGGCAGTGATATGAACGACGGCGCCGCCGGCGAAATCGAGCACTCCGAGTTCTGCCAGCCAGCCTCCGCTGCCCCATATCCAGTGTGCTACCGGGCAGTAAACAATGGTAAACCAGAGTACTGCAAAGATAAGAAGAGCGCTGAACTTGATTCTTTCGACGACAGCGCCCGTAATTAAGGCTACGGTAATGACAGCGAACATACATTGAAAGATAGCAAAAGCCAGTTGAGGGATAGAGGTAGCATAAACCGCTGACGGTTCCGCTCCTACGTTATTGAATCCGGCGAAATTGAGTCCGCCGATAATGCCCCCGATATCGTTTCCAAAGCTCAGGCTGTAACCGTAGGCTATCCAAAGCAAACTTATAAGACCGAGGAATACGATGCTCATCATGAGCGTCGAAAGGATGTTTTTACTTCTTACCATCCCGCCGTAGAATAAAGCTACTCCGGGCGTCATCAGCATCACCAGCGCTGTCGATATCAAAATCCAGGCAATATCAGCGGGAATTACGGCCATACATACCCCCATCTTAATTTTAGAAGTATTTTATATCAAGAATGTTTCAATCATCTTACAAACTGATTAAATAGTTTTCGTTTTAAGTGGATGAGGGGGGTAATTATATATTCTCTATCTGTTCTACGGCATACAGCGGCAAGTTCAGCAGCCATTCTTCCTTTTTATAATCAGATATAGAAATCCGTATGGCATTTTGGGGATTAAACTTTTCATAATATGTTTTGAGGCTTTTTGCTTTCAGGTTGCTCTCGGCTTTTACCTCCAGAGGAATGACTTCTGTGCCGTTATCGATAACAAAGTCGATTTCTGCGCTTCCGCGTTCGTTCGTCCAGTAATAAATTCCCAATTCTTTGATGGTTTTCAATTGCTGCAATACATACTGCTCGGTCAGCGCTCCCTTGAATTCCTTAAAAAGGCTGTTGCCGTCAAGAATTGTTTTCGGATTAAGATTGACCATGCAGGAAAGCAATCCGACGTCGAGCATGAACAGCTTGAACGCCTTAAAATCTTCGTAGGCTTTAAGAGGAAGGTTCGGAACGGTTGCGCGACTTACCTTGTGCACCAATCCGCAATCGATAAGCCATTGCATGGCGACTTCGTAGTCCTTTGCCCTGGCGCCTTCTTTTACTATGCCGTATATGAATTTCCTGTTCTCTCGGGATAATTGAGAAGGGATGCTGTTCCAGAGCATCCTTATTCTCGGGACACTATCGAGCGGGGCGTGTTTTGAAAAATCCTGTTCATAAGCCGCAAGTATACGCTTTTGAATTTCTCTTACCTCGTTAAAACTGCCGTTCTCCGCAAAATACGATACTGCTTCCGGCATTCCGCCTACATAGTAATATTTTTTTAACAAATCGATATATTCCGATTTAAAAGTGGTAACCATTTCAAAATCACCTTTGTGTAAAAGTTCGGTGAATCTTTCCTTGCCCATCGCCATGAAAAATTCCTTCAGGGAAAGCGGAAACATGTCGAGAAATTCTACCTTGCCTACGGGGAAAGAAGTATCATGGTGCATGGCGATGCCTAGTAAAGAACCGGCGCATATTATCTGATATTGCGGAGCATTCTCATTGAAGTATTTAAGCGAAGTAAGAGCCTGCGGTACTTCCTGTATCTCGTCGAAAACGAGCAGTGTATTTGACGGGTCTATTTTATCTCCGGTATAGAGTTCCAGTCCCGCAACGATTCGTTCTACATTCAAATCGGAGGAGAATAATTCCTTCATACGCTGGTTGTTATCGAAGCTTATGTAGACAGTTTTAGAATAGGCTGTTTTTCCAAACTCTTTCATCAGCCATGTTTTTCCTACCTGTCTTGCTCCGCGGATAACAAGCGGTTTTTTATTTTTTTTGCCTTTCCATCTGTTCAGGTCTTCTATAGCGGTTCTATACATTATCAATTACCTCATAAGGGTATTATACTGCTCTATTACAAAATATGCAACGAAAAAGTGTACTGACGTTACACTTTTTACAACGAAAAAATGTATTAAGGATACACTTTTTACGACGAATAACTGAAAAGCAGCTTTGGTAGTAATCAGGGAGCAGGGTCTGTCAATCCAAGTCTCGACATATCGGGAAAAAGAAAAAAACGAATGTATCAAGATATACAAAAGGCCACCTCGTTATTTCGAGGTGGCCTTTATGTCTCATATGGAATGGCTGTCAGTCGTTATCCGCCGGATACGAGCCGTCCTCATCGTGTACCTCATCACCCCGCAGCGGAGGACAGAAGACGCATACCATGCGCATATCCTCGCTGCCGCCGCGCAGAATATGCCGGTCGTTATTATTAAGGGCATAGAGGGTTCCGGCGGTGATATTATGAGTAATGCCTGTCGATAAGTCTTCGATGCTGCCGTTTCCGGATATGCAATATACTGCCTCAAGGTGGTTTTTATACCATATCGGGGTCTCGGTTCCGGCTTTTATAATAGTATCGTTTACCGAAAAACCCATTCCGTCTTTCTTGTTAATCAACCTGCGGCTAACCCAGTTGCCGTGCGGGTCTTTAACATCGCTTTCTGTATTTATAATCTCATTAAGCTTGCGAATTATCAATTATTCCCATCCCTCCGTCCCCGTTATTTTTCACTTCCATCAGTGCCACTATCGATTCCTCTACAATATCGAGTCCTTTTACAAGCAGCTTCTCGTCTATTATCAGCGGCGGCAGGAATTTCAGAACGCTGTTATCCGCTCCGGCAAGCTCTATTACAAGCCCTCTGCAGAAGCATTCCCTGGAAATCTGCCTTGACATTCCCTTGGGCGCTACATCAAGTCCGTATATCATACCCTTTCCGCGTACCTTGCAATTAAGTTCGGGATATTTTTCGGCAATGATATTCAGCCTGTCCCTGATGATTTTTTCTTTAGCTTTTATCAGTTCGGCCAGTTCGTCGGTTTTCCAATATTCGAAGAGCTTTGTAGCGGATACGAAAGCCAGGTTATTGCCGCGAAAAGTACCCGTGTGCTCACCCGGTTTCCACTGGTCGAGTTCGGGGCGTGCCAGCACCAGCGCCAACGGCAGTCCGCCTCCTATCGATTTGGACATGGTGATAATATCGGGGTATATGCCCGCTTCTTCGAAGCTGAAGAAGGTTCCGGTGCGCCCGTTTCCCACCTGTATATCGTCTACAATCAATAAAATATCGTACTCACGGCAGATATGCTCGATCTCAACCAGCCATTCCTTGCCGGCTACATTTACTCCGCCTTCGGCCTGTACCGTTTCCATGATGATAGCGGCCGGCAGGTCGATTCCGCTGCTCCCGTCTTCCAAGAATTTACGCAGGTATTGTGCGGTGTTCACTTCTTCACCGAAGTAGCCGTCGAAAGGCATAAAGGATACGTTGGAGCGGTTTATAAACGACTCGTCACGATAAAAAGCATTGCCGGTGACTGCCATAGAGCCCATTGTCAGCCCATGAAAACCGTTGGTAAATGAAATGACGTTGGAGCGTCCTTTTACCATTCTTGCCAGCTTAAGGGCTGTTTCATTGGCATTTGTTCCGGTTGGGCCGGTAAACTGCACCTTATAATCCATATGCCTCGGCTGCAAAATGTCATAGTATAAACCCTCGAGGAACTCCTTCTTGGCAGTGGTAGCCTGGTCCAGGCTGTGTATTATCCCGTCCTGCTGGATATATTCTATCAATGCCTGACTGACGACCGGGTTATTATGCCCGTAATTAAGTACTCCTGCACCGGCAAAGAAATCGATATACTCTTTTTCCTGTTCATCATAGAGCAGGGCACCTTTTGCCTTTGTAAAAATGGTCGGGAAAGACCTGACATAGCTTCTTACCTGTGATTCCACCTGGTCGAATATTCTCATTGTCTTATAAATCTCCTTTTTATTTCAGAGGCCCGATTCTAAGCAGCCTTTCCTCCTCGTGTTCTTCTCCCAGTAAAGAAACAGGGAAATAGTTGCTCTCTATACAATTTGTATTATAGGTCTCCGTTATTTTTCGGAATACAGCACGCGATGCTTTATTCGATGGGGTAATCGTTGTTTCTATATAAGTCATACCGTTTTTGACAGCCAGTGATACCAGACTTTCAAGTAAAGCGGAGCCAACTCCCAAATTATGAAAATCAGGGTCAACGCCTATCTGCCATACGAAGAGGGTATCGGTTTGATGTGGGTGTGGATATGCCGATACAAAACCGATTATCTTGTCGCCGGCCTCTGCTATCAAACAATATTTATCGAACTGGGTACACAGCAGGAGGTAGCAATAGCGGGAATTAAGGTCGAGAGAGGAACATTTTTTGGCAATTTGATATACTGCCGGACCGTCTGATTTCACGGTATTTCTTATTAAAAAATCCGGTTTTGTTTCATATTTCATAACGGGCGCCGATAAACGGGTGGTTATCATTGATAACTTTAACGGGTGTGTTTACCAGCTGTTTTCTCCTTGACAGCGACGAACAGTAATCGAAGATAAATCTGCTGTTCGAAGTATTTTATTTATTTCCATCGATGTCCGAAAATATAAATGAAATACAAAGATAATTCTGGAAACAAGAAAACTGCTGAATACGGGCATCATATAGGAGAATCAATACATGATATTTTGATTTGGAAATTCCATGCGGAATTGATATTTACGGACTGAAGACTGCTTTATTACCTTTAAACTAAGGTGTTATCACACATTGAAAAATATTTAGTTTTTTAACTATTTTCGACTTATAAAACTCCTTAACGATAAGTTTTTTGGTCTTCCTTTACCGGTGTATTTTAACAATTCAGAGATTAAAATTCAATTATTATAGCTTTTTGGTATATGGATTTCGTTGTATTTGGTGTAAAATAACAGTGTTAAGTATGCAGGTAATACATTAAGCATATAAAGCGAAAGGGCAGCAAAAATGTCAGCGATATTATGTATCGGCGGCAGTCCAAGGGCGGGTGGCAATTCGGATATCTTGATGCGGCATTTTATCAAGGGTCTGTGTGAGTCAGGTGTTACCGCCGATGAGATTCAGCTGAGAAATTATCAATTCCAATCCTGCACGGGCTGTGAGCGATGCCGTAAGGATAAGCGATGCAGCGGGCTTTCGGACGATATGCAGTTTATTTACCCCAAGTTTATCGAAGCACAGGGGTTGATTCTGATATCTCCGGTGCATAATTACAATATAACAGCCATGATGAAAGCCTTTATCGACCGTCTGTACTGTTTTTATAATTTCGATAGCGAGCGCCCCGGCAACTGGTCGAGCAGATTGGAGAAACAGGGAAGGAAAGCAATAATAGCTGCTGTGGCGGAACAAATTAGCGCGGAGGATAGCGGAATCGATCTGGCGCTGAGGGCGATGAGGCTGCCGCTAGCGGCACTGGGTTATGAGATTATCGCCGAGTTGCCGGTTAGCGGCGTTTTTCAAAAAGGTAAAGTTTTAAAATATCCCGAAATATTAAGTAACGCCGAATGTCTCGGGATAGAACTGGGTAATTCTCTAAAAAAGTTGAAATGATTAATGAACAATTACATAAAATTTTAGGATTTTACTTCTATGACTTCCTTTATTTCAGCTTTGTAAAAGTCCAAAATACTGCCTGATTATTGACATAAGGATGTCATAAAAGCTATTATAAAAAAACAGTTGAAAGAGGGGGGAATTGATATAGCGATATCTTTTTAAATACAATAGTAGATGTTTTTGGTGTTAATTTGTCAATAAATGTCTAATTTTTCTTAATTCAGTATTCCATCCGACACCCAGGGTGGTAATTCTAAGCGGATTGCCGCTCACTATCTTAAATTCTAATGTACTTTCAACCGGTTTTTTGTGCCGTGATGGAATCCTTGCGGATATTTCAGCTATTTTTGAAAGGATATTATGACTGCAAAAATAGAAGCTAAAAACCTGGTAAAAATATACGGTGACAAAACCGATAAAGCCCTGGAACTGTTCAACAGGGGTCTTTCGCGCAGTGAAATCCTTCAGGAAACCGGTTTGACGGTGGGTGTGGCCGGAGTCAATTTTGAAATCGCTGAAGGCGAAATCTTTGTTATTATCGGTCTTTCCGGCAGCGGGAAATCCACTTTGCTGCGCTGCATCAACGGGTTGCTTATGCCGACAGGCGGTTCACTTTTTATCGACGGCAAAGCCGTGGAAAGGTTGAACGACGAAGAACTGCGCAAGCTGCGCGGCGAAAAAATCAGCATGGTATTTCAGCATTTTGCCCTCCTGCCGAACCGTACCATTACGGATAACGTGGCTTTCGGTCTCGAATTGAGGGGTATTCCCATTGAGGAGAGACGCCAGAGAGCACAGGAAGCGCTGGTTAAAGTAGGGCTGGAGGAATGGAAAGACAAGTTTCCCAGTGAGCTGAGCGGCGGTATGAAACAAAGGGTAGGCCTGGCACGGGCGCTTGTGATGGATTCCGATATCCTGCTGATGGACGAACCGTTCGGTGCGCTGGATGCTCTTATACGTGCCGAAATGCAGGAAGAGCTAATATCCTTGCAGCGTGAAATCAAGAAAACAGTTGTTTTCGTAACCCATGACCTCGATGAGGCGTTGAGGCTTGGAGACAGGATTGCCATTATGCGCGACGGCGCCATCGAACAGGTTGGCACTGCCGATGAGATTCTTTCAAACCCGGCAAACGATTATGTGCAAAAATTCCTGCAAGGCATCGACGTATCCAAGATACTTGATGCCAACAGCATTTCCAAGTGGCCGCGCGAAGTTATCAGGGAAACCGAAGGGATATCGGTGGCATTACACCGTATGAAAAAGGCCGATACGGATTACCTCTTTGTACTTGGTGCCAGGAATAAAC
Source organism: uncultured Dehalococcoidales bacterium (assembly GCA_964399425.1). Classification (GTDB taxonomy): domain Bacteria; phylum Chloroflexota; class Dehalococcoidia; order Dehalococcoidales; family UBA5627; genus UBA5627. Next base: position 47,958 of record CAYNQR010000003.1, on the reverse strand, counting down.
TGGTTGGTATGATACTGCGGGAAGACGTTTTGAAGCTGGCTAAAGACAAGCAAAAGAGTATTAAGGATATTATAAAAGAAACAAATTCCGTTCAATCCACCACCATTATGAGAGATGTCTATCCCGAGTTACGCAATGCTGAGAAAGATCTGGCGGTAGTCGACGATAAAGGACGTTTCCTGGGAGTGATTACTCATAGTATACTGTTGATGACACTGGATGAGCGCAAGGGAGGTGATGGAATTGCCGAGTCTTGAATTACCAAAACTGCCTCTTGGTGACGCTATCGAATGGTTTGTCAGGTGGCTGATTAAAAACCTCGATGCCATTTTCGATTTTATCAAAACAGTTCTCGATGCCATTACAGGCGCTTTCAGCAGCGGTTTGCTGTGGGTGCATCCCGTATTTCTGATCGTCATATTCGGTTTGCTTATCTGGTTGATTACCAACAAATTAACGGCAATTTTAAGTGCAATCGGCCTGGTGCTGGTGTGGAATATGGGTCTCTGGCCGCAGATGGTGAATACCCTTGTACTGGTGGTTGTTGCCGTGGTTATCGCTCTGTTTATCGGAATACCCACCGGCATTTTGATGACGCGCAGCAGGAAATTCGAGGGCTTTATGCGTCCGGTGCTCGATTTTATGCAGACCATGCCGCCTTTTGTTTACCTGATTCCGGCTGTAATGCTGTTCGGTACAGGTGTGGTTCCCGGGCTCTTTGCTACTGTAATATTTGCCATTCCGCCGCCTGTACGCCTGACTTATCTTGGTATAACACAGGTTCCGGAAGAAACCAAGGAGATGGCAATTGCCTTCGGCGCCAATGACCGTCAGGTGTTGACTAAAGTCGAGTTGCCGCTTTCACTTCCCAGCATCATGACGGGTGTAAATCAATGCATCATGCTGGGTATCTCGATGGTGGTGATTGCTTCAATGATCGGTGCCGGTGGTCTGGGAGCAGAAGTAATGCGTTCCGTCAGCCGTCTAGACCTGGCGCTCGGCTTTGAAAGCGGGCTTGCCATAGTCATTCTGGCTATGGTTTTGGATAGAATGAGCCGTAATATAGGTTCGGGAAAACAAACGCCGTTATCGCGGATAATCGAAAATTATAAAAAACGTCGAAAAAAGAAAGAAATCGAGCAATCGTCTTGAATAAAAGTCAGTATTTACTCAAAGAAAGGGGGGATGCCCAATAGATAAAGTTTCCGTGAGGATAACCTAAAACTATTAGAAAGAGGAGGAGAACATGTTTAAAAAAATCGGTCGTTCAATGGTAGCTTTAATTGCTACTCTCATTTTAACAGCCGGACTTATGAGCGGCTGTGTCTCAGATGAAAAGACCATCAAAATCCCTTATGTCCAATGGGCTTGTGCCGAAGCCGAAGCTCACCTTGCACAGGTTATACTGGAAGAGATGGGTTACAAAGTGGAACTCAGCACAGTTCAAGCGGGCGTTATGTGGACATCGGTGGCTACAGGTGATGCCGATGTATTTACTACTGCCTGGCTGCCATATACCCATGCGTCCTATTGGGAACAGTACGCAGACGACCTCGAAAGGCTTGGCGTAATGTTCGACCAGGCTGTTTTAGCGCTGGTAGTTCCTTCCTATGTTACCATCGATTCGATAGCTGAAATGAAAGACCATAAAAATGAATTTCAGGGTCGAATTGTCGGTATCGACCCCGGCGCCGGTATTATGGAGGCGACTCGCAATACCCTGATGCCTACCTATGGATTGTCAGACTGGAACCTGATGGAATCCAGTGAAGCGGGAATGATTTCAGAGCTGGAACGCGCTATAAACAGGGGTGAATGGATAGCTGTAACCGGCTGGGCTCCGCACTGGAAGTTCTTTGCCTATGACCTCAAAATTCTGGAAGACCCCGAACTCACCTATGGCGGAATGGAAGAAATCGTCATTATCGGAAGAGTTGGCTTTACCGAGGATTTCCCTGATGCAGCTGAATTTTTCTCGAAATGGAAAATAACCGCCGACCAGCTGGGTGAAGTCATGTATATGATTAATATCGAGAAGATGAACCCTGCGGAGGCTGCACGCACCTGGATAGAAGATAACCGCGACATTGTAAATACCTGGCTTCCATAGGATTTAAAAATATATATAGATGTTAATTTCAAAGAGGGGGCGATAAGCCCCCTCTCCGAACTCTGGTTATAGAGGTTTGTCGCTCTGAGCGAGGCAAGTTGTCTGGATTTCTCTATCCTGTAAATTAGCTATGAAGATGTCCGGATGAGGATAACTTGAGAAAACCCGTATAACACAGTCCTATTTCTTCTTTTTAATCGTGTTCATCAGTGTAAGCAGTCCCTGCATGATTTCCGGCGGGGTGGGGGGATTGCCGGGGATTTTAATATCCACGGGAAGTATCTTATCGATGCCGCCGAGAACGGCATAGCTATCTTTTAAGATTCCGCCGTTGCAGGCATCATCTCCGATGGCAATCACGAATCCCGGTTGCGGCATGGCTTCGAAGGTCTTTTTTACAGCCAAAGCCATGTTGTGCGTCACAGCCCCTGTTATCACGATTATGTCGGCGTGCCGCGGCGAAGCCGCAAAGGATATACCGTAGCGTTCGATATCGTAATACGGCGTAGAGAGATTGTTCAGTTCGATTTCGGCGGCATTATCGCTTCCTGAATCCAGTTCGCGAATAGCCAGACTCCTACCGAAAACGGAGTCGATATTTTTCTTGAGTTCCAATCCCAGTTTTTGAAACTCATTCTGCTCCAGACTCAAGTCTTTGGCTATTTTATGCCCGAAGAAATTTTTTAACAATCTGAAAATCATAATAGATTTATTCCTTACAGGTCGTTTCCGGCATAAGACAAATTCATGCTCTTATTGATGACCGGAAAATCGGGGACAATGTTTCCGGGTACGGCATGTTCGATTGCCCACCAGTTGCAAAAGGAAGCCGTACGAATCTTGTAACGGTCGATAACACCGTTTTTAACGTATACCCAGTGCAGGTTCTGCCCTCTGGGAGCTTCCACGAGCGTCATGGCATAGCCATCCTTGTTGGAACATTTCGTGTATACCGAACCTTCCTGCAATATTTTGATTACATCAGTTATCAAATCGATGGAGTTCCTGATTTCCTCCGCTTTTACGTAAAAGCGTGCCAATACATCCCCCTCCTTTTTCACGGGTATCTCTATTTCCAATCGTGGATAGATACCGTAGGGGTGGTCGCGGCGTGTATCCGCATCGGCGCCGGAAGCGCGTGCAACCGGCCCGCTTAAATTCAAAGGCGCAACCAGTTTATTATCTACTATTCCGGTAGTCTCGAAGCGGTCGACAACCCAGGACGAGTCATCGGCTGCTTTTACCGCTTCTTCGAAGCGTTCTTTAAAAGCGGCAAGATATTCCCTGAGATCCTTCAACCTGTTAGTCGGAATGTCCTGTTTTAATCCGCCGGGTATGATTATTCCCTTTAAAAAGCGTGAACCTGTCATGATGGCGTTATAACGCAGGATCTCTTCACGCAGGATGAACATCAGGCTGGCGCCCGCCGGATAGGCTACGTCTACCTGCATCCCCGCCATGTCTCCGAGATGCGAGTAAATGCGTTCCATTTCCAGGAGAAGCGTACGTATCTGCCATGCCCGCTTGGGAACAATGCAGGCATTTATCTGTTCGATTGCCATGGCGTATGCCGCAGCGTTGGCGGCGCTTTCGTCTCCGCTGATACTCTCGGCTATAGCAACACAATCAACCGGTTTTTTATTTTCAGCCAGCTTTTCCAAACCGCGATGCTTGTAGAAGTGGCGGATTTCCAGGTTAAAGACGGTTTCACCCATCACCCCGAAGCGGAAATGCCCCGGCTCGATAATTCCGGCATGTACCGGCCCGACCGGTATCTGGTAAACGCCTTCACCCTCGACCGCTTTAAATTTATATTCCTTGCCTTTTTGTACTCCCGGTTTCAAGTCGAGGGGTCCGTTCTTAAACGATTTCAGGAGCGGATGGAAATCATCCGGATAGGCTTCGTGCAGGAACAAGCGGCGCCTGTCGAAGGCTCCCGCGAACTCAATGCCGAAACCGTCCCTGATCTCGCGTTCGAAGTAACAGGCGATCGGGAAGATGCGGGCGACGGAGACAGCCTGCTTTTCCTTTAACGACAGGTTGAAAGCCAGCAGTTTTGCCGAGGGTTTTTTCTCGAAAACATACATCAGGCTGAAGCCGGGTTTACCGAAGTCTTCGGCGGCAAACAGGCTTATTAAAACCAGCCCCGCGTTCTTCAGAAAATCGATGATTTCCATGAACGAATCGGCACAATCGTTCATATAGATGACATTTTCGGTGTCTTTAATTCTTTTCGTATGAAAATGTTTTTCTAATTCTTTTACTAAAGCTTCCATAGTCTTCTCAATTATTATAAGCCCAGGTCGGCTACTATCGTTCCCAGCGTATTATCCAGCCAGGATGGCATATATACTCCCAGTATTATTATCATTCCCAGAGCCAAAAGGACGGATAGCTTCATATTGACCGGCGTAACGAATGGTTGTATGACGTCATCAGTTTTGCGGCTGAATGTTTTTATCAGGAAAACGGCAAATCCGGCCGCTACCAGTAAAATACAGACCAGTATTATTATAAATGCCGGAAGCGATTCCGAAACGAGAACCCCCAGTATATTCCACTTTGCCAGAAAGACAGGAAATAACGGAATGCCGATAGCGGCGGCGCTGCCGAGTATAAAGCCCCAGCTTGCCAGCGGCTGCAGCTTGAAGGCGTTTTGTACGGCAAAGTATTTATTGCTGTTATACTGGCGGTGGAAAATACCGGCACAGAAAAACAGCAAAGATTTTATAAACGAATATGCCATTTGGTGGAAAAGCCCCCAGAACAGAGCAACGGGTGAACCCAATCCGATTGTCATTATCAAGAAACCCATATTTTCAACGCCTGAAAACGCCAGTAACTTCTTCGTATTCGTTCTCGGTAACATGCCGAAGGCGGCAATGATGATGCTGAGCAGCCCGAATACGAGCAGGAACGTTTGCAGGAAATCACCCGCTCCGCATTGGTTGCCGATGGCATAAAGCCTGAGTATGGCATAGATGCCCATGTTCAATACCGTTCCCGAAACGACAGCTACCACGGAAGGAGCGCGCACATAAGCGGTCGGCACCCACGTATGAAATGGGGCAATGCCGGCTTTGGCGGCAAAACCGATAAATAAAAAGATAAAAGCGAAGTTGAAGAGCGTCGGGTCTAAAGATGCGGCGGCATCCATCAGGGTCGTCCAGTTGAGGCTGCCTCCTTTGGTTATCGCCTGGCTGATACTAAAAAGGATAATGATTCCGATAAAACCGAAGAGCATGGCCGTCGATGCGATAAAAATATATTTTAAGGCAGCGATAATATTTTCCCGGGCGTTCAGCGTTACTATCAATACCGCTGTTAGAATAGTACTTAACTCGAGGAATATCCAGAGCAGCGCGATATTGTTTGCCGAAAGCCCCAGTATGATCAGCATCTCAAGCAGGCAGAAAGCTCCGTAGAAAAACTTGTGTACGGAGGTGTCCAGGTCTCCGGTTTTTATAAGGCTGGAGACATAGCCGCGCGCGTAAATCGAAGCCAGCAGAAATACAACCGATGTTATCAGTATTTCATACATGGAGAGACGGTCTATATAGAAATATTCGTTCTGCAGGAAATAAAGCGGCAGTTCTACCCAACATGCCAGCCAGATGCTTATTCCGAGATAGATCGCCGCCTGTAAAATAACGAGGTTGTTCAAAAAATGATTATCCGGATTGGAAGCGCGTTTACCGACAATCAGCAGCAGTCCGATTATTATCAGCGCAGTAATCGCATATAGAGCTAAAATGCAGTTTTCCATCTAGTCCTCGAATTTCAATCCGAATTTCACCAGCCGGCGGTGGAAGGATTCGATGCTCGAATCGATGCCGAAAGCCATAACTGTAGAGATGAGTATCAATATCAAAAGGTCGATAACAATCAGCACTTCTATGATAAAAGGCATTTCCGCCATAAACAGGCTGAAGAGCAATACGCCGTTTTCCATGGTCAGATAACCGATAATCTTGGTAATAACCTTTTTGCGGCTGAAGATAACCGTCATCCCCATAAGCACCAGCGATACGCCGATTACTCCTCCCAGCAGGAGAATACGGTCTTCAAAGAGGGAACCGGCAAATCTGGTAAAGAAGAAATAAACGACGAATATCAGCACGGCGCTTATGATAATAGAGCTGACCGGTGTCAGGTAGGAGAACTGGATGTCCCTTTTAACCGGTATGCTTTTCAGTATTTTATTCAGCAGGAAGGGTATCAGCAATACTTTAACGGCTATTGTTAACAGCGCAATCCAGAGCAGGTTCATCGTGCCGTGTTCTATAAACAGAGCGACGGACATAACCGCCAGTATCAGCGATTGCACGGCGTAGATATTGAACAGTGAAACGAGCGAGCGTTGGGTCATAATCAGCGCCGCCGTTCCCAGAATCAGGACGAACAATGCCTGGATGATATCGTTTAAAACAATCGTATCTATCATGACAGCAACTCAAAAACTATAGTAGCGAAGGATAAAAACAGGGCCACCATAAAGAAATCCGGCAGGCGGAAAAAGCGTATCTTGGCAAAGAAAGACTCGAATAAACCCACCAATATTGCCAGAATGCATGCCTTAACGATAAAAGCGGCTATCGATACCAGAATCCCTGTCAGCGTCATTTCAGTAGCCAGTCCCCACGGGAAGAAGATATTTATCAGCAGAGCCATCAAAATCAACTGCTTGATGCCGTAAGACAATTCCATCAAAGCCAGTTTCGGTCCCGTTTGTTCCAGTATCATGGCTTCGTGAACCATCGTCAGTTCAAGGTGTGTTTCCGGATTATCTACCGGAACCCTGGCGGTTTCAACGATAAGAATGATAAACAGGGAACAGGCGACCAGGAAAAGCGGCGGGTATTGTAAAATCGTACCGTCGAGAACCGTACCGAACATCTGCGGTATCTCCGTAGTTTTTAAAATAAAAGCCATAGCGGCGCAAGCCATCAGCGTAGTCGGTTCGATAATCGAGGCAATCGTCATCTCCCGCGAACTGCCCATGCCGCCGAAGGTGCTGCCGGCATCCAGTCCGCCCAGCGCCATAAAGAAGCGGGCACATACCATCAGGTACAGGAAGAGGATGATATTACCGAATATACTTTCCGACAGCGGAATGAAAACAATGGGAACGAAGACGGAAGCCGCCAGTAAAAAGGCGATATTTATATAGGGGCTGATGCGCATAATAAAAGAAGATGTATCGGAATAGACGATTTCCTTTTTAAAGAGCTTATATAACTGGAAATAGCTCTGGAATAAAGGCGTTCCGGTGCGTCCCTGACACATAGCCTTGACTTTCTTGATAAGGCTGATTAAAAAGGGCGCAAACAGGAATACGAAAAACGTATTCAGGATTACATACAATATCAGATTCCAGGTCATAGCCACCACCCCGCGCTTAGGAGCAGGCCCACGATGGTAACGAAGGCATACAGGATAAAAGTCTCCAGGTCCCTGTTATGCCTTTGTGAAATAAAGGCGGCGATTGCCATGAAGAAGCGCGCCACCGGATTATAGATGCGCTCTTCAAAAAACTTAAATGTGCTGATTCCTGCCGTTGTGCGTCTCGTGATGCTGTTTTCCTTGTCGAAATATTCTTTACGGTTGGTTTTTTTTGTGCGGAAAATAATTGAGAATATGGTAACGATCGGCTCCGAGAACCCGCTAGCCGTATACTCCGTATGTCCGCTCTGTTTTTCGATGCCGCAGCCCCATGTCTCGCTGATTCTGACTGGTTTGCGGCCGAGTTTTAAAAGTCCGGCAGCGAGCAGGATTATAAACAGTAAAATGATACTTAATGGCAGCATATCGGGAACAGGTAAATCGAAACCGATGCCTTTTATTATCTGGAAGGAAAATACACCCAGCACAACGCACAGCAGAGCCAGTATCGAGGGGCCTGCCAGCATGCCCAGGGGAACCTCCCGTGCTTTTTCTGCCTCTTCAGAACGCGGCCTGGCTAAAAATACGATGCCGAATGCCTTGACGAAGCAGGCGGCAGCCAGAGCGCTCATAAAAGCGAATGACGCCAGTCCGATAACCATCACTATTTCAATCAGGGCGTTATTCAGTTCGAATGATTGCAGATATGCCTGGAAAATCATTATTTCGCTGGCGAATCCGTTCAACGGAGGCAGGGCGCAGATAGCGCAGGAACCGATAAGAAACAGGTAGGCTGTTACGGGCATGGTTTTCACCAACCCGCCCATCTCCTCGATATTGCGTGTCCCGGTTGCCTCCACCACCGAACCGGCGGTCATAAACAGCAGGCTCTTGAAGATGGCGTGGTTTGCGGTATGGAACAGGGCGCCTGCCAGGCTTAAATTAGCCTGTATCTCCAGTCCATAATTTTCGAAAATAATATACAGTCCCAGCCCAACGATGATGATTCCGATATTTTCTATGCTGTGATATGCCAGCAGTTTCTTGAAATCATGTTCTTTAAGGGCGTAAATGACGCCCAGCACCGCCGAAACGGTTCCGAATGCCAGCAGTATAAATCCCCACCACAATTGCGGTTCGAGCACATCGAAAGCAAAGCGGCAAAGCCCGTATATGGCAACTTTGAGCATTATCCCCGACATCAACGCCGATACGTTGGAGGGCGCCGCCGAGTGGGCATACGGCAGCCATTTATGGAATGGAATGACGCCTGCCTTGGTGCCGAAACCGGTAAAAAGAGCGATAAAAGCGAAGCTTTTGGCAATCTGCGGCATGTTATTCGCCGTCTGGATATCGAAAGTCCCGGTGTATTTATATATCAATAGAAAAGCGATAAAAAGGAACAGGGTGCTGAATTGCGTCATTATAAAGTAGAAAATGCCGGCTTTACGGGTTTCTTCTTTTTCATAATCGTACATAACGAGCAGGAATGAAGATATCGACATAATCTCCCAGAAAAAGAGGAAACAGAATGTATTGGCGGAGGCGACTACCATAATCATCGAGAGGATAAAGAGCGGAAGCAATGCCGTCGCAAGCTGCTTCTTCTTTTCGGATGTGCCATGCTCGACATAATTGAATGAATAAATAACGGCGCATAAACCGACTATTCCAATCACAGCCATAAAGAAAGCCGATAGCCTGTCCATGTGTATGTTGAATACCAGGTCTGCGGTAAGTGAATAAAAGCTTTGGACGTATTCCGCTTCGCTGAAAAAACAGACCAAGGCAGCGGCGGTTATGCAGACTAAGCCAGATAGCAGTATGAATAAAGCGATGCGGCGGTTGGTTTTGCCGGGTTTGACAAGGAGAACCAGCGGCATGATAACAGCCAGCAGCAGGAGTGCGGCTCCTGCTCCAAAAAGTGTTTCCATTAAGATTGATATATCTTTAAACCATCGAAGGGAAAAAAATAAGGAAACCCCCTTCTTAAGGTCTCCTTCAAATAATCATATTTATAGTATTTACACCTGTTAAAAATTATTCTATTCCAAGTCGGTTTTCTTGTCAAACAGAATCGATGCCGTTTTAAAGAGCTGATAAAAAGGGAAGAGCCGCTTTACAGAGGCTTAACCTGCCATCTGTTATATTAAATTCATATTAAAACGGATGGGTGTTAATCTGATGGCTAAAATAAAAACCGGTAAAAATATCATCGTTCATCAAATAGATGACAACGGAGTGGAAGAAACCAGGCGTATAGAACGTAAATTTTTTCTACCGCCTAATAAAATCGATTATGCCCTGGCGATACTGAAGCAGACTTGCATCCCCGACAGCGAAAATTCCGATGAATGGATAAACAGTCTCTATTTCGACAGCGACGACCTTGAACAGCACGAACGCTCGTCCGCAGGAGACAGCCGAAAGGATAAAATCCGCATTCGCTGGTATTACAAACTGGACGACTACCAGTATTCCGTTCCAGTTTATATCGAGCATAAAACGCGCGAAGGATTTATCGGCACCAAGCAGCGCAAGAAAATAATCGTTCCGCTTGAAAACCTGGAAACCGAGAATCTTAGAAAGGGTATTGTGCCGCAAACGATGCTGATGGATGTACTGGCGCGTTTCGGTTATTTCCCTCCCAAACGACTGAAGCCGGTAATCCTTATCTCTTACTACCGCCATCATTTTACCGATTTGATGAGCGGCATGCGTGTCAGCCTGGACTACAACATTACTTCCACGCTTATCGATATGTCTCTCGGCTACGGCGGAAAAAGTTTGAAACTGCCGGGCGGCGTTATTGAAATCAAGGGGAAAACGCTGGAGTTACCCGATACTCTGTGCAGGTTAATGCTTTTAGAAACCGATTGGACGCGTTTTTCCAAGTATTCGTCTTGTCTGGATGTACAAATGAGCGAGCCTTGTTTGCCCTCAAGGCTGTGGCCTTCGGGAAGAAATTTTTAAAGTTAATTATAAAAAGGAAAGGATAAACTATGTTCGATTTACTGTTTTCATCTTCGATAGACCTGACCGAAGCGCTCGTTTCCATTGGTTTTTCACTGGTCGCTTCGATAATTACATATTTGATGTACCAGATGTTTTACGGTTCGAAAAATATCGGTGCCGGAGTGCATCGCACCTTCCTTATCGGCGGGCCTGCCATAACCACCCTGTTTCTGGGTATCCAGACATCGATTCCGCTGTCTTTGGGTTTACTCGGCGCACTCTCTTTCGTGCGTTTCCGCACTCCGGTTAAAGACCCGGCCGAAATCGGCTTTTTGCTGCTTTTAATTGCCTCATCAATCGGCGCGGCAACCGGCAACTACCTGATTACCATTCTGCTTTTTGCTGTCGTCTTCGTCGCTCTGGGTGCTCAAGTGCTATTACGCAAAAAGTTTTCGTCTTTCGGCAGGGGGCAGTTGATGATATCGGTCGATAAGGCATCCTATTCCGCACTGGATAAGCCGCTGAACGAATTTCTAAACAATAAATTGGGTGGTGTCAGGCTGGAGAATATGTCCGCTATCGATGACAGGGTGAGCCTGCATTACATATACAGGAAGAAGTCCGATTACAATTGGGGGGCTTTCAGCAGCGAACTCGACCGCCTGGCAGGCTCTGCCAAATTGGAATTGTATATTAACTAGAATTTTTTATCCCCCTATTGGGAAGGGGAGGGTGTTTCCAGCACCTTCCCCTTCGTTTTTATTACTCTCTTTCGCTCCGATAAATCTCCGCTCCGGGATGATAATTAAGCATTCGGGGAGGGGTGGGAAAAGCCTTCCCCTCGGGGAAGGTGGCATCCCGATGTATCGGGATGCCGGATGAGGGTTGATATTCCTGCCTGTTGCCGATACGACCTTTGTGCTGTTTCTCCCTGCCCCCGGATTCTTCAATCACCCCTTGTGATTTCAGAATGACGATACTTAAGCTGTCATGCAGGTGATTTATCGGGATGAGGCAATTCTAAGCCGTTCGTGGAGCCTGTCCTGAGTATATCGAAGGAAGCCTGTCGAGCCATAACGGCATCGAATATAACAGGATGCAAACAGGATAACTTTCATCCGTTATTCTGTTACAGTGTTGGTAGGGACGGGCATTTCCCGTCGCAAGGTGTTTAATAACGGCGGACGACCATTGGTCGTCCCTACGATTATATGGTATCGATGGGTCTGTCATGCTGGAGTTCGTGATGAACGAACGAAGCATCCGGGGAGGGGTGTTTAATTCGTCTTTTACCTCCCCCCGGATCCTTCGCTCCGATAAATCTCTGCTCCAGGATGACAGTTAAGCGCTTTCCCTTCAGGAAAACTGGCAATGACATTTTAACAAAAAAAAGAGGAGGCGCGCAGCCTCCTCTTTGTAAAACCACGAATGTTTATATTTATGCGGCTGCCATTTCCGCCATCAATTCGTTTATTACCGCCATAGCATAATTGATATTTATGGCGTAACCCATGCCTTCCACTCCTACGGCGGATACTTTGGCGTTGGTAATGCCGATTACTTCACCGCTCATATTTACCAGAACTCCGCCGCTGTTGCCGGAGTTGATGGCGGCGCTGGTTTCTATAAGTTCGTAAAGCGATTGCTGTCCGACGGTAATCGACACATGCAACTGGCTGATAATTCCTTCTTTGGCGCTGACGCCCATATCGAGCGAGTTGCCCATAGCTACCACCCATTCGCCGACTGCCAGTGTCGAAGCATCTCCGATTTTTAAAGCCGTCAGATTACCGGCGTCGATTTTAAAAATCGCTATATCGGCTGCTTCGTCATAATAGACTGTAGAGAGGTCTACATCATAGACATTGCCGTTATCCAGCGTAACTTTAATCGTACTGGCATCTTCGATTACATGGTAATTTGTGACGATAATGCCGCTATTGTCGATTATCCAGCCGGAACCGGCGCCATCGACAACGTAATCATAGGTGAGTCTGCCCCAGCCGTAGGTATAAATAGTGGTTGTGTTGATGGCGACGACACCTGCCTTAACTTCGGCGACGACATCGGCTATATTTGCCAATACTCCTGTCGATATCTGCCCGCCCAGGTTCTGTATGCTGGCTTCAAGGGAAGCTACGCTATTTGCAAGCGATTCCAGTGTCGAGATCTTATTTTGCAGCGAGGCGATCTGTTCTGCGGCTGTTGCCAGTTGCTCTTCGAGCGAATTGATTTGGGTGCCGGCTTGTTCGAGTTGCCTGTCTTGTGCCGAAAGCATCGACACCCCGATTAAAGTGATTATAATCAGGATAATAGTAACCGGTACGAATATCCACTTGATAACATTATTATTCATATTTTAACCTCCCGGGTGCAAATGATTTATTATGTTTATTGGACTTCATGAAGCGGCAGGATGATTGTAAATATACTGCCCTTGCCTGGTTCGCTTTTAACGTCGATTGCTCCTTTGTGCGACTCGATAATTTCCTTAACGATTGCCAGTCCGAGTCCGCTGCCGCCTTGTGCGCGCGACCTCGATTTATCGACGCGGAAAAAGCGGTCGAAGATATGCTTGCTGTCTTCTTCGGAAATACCGATACCGCTGTCTTCAACGGTGATAACGGCGTTTTGTCCGTCTTTACGCGAGGATATCTTGACGCTGCCGCCGCTGTAGTTGTATTTAACGGCATTATCAACCAGGTTGGTAACGGTCTGTTTGAGAGCAAAAGTATCCCCGTTAACGGGTAGTTCTTCTTCCGATAAATCGAATGTCAACGTTACATCACGGCTTTTAGCATACGAATCGATTTCTTTTACAATGTCCCCGATAAGACAATTCATATCAATTGTTGTGTATTCGAAAATCCGCTGCTGATTCTGGGATAACAATAACAGCTTTTCGCTTAACCGGCTCATGCGTTCGGTGTTCATTTTAAGAACCTCGACCAGTTTGCGGTAATCTTCTACGGAAGGATTCTCATCCATCTCGATTACTTCTATGTTCGTCCTGGCAATGGATATAGGTGTTTTCAGTTCGTGCGAAGCATCCTGGATGAACTGGTTTTGCATATTGAATGATTCTTCCAGCCTGTTTAACATATTATCGAAGGTATCGGCCAGCCGTTTCATTTCATCGTCCGGTCCCTGGTAATCGATGCGCTCATTTAAATTGCTGGTGGATATGCGTGTCGCCAGCGCCGAAACGTTATCGACCGGTTTAAGCATTCTTTTGGACAGAAAATATCCTCCGAGTGCGCATAACAAAAGCAATACCCCGAAGCTTATCCAGGAGTAAATATGCAGATAGTTCACATAGCTCTCACCGACATGCTCGGCAATTTCCATCGGCGGCCTGGGGTCTCCCATAAAGCGCGGAGGAATTTCTTTCTGCGCCATTCCCATTGTCAGGTTGTAACCGGCAATCAGCAATGCGCCGATTAAAAAGAAAAAAATGACATACCACAGTGTCAGTTTAAAGCCGATGGTTTTAAAGAAGGCCGGGGCTTTCATATCATATATCCTCTTCCCTTAACGGTTTTAATCAAATCTACGGCACCGCTATCGTCCATCTTTTTACGGATATTGCTGATATGTACTTTAATTGCCTGCGTGAACATATTCGATTCCTCGTCCCAGATATGTTCCAACAGTTCTTCCTGGCTGACGATTCTGCCGCTGTTCTGCATCAGGTATTCCAGGATGGCAAACTCCTTAACCGTAAAAATGATTTCCTTATCTTTATTATAACCCTTGATGGTATTCGGGTCGATTACAAAGTCGCCGTTTCTGAGGATGACGTTCCTCTGCCCGCCTTTACGCCTGAGTATGGCGCGTACCCTAGCTAAAAGCTCGGGGAAGTAAAAAGGCTTGACAAGGTAATCGTCAGCCCCCGTTTCCAGTCCGCGCGTGCGATCTTCGACCCCGCTGCGGGCGGTCAGCATCAGTATACCTATCGGCGAATCTGCGGCTCTCAGTTTTCTGCAGACTTCCAAGCCGTCCACTTTAGGCAGCATGATATCCAGTATTATCAGGTCGTAACTGTTCAACTCTGCTTTGTAGAGGGCTTCTTCTCCATCGTAAGCGATATCGCTGGCATATCCCTGCTTGTTCAGCCCCCTGGCGATGGCATCCGCCAGTTCCTTTTCATCTTCGACGATAAGTATTCTCATAATTAATTCACTCCGTCTTTACTAGCTATTTATTAAATTATACTATTTTTAAGGTAAAGGACAGGTAAAGAAATTCGTATGAAGATGAGACTGGCGGCTTTTCAGGTATTATAGTGGAGGTCTTCCCCGTTGTTTATTAAACCGTCAGATAACCAGCAGCAGTCCGACCAGTGATAAGGCTGCGATGGGAGGCAATGCCGGCATCGGTTTGCCTTTGATAATATATGTTTGAATCAGGTAGGCGCAGATAAGTCCGGCAAGCGAGAAGGCGGCAACCAGCAAAGCGGAATTAAATCCGAGAGCGAAGTAAACCGCCGATGTTAAAAGGAGCGGGAAACCGATATCGCCGCCGCCCAATATCGAGTGGTTGAAACGATCCGGTGTATTTTTTATTTCAAAGCTTGCGGCGTCCCTGTTTTTCGGGCTTTTCAGACTTCCTTTCCATTCGTTGATGCTGGTAGGTATTACAAAAGCCGGCAGGCTATCCGATGATTCCATTCTTTTTGCCATCCATGTCATAAAGCCGAAGCGCACAGCCAAAAAGTCGTAAACTGCAATTACCAGAAGCAGAATCATGGCAGTCCAGGGCGATACGAGGCGTCCGAAGACGGCTCCGAGGCTGACCATAGTAAGTATCATTATTATATTATGCAGCCAGATACGCGGCATAAAGAACCATAAAATACCCAGAGCCAGCGCAATAATAATCGATGGTATGAGCGGCATCCAGAAAACCTGGACGATAAAGATGCCCCATGAAAACAGGAAGGCAAACAGCGCCCTAAACAGAATCTTGAGAGCTGAAAGCGGTATCACAAACAGCACTACAGCCAGCACCAGTACGACGCCGAAAAAGTAAATCAGGATTGCCCCCAGCGATGAGAATATCGGAGTCTCCTCCTCTATTGTAGTTATCACTTCCGTTACCTGTATTTGGGTGGCGGTTGTTGTAATAACGGAGTTGGAAACGGTGGTGGTTACGGTTGCCGTTGTCGTGTTGGTAGTAGTAGCGGTAGTGGTGGATGTTATGGTGGTCGGCCATATTACCACATCTTCCGGTTGGGTAGGTATGACGATTTCATGCGCTTCAAAATAGGCGTCCTGCCTGATAATGACGCCGAAGGTGATTGCCTGCGCAACGATAAATATTAAAATGCCCCAGTATACGGGCTTGATTTTCAAATTTTTCCAGTTCATTATTCGTCCATTCTAAACCAGCGATATAAAAATGTCTATTTTTACTGGATAAGCACTGTTTTTTTATTAAATAACGGCTATAATAAAAACGCAGAAATCTTATAAAGGATACTTGATATTTCGTAAAAATAAGGTAAAATGTGGTGAATTATGATAGAAGTGCTAAAGAATAAAAATCAAACCACGAAATTTCAGATTCTGGTCGAGATAGCCGATAAGGGGCCCGATATTCAACAGCGTGAGATTGCCCGTGAACTGGATATCACCCCGCAGGCGGTATCCGATTATATTTCACAACTTATCAATGACGGTATGCTGGTAGCGCTGGGGCGTTCCAGTTACCGGGTGACAAACGAGGGCGTCAACTGGGTAATCAAGTCTCTGCGGGAATTAAACAGCTACAACATGTTTATTCAAAGAGCCGTGAACAATATTTCCATCTGTGCGGCTTTGTCCGAGAAGGATTTGAGTCAGAATCAACAGGTATCTCTGCGGATGAAAGACGGATTGCTTTATGCTTCTCCCGAAATCGATAACGGGGCAACCGGTTTTACCGTTTCAGCCGCAAAAGCCGGTGAAGATGTCGGTATCTCGGGAATAAAGGGTATCGTTCCGTTGAAAACGGGTAACGTTACGATTTTCAAAATCCCCGATATTGCCAGAGGCGGTTCCCGCAAGGTCAGTTATAATTTGCTTAAAAAATATGTATCTGCAGGCGATATCACAGCCGGGCTTGGTATCGAATCTTATGCGGCGCTCTCGAAAAACGGCGCCGATTTTTATCGTTACGGTGCCGTCGATGTTACGGTTGAAGCTGCTAAAAGCGGCCTTAATCCGCTCGTGTGTTGCGTAGAAGGAGAGTTGAACGAATTGATAATCCGGCTTGAGAAGGAGAAAATTCACTACGAACTGGTGGCGGAATCCGGTTTATAAAGCAGAGCGCAAGCCTGTCTTGTATAAGTATATTTATATCTGATGAAAGGGAGAATTATGAAAGACACGGTTTATCTTTATATTTTCGATACTATGGCCGATTGGGAAACCGGTTATATAACCGCCGAAATCAATTCGGGCAGGTTTTTTAAAAAGGAGAGCGCATCACTTAAATTGGTTACCGTGGGCAACAATAAATCCGAGGTAACTACGATGGGGGGATTGAAGTTTAAGCCGGATGTCGAAATCGCCGAGTTGAAGCTTAAAGATGTGGCTGTTTTGGTTTTACCTGGGGGAGATACATGGCTGGATTCAGTACACGATGCCATCCTTTCCGTTGTAGAAGAATGCCTCAAGGAAAATATCGTTGTGGCTGCTATCTGCGGCGCTACGATAGGGCTGGCCGGCAAAGGATTTTTAAACAACCGGCCGCATACCAGCAACGACCTCGAATTTTTAAAAGCGGTTTGTCCCGATTACAGCGGAGAAGCTTTTTATCAAAACCGGCCGGCAGTGACAGACGGGAATTTGATTACGGCATCCGGCATCGCTCCACTGGAATTTTCGGCGCAGGTTTTTACCAGCCTGGAGGTTTTTACTCCCGAGATAGTTGATGCCTGGTATCAGCTTTATAATACGCGAAATCCGAAATACTATTTCAGGCTGATGAGCGAAATTCAGTAATGAAGTCGCCTGGTTTACTATGATTATGGTTGGAATAAAGTCTTAAAAAAGCTGTTCGCAGAAAAAATTTCCTGTTAGTTTTGCAAAGATATTGACAATGCCTCTTTTTCCGATTATAATCAAGTAGAATTGATAATTATCAAGAAAAGTTTACTTAGTGAGGCGATGATTTGAAAAAATTTACGAAAATTCTCTCTATCATTGGTTTGGTTGCCGTTTTGGCATTATCCGTTCCCTTTATATCCGGCTGCAAACCGGAGGTACAAACCGTTACCGCAACTACCACTAAAACGATGACTTCTACATATGCTACAACTTTGACCTCCACAGCTACCGAAACCGTTAATAACACGGTTACTTCTACATCGACATCCACTAAAACTGAGACATCTGTATCTACGATAACCCAAACCGTCAGGCTGATTACAGTAACCGATGATACCGGCGTAACCTATACCTTCGAGGGTCCGGTGGATACCATCGTTTCACTGGCTCCCAGCATCACGGAAATCGTCTATTTCGCCGGTGCCGGCAATTTGCTTGTCGGCAGAACCGACTATTGCAACTATCCGGAAGAATCAAGTGAAGTCGATAGCATCGGCGGCTATTACAGCCCCAATTCAGAGCTGATTATTGCACTCGACCCGGATGTAGTGCTGGCGGATAGCATCCATGTTTCAAGCGGTACCGTTGAATATTTGAAATCACTGGGTATGACTGTCATCGTCTTTGATGCCCAAAATATCGCCGATATTTTTGATAACATTATTCTTGTCGGAGAGATAACCGGCAATCTGGATAATGCAATAGAAGGCGTTGCCGGTTTACGGGCGAGAATGGATGCCGTTGTCAGTACCATCGCAGCCGCCAATGTAAGCGATGAAGACAAGCCGTCCGTTTTGCATCTTACCTGGTACGACCCGTTGTGGACGATCGGGCAGGGGTCGTTCCTGAATATCGTAATCGAGATGGCGGGAGGCGTTAATATTTTCAGCGATGTCGCCACCAGCGATTTCCAGGCAGATATCGAGCAGGCGGTGTCGCGTAATCCGGACATAATAACAGTGGTTTCCGACCACGGTTCCGAGTCTTCTTTCTACTCTGTTCTTAACGCCGATTCGCCGTTTGCCCAAACCGTTGCCTATCTTAACGGTGACATATACCTGGTGGATTCCGATATTGTTTCCCGTCCGGGGCCGCGAATCATCGATGCTCTTGAGTTATATGCAAGGTTATTCTATCCTGAATTATTCTCTTAGGTAATTATGGATTATTTAAGCAAGATTTTCAGCCTGGAAAAGTTGAAATACTTTCCGGGCTGGTCTTGTTTACTTTATTGTTGTTAACGGGATAATAATGAATCAAGAATCGAAGACAACTGCAACAATATCGTCAGTACCGGCTAAATGGAAGAGCAGGTTGATTGCCATTGCCTGTCTGGTTATAATTCTGCTGATTATTATTGCGATAGCGGTCAGTACAGGCAGCAGCCAGATATCATTTGCTACTACTGTCAGTATTATTCTATCCAGGATTCCCTTTTTAAACATACCCGAGACATGGGCTGCCAATATCGAGTCGATTGTGATGAATATCCGCATGCCGCGGGTAATTCTGGCGGGTGTCTCCGGCGCGGCGCTGGCGGTTGCCGGCGCTACTTACCAGGGGCTGTTCCGCAATCCGCTGGCGGACCCTTATCTTATCGGTGTTTCACAGGGAGCAGCACTGGGCGCCGTTATTGGTTTCCTGATTCCGGTGAGCAGCGAGTTCTGGAGTTTGAATGTAGTTTCGCTGTTTGCGTTTATCGGCGGGCTGGGTGCGGTCTTTGTGGTCTATTCGCTTGGGAAGGTGGGTAAAACCCTGCCGATGACCACACTGATATTGGCAGGAGTGGCGCTGGGAGCATTTTTAACGGCCATTACTTCATATCTATTGATAACCAGCGGCAGTTCCCTGCACGGTATATCCTCATGGCTGATGGGAGGATTTTCATCGCCCAAATGGGTACATGTATGGATAACCGTACCGATTATTACGCTCGGCTGTCTCTTTATCTGTCTTTTCGGACGTTCGCTGAATGTGATGCAACTGGATGAAGAACAGGCGCAGCAACTGGGTATAAATGTCGAAATGACAAAACGCATTCTACTGGTTGTCGCCACTTTGATTACTGCGGCGGCGGTTAGTTTCGGCGGCATCATCGGTTTCGTAGGAATTATTATTCCACATGCGGTTCGCCTGATATGGGGCCCCGATTTCCGTTTCCTGCTGCCTTTATCTATTGTAATAGGCAGCATATTTTTGATTCTGGCAGACCTGTTTGCCAGGACAATAATGTCTCCAACCGAGATTCCGCTGGGTATAGTTACCGCTTTCTTCGGCGCTCCGTTCTTCCTCTATCTGTTAAGAAGGAAGAAAAAGGCGGTTTTTTAAAAGGGGAGGGATGTTATGCAGAAATTATCTTTAAAAAATCTTACCCTTGGATATGGCGAAACGATAGTATTATCGGATATCAATATGGATATCCGGTCGGGGGAAGTGCTGGGAATTGTCGGACCCAATGGCTGCGGTAAATCAACACTGATAAAAGGCATAACCAGGGTTATTCCGCTTATGGACGGTGACGTTTTCCTTAATGAAAAATCTATAATCGATATGCCACAGAACGAGATTGCCCGTAACATCGCCGTTGTTCCGCAATCGGCTGCTCTGCCTGAGGCCTTTACAGCGTTCGAAATAGTCTTGATGGGGCGTACTCCGCACATGGGATTCCTGGAATACGAAGGAAAGAAAGATATCGATATTGCTGTAAAAGCAATGGAACTGACAGACACGCTGCATCTGGCAGAGCGCCGCGCCGGTGAACTTTCCGGTGGTGAAAGGCAGCGCTTGACGATTGCCCGCGCACTGGCACAGCAACCCCAAATCATATTATTAGACGAACCCACCTCGCACCTGGATATAAATTACCAGATAGAAACGCTGGAGCTTATTTCGGGGCTTTGTAAGACAGAAGGGTTGGCAGTACTTGCCGCAATGCACGACTTAAACCTGGCAGCCCAGTATTGCGACCGCATCATCATGCTGAATAAGGGCTGTATCTTCGACGAGGGCAGCCCATGTGAAGTGGTCACCGCCGTAAACGTTAAACAGGTCTACGGGGCCGATGTGTGTATATCTGCTCATCCAGTTAACAAGCTACCGGTGACGCTGGTAACCAGCAGCAGGAATCATAACGGGGACAGCAATTAAATTGTTTTACATCATTAGTGAGGTGATATGGATATGATAACGGATTCGATAGGAAAGGGTTATATACAGGTCTATACCGGCAATTGCAAGGGAAAAACAACTGCTGCCCTCGGGTTGGCGTTCCGCGCCATGGGGCACGGATTGAAAACCTATATCGGGCAGTTCATTAAAAAGCATCCATACGGAGAAATGGAATCCGCCAGTATGGTATCTCCTTATATTACCATCGAGCAATACGGCAGGGGGGCCTTTATTCACGTTTCGGAAACAATCTCTCATGAAGATATCGAGTGTGCCCGCAAGGGACTTTTAAGGGCAAACGAAGTCATACAGTCAGGAGAGTACAGCATCGTGGTACTGGATGAAATTTTGACCGCCTGTTATTTCAAGCTGATTTCTTCAAGCGATATTTTAAAATTGATGTCGCAGAAACCTGCCGGTGTCGAGCTGGTGCTTACCGGAAGATACGCCCCGGCTGATATAATAGAGGCAGCCGACCTGGTGACCGAAATGACGGAAGTCAAGCATTATTACCAAAAAGGGGTTCCCGCCAGGCCGGGTATAGAACGCTGAATTGCCGGGGGGTTGTTGTTTGGAAAATCTGTTCGTCTTGCCTTTGGCGATACTAATCGACCTTGTTATCGGTGAATATCACGGGCGTTTACATCCGGTGGTGTGGATGGGCGGGGTGATTTCTTTACTTTTAAAGATTTCTCCGAAAAGAAACAATGCAGTCAAATTTATTTACGGTCTATCTATCGTATTATTTACAGTTGTGCTATTTAGCCTGCCGGTCTACTTTCTGCTCGTTTATCTGAAGGGGGTATCGCTAATATTATATATACCGGTAGCAGCCATTCTACTAAAATCCTGTTTTTCGGCCAAAGCGCTGGATGATGCCGTTCGCAGGGTGAAAGACATGCTTTTTAAAGACAGAATAGAAGCCGCCAGACAGGAGATAAGCTATCTGGTCAGCCGTGATACCTCGAGTCTTAACCGCAGGCAGATAACATCGGGGGCGGTAGAGGTGACCGCCGAGAGCGTTACCGACAGCATCGTGTCGCCGCTATTTTACTGGCTGCTGCTGGGTGTTCCGGGGGCGGTTGCCTATCGAGTAGTGAATACCTTCGACGCGCGGATAGGTTATCACGGCGAATATGAATACCTGGGCAAGTTTGCCGCCCGGCTGGATGATGTCCTGAACTACGTACCGGCGCGTATTTCCGGGTTGCTTATGGTAATCTCTTCCTGTCCGGCAAAAATGAATGCCCGCAGATCACGGTCTATAATGCTGCGCGACCATGCTAAAACGGAAAGTCCCAATGCCGGCTGGACGATGGCGGCGGCGGCGGGGGCGCTGGGTGTGCAACTGGAAAAAACGGGGTATTATATACTGGGGGATGATATAAGTCCTCTTTCCGTGACATCGATTTCCGGCAGTTTAAAACTGATGTGGTATTCGGTTTTTATCTGGTTCGTGCTGTGCATGATAATTACGGGGGTTTGCTATGCCGTTACTACCTAAAGATAATATAAATCGTATCGGGAAAGCCTGTCACGGCGGCCCGGACTATGCGGAACTTGATAACCTTGGTATCTCTTCGTCTGAAATTATCGATTTCAGCTCCAATCTGAATCCCTTTATTCCTCTTGTCGAAATGAAAGATATCGCAGGCAGAATTGCGCTAAACAGCTATCCCGACTCCGAGTCTGCCGCTCTCAGGCAGGAGATAGCCGGAAAAACCGGGCTATCTGTGGATAACATAATCGCCGGAAACGGCTCCACCGAACTGATAAGGCTGGCGGCAACCGCTTATCTTGGCACAGGCGACAGCGCACTTATCATCGAGCCGACTTATGGGGAATACCGTATTGCCTGCCAAATTGCCGGAGCCGATGTCATCTGTCAAACTCTTTCGGAAGCCGGCGGCTTCATTCCTGATATCGATGCGACTGTCAGTCTGATAAAAGAGCGCCGTCCCAAGGTAGTTTTCTTGTGCAATCCCAACAATCCGAGCGGTTATTACCTCTCCCGTGAACATTTTATAAAGATACTTAAGGCAGCGCCGGATTCTCTAATAGTGCTCGATGAAGCCTACGTCTCATTTGTAGAGGATGCGTGGTCCTCGTTCGGACTTATCAATGATGGCAATCTGTTAATAGTACGCTCGATGACCAAGGATTACTCGCTGGCCGGGTTGCGGCTGGGGTATGCCGTTGCCAGTCGTGGAATCATCCAAACAATGAATCGTATTCGCCCGCCGTGGAATGTTAATGCGGTAGCGCAGTCAGCCGGGATAATGGCTTTGCAGGAGACGGAAGTATTGCAATGCAGTCTTGAAAAAATACGGGCGGGGAAGCGTTATCTGGTCGAAGAGATAGATAAGCTGGGCTTTCCGTGCCTGCCATCGGCAACCAATTTCTTTCTTGTCAGGGTGGGGAATGCGGCGGAATACAGGAAAAAACTGCTAACGAAATCTATACTTGTGCGCGATTGCGCTTCCTTCGGGTTGCCGGAATATATCCGCATTGCTGTAAATACCATGGAAAATAATCAAAAGCTGGTCTCCGTAATGCAGGAAACCGCGAGGGGAATTTAATGCAGGGCAGGGTAATAATGATTCAGGGAACGGCATCCTCGGTAGGCAAGAGCATACTGGTTGCCGCGCTCTGCCGAATCTTGAAACAAGACGGCTACAAGGTCGCTCCCTTTAAGGCGCAGAATATGTCGCTGAATTCCTTCGTTACGCGTGAGGGTGGGGAAATCGGACGGGCGCAGGCGGTGCAGGCGGAAGCGGCAGGCATCGAACCGCATGTGGATATGAACCCGGTTCTATTGAAACCTGAAGCCGATAACCGTTCCCAAGTGATAGTATTGGGACGGGTTATGGATACGATAGCGACTGCGGATTACTACGGTCATACCGGAAAGTTGCTAGAAGTCGTTTCGGCCTCGCTGGAGAAGCTCAGGTCTGTTTACGATATCGTAGTCATCGAGGGCGCCGGCAGCCCGGCGGAGGTCAATCTGAAAGAGCGGGAAATCGTCAATATGCGCATTGCAAAACTGGCGAAGTCACCGGTGCTTCTGGTGGGCGATATCGACAGGGGCGGTGTTTTTGCCTCGCTTTGCGGCACGCTCCATTTACTGGAGGACGATGAAAGAGAACTGGTTAAGGGTCTAGTTATCAACAAGTTTCGCGGTGACATCTCTCTTTTCAGTTCGGGCATCGATTTCCTGGAAAAAGAAACAGGCAAACCGGTACTGGGTGTAATCCCGTATCTTAAAGATATAAATATCGCCCAGGAGGATTCGGTCTTCCTGGACGAGAGGAAAGACAGGGAAACGTCCGGCGGTCTCGACATCGCCGTCATAAGGCTGCCGCATATTTCCAACTTCGATGATTTCGACCCGCTGGAATGTGCCGGATGCCGCGTGCGTTATGTCGATACTCCTTGCGGATTAGGAAAGCCACACCTTATTATTATACCCGGCAGTAAAAATACTATCAGCGACTTGGTCTTTTTAAATGATTCAGGGCTGGCTGAATCGATTATAGCCTGCGCCAATGAAGGAGTTCCCGTGCTCGGAATCTGCGGCGGATATCAAATGCTTGGACGCATTATCGATGACCCCGAGGGAATGGAATCCGGCGGAGTTCAGGTAAAAGGTCTGGGGCTTCTGGATACTGCAACCGTCTTTACTCCTCAAAAGAGAACCGTCCAGATAAAGGCTAAAGTGACGTGCGACAGAGGGATTTTAAAGGGTTTATACGGCTGTGAAGTGTCCGGCTATGAAATTCACATGGGTCAAAGTATTGTTAATGATAATCGATTTGCCTTTCATGTTTATCAATCATTGCAGGGGGAGTCGGAGTACGACGAGGGGGCAATCAACAGGGAAGGCAACGTATTTGGCACATATCTTCACGGCATTTTCAATAGCGACACTTTCAGGAACGGTTTTTTAAAATCTCTGCGCAGATATCACGGGTTGCCCGAGAGCAGCAATGGTATTACAATGGGCAGGGAAGCGAGTTACGACAGGCTGGCGCAGGAAGTACGCCGGCATTTGGATATGAAAAAAGTATATGAAATAATAGAGGCAGGGATTAAATGACTACTTCACTCTCACAGGTATTAAATAAAATAGAACCGGCGGATAAAAGCATTATCGAGCTTGCGCGTAAACGGCAGGATTCGCTTACAAAGCCGCGCGGCAGCCTCGGCAGGCTGGAAGAGGTATCTGTCAGGGTGGCCGGTATGCGCCGCCGTATTACCTCTACATTCGATAACAAGGCTATCTTGGTGATGGCAGCCGACCATGGAGTGGTAGCCGAGGGAGTCAGCGCCTATCCGCAGGAAGTTACCCGTCAAATGGTCTATCCCTTTCTTGCCGGTTGCGCCGCTATAAACATTTTTGCGCGTCATATCGGGGCGCGGGTGGTTGTCGTGGATATGGGGGTTATCGGCGGTTTCGAGCCTCATCCGCTTCTGGAATCGAGCTCTATCGGCTCGGGTACCGCTAACATGGCGCAAGGACCGGCAATGACACATAAACAGGCAACAGGTGCCATTGAAGCCGGAATTGCCGTAATCGAGTCTCAAATTACCAGAGGATTGGATATCGTCGGCACCGGTGAAATGGGAATCGGCAACACTACCGCTGCCAGCGCCATCTGCGCCGCGGTTACCGGCAGACCTGCGGCGCATGTAACCGGCAGGGGAACAGGCATCGACGAAAAGCAGATGCTGCATAAAATCGAGGTGATTGACCGCGCGCTTGAAGTAAACCGTCCTGATAGCAATGACGCCATTGATATTTTAGCCAAAGTCGGCGGTTTCGAAATCGGCGGATTGACCGGTGTTATTCTGGGAGCAGCCGCCAACCGCATCCCGGTGGTCATCGACGGTTTTATATCGGGTGCAGCGGCGCTGATAGCCTGTAAATTATCGCCTCAGGTAAAGGATTACCTGATTGCTTCTCACCTTTCGGTGGAGTGCGGGCATCGCATCATGCTGGAATATATGGGGTTGCAGCCGCTGCTGTCTCTTGATATGCGTCTTGGAGAAGGCACCGGGGCGGCGCTGGGGATTACACTGGTGGATGCATCGGTAAAGGTATTAAAAGAAATGAAAACCTTTGAGGAAGCAGGTGTTTCCGATAAGGATGCGGAGAAATAAATGGGCTTCTGGATAGCGATAGCCTTCCTGACTGTAATCCCGCTGCCGTTTAAAAAGCAATGGGAATCGAAGGATATTGCCTCCTCACTGGTCTTTTTCCCGATAGTCGGTTTGCTTATCGGTTTACTGGTATTTCTGGCTAATTGGGGGTTGGGGGAGGTCTTTTCTCCGGTTATCACCGCTGTTTTAACCCTGCTCTTCTGGGTATTGATCAGCGGCGCTATGCATCTGGACGGGCTGGCCGATAGCTGCGACGGGCTGGGAGGCAGCACCCCGGAAAAGCGGCTGGAAATCATGAAAGACAGCCATACCGGCGCTTTCGGAGTTGCCGGAGTATCGCTGCTGCTACTGATCAAATTTGCCGCTATAGTATCCCTGTCGGGCTGGGATTGGGAAACACTGGTACTGGCGCCGGTACTTGGTTGCTGGGCGATGGTTTTAGCCATCACTGCTTTCCCCTATGCACGCAAGAATGGGGCAGGATTGGCGTTCAAGCAGGGAGCGACCGTACTGCGTTTGCTTATCGCAACGGTTATCACTCTGGCAGCCGCTATCCTGCTGGCGGGGTGGTGGGGTATTGCCGCGATGGCGATAACCTGTCTTGTTACGCTTCTTATTGGAGTTTTTTTCAAGTCGCGGCTGGGCGGATTGACCGGAGATACATGCGGGGCAATTAAAGAAGTAAACGAAGCGGTAGCGCTTATCGTTATGCCGGTTCTGCTTTCGATTGTTATTTAAGGAGTATTTAATTTTGAAGTTGTTTCTGGTCAGGCACGGGCAAACGGATTTGAACAAGGTCAGGCGTTACCAGGGGCGCATCGATGTCCCTTTGAATGAAACGGGTATCGGGCAAGCGCAGCAGTTGGCTTCACGCTTATCCTGTGAGCAGTTCGATAAAATATATACCAGCCCCCTTTCGAGGGCGCAGCAAACAGCCGCGATAATCCACAACGGTTCATCTGTTGACATAACGAAGCTGGATGAACTGGTCGAAATGGATTTCGGCAAGCTGGAAGGCAAAACATATAAAGAGATAGTTGAAATCTTTCCGGATTGGGACCCGGCAGTCTTCAATTTCACCTTTGCCGGCGGCGAAAATCTGGACAGCCTGGCTGTTCGTATTCAATCCTTTGTCGATATGCTGAAGACTCTTAATGAGAGTTCGAATATATTGGTGGTTACGCATTCCGGGAGTCTAAGGATTATTTTGTGCCTTTTACTTGGTATCGATATAAATAAATGGTGGCAGTTTAAAATAGACGTTGCCTCTCTTACTGTAATCGATATCGTTGCGCAGGGGGCAGTCTTATCACTGCTGAACGATACTTCGCATTTGAACGGAGGATAAAAAGATAATAAGCTGTCAAAAAGGATTATATAGAGAAGACTTTAGTGAGAGAAACAAAAAAGCCGCTCGTGGTCTTGTCCCAAACCTGGGATTAGATTGTCGAGCCATCCCTCATCAGTCTCGTCCCGAATGGTCGGGACTCGACAGCTTCCCCCAAGGGAAGCCATTTTTCAGCCTTCCCCTCGGGGAAGGTGTCATCCCGACTTGTCGGGATGACGGATGAGGGTGATAATAAAGTCCCGACAGGTCGGAGTCGAACTATAACGGTGGTATATTAAATATTAGTTTTGCAAGTAGGAGCGCTAAAAAATATGAAAAAAGCCTTTGTATCATGGAGCGGCGGCAAGGACAGCTGCCTGGCATATTACCGGGCTGCCAATAACGGTCTCAATGTTTGTTATTTGTTGAATATGGCGACCGAAGACGGTATGCGTTCCCGTTCACACGGCCTTTCCAGAGAGGTTCTCGGGATTCAGTCCGAAGCTATGGGTATCCCTCTTGTACAGGGAAAAACAACATGGGACGGCTACGAAGAGGAATTTTGTAAAATCCTGTTGTCTTTAAATGAGCAGGGGATAACGGACGGCATTTTCGGCGATATCGACCTGGATATACATCGCGAGTGGGTCGAGAGAGTTTGTAGCAAATGCGGTATTACTGCGCATCTGCCGCTCTGGATGGAAGACCAGTCGAAATTGCTCAAGGAATTTATCGACAGCGGTTTTAAAGCTGTTATCGTTGCTGTCGATGCCGCAGTAATGGGAGAGGAGTGGTTGGGCAGGCAGGTCGATTTTCGATTATTGTCCTATTTAGCTGAGACCAATAAAATTACCCCTTGCGGCGAAGCCGGTGAATATCATACACTGGTTACCGGCGGTCCTTTTTTTAAAAAAGAACTGGAAATAGTCGGCGCTGAGAAGATATCGAGGGATAATCACTGGTTTTTAGATATCAAATCCTGTAAATATCATGACAAAGGGGTTTAAATTGAGCTGTATTTTAATAACCGGCGGCGCCCGGGCGGGTAAAAGCAGCTATGCCCAGAAGCTGGCTGCCGATAGCGGCGGCAGAGTTTTATTCGTGGCAACCGCCGAGGCAAAAGACGAGGATATGCGCCTGCGTATCGAGAAGCACAGGAAATCCCGTCCTGTAAATTGGGATACTCTGGAATCTCCTTCTGAAGTCGGCAAGGCAATCGATGGCAAAGCCGATGAGTATCCGGTTGTAGTAATCGATTGTGTTACGATGCTGGTTTCCAATGTGATGCTGTCAGCGGATGACGGGAAATCGGCAGAGTCTGCTGTTGTAAATGAAGTCGAAGCGCTTATAAGGGTAATGCAGTCGAAACAGTCTGATTTTATGCTTGTATCCAATGAGGTGGGGTTGGGGATAGTTCCCGATAACGAATTGTCTCGCAACTATCGCGACCTGCTTGGCAGGGCGAACCAGCTTCTGGCACAGTATGCCGATGAGGTTTACCTGTTGGTAGCCGGTATCCCGGTTAAAATCAAGTAGCAATTATTTCTACGGATTTTTCAGGCAATCGTCGTGATTATCCACATTGCGAAGAATAAAAGTGTCGCCTTTGCGCTCATAGGTCATGCGGTATTTATCATCCACATAAGCTTCGAAAATGCCGGGTGCTCTCTCTACGGGATGGCTGCGTAAGCCCGGATGGCGGAAATCGTTATCAAGAAACCTCAATGCTTTATCTACTTTGGTCTGAACAGTTGCCGGCAATCTTGCATATTGTCGTACAAAACACTCTGTAAATTCGATAGGCATTATTTGTTGCCTGTGTCTTTTTTCTCTTTACTGCTCTGCCTGTGCAGAAAAGCGATGGCATCATCGCTGTTTTCGAATTTATGTACTCTTCCGCTGTGGATATCTTCCTCGGCTTCTCTTTCTCCGTTTTGCCAGCGTTCCGTCCAGAACCATGCCTGTTCCTTGCTGACCAGCTTCATAACTTTTAGTACGATATCACCGTCTTTTATCTGCACATCGACGAAATCGCCTTCTTCAATACCCAGCTTTTGCCTTACCGAAGCGGGGAGGGTTAATTGCGCCTTTTTGCGTATTTGAACCAGTTCTGACATCTGAAAATCCTACTTTCCAACATTCTTACTTTTTAAGTGTACACTTCAATTAAAGTGATGTCAATATATATAAAAACAAATTAGCCCGGCGCAATGCCAGGCTAACTGTAAGGAGAAATCAATGAAAAAAGAAAGGTTGTTTATTTAATTATTTAGCGGTAGTTTCGATGGTCTTCGGTTCGCTCTCAACTTTAACCTGAATCTGTTTCTTCTTTTTCTCTTCGGCTTTAGGCATTGTAATAGTCAGCACGCCGTTGCAGTATGAAGATACAATTTTCTCGGCATCGACCGTATCGGGCAGTCTCAGCGCCCTGAAGAAGGAACCGACCGGTCTCTCCTTGATAAGATAGGCAACGTCTTCATCTGATTCGGATTTTCTTTCCGCCCTGATGGTCAGAACGTTGTCCTCGACAGCTACATCGATTTCCTCGGGTTTAATACCCGGAACCGATGCAGAGACGATAATATCGTCCTTTTTCTGCATGACGTCGATCAGTATGTTCCAGTCCTCTGCCTGCTCGCGATAGGCCGGTAAACCGCCCAGCCTCCATAATCTGTCCATCGTATCCTCCATCTGCTTCAATTCCCTGTAAGGATTCCATCTCTGAAGTACCATATTCTATCCCTCCTTTTGTAATATTATTTTTATTTTAGCAATCTCCTCTATCGATTGCTAAAATTATTATATAATGCTAATTGTGGTTTGTCAATACCTTTAATAAATAGTTATTAAGAAAAACGTAAAATTGATACTATAAATGAGGTTGTGTAAAGACAAAAATGCAAACCGGAGAAGATATTTGCTGATTTTCAGCAACTGTTATCTGCCGTAATAATGCTCCAAGGCAGTAACAATGATAACTAATTCCTCAAGCTGTGGATGGGGGCGGGGATGCGTCCGCCTCTGGCTATAAATGCCTTGCTGGAGAAGCTGTTGACCGCCATCACCGGCCCGCCGCCTAAAAGCCCGCCGAATTCCACCGTCTCGCCCACTTTTTTACCGGGGGCGGGTATAATTCTAACCGCAGTGGTCTTTGAATTAATCATGCCTATGGCTGCTTCATCGGCAATGATGGCGGATATCGTATAATCCGGGGTATCTCCGGGCACTATTACCATATCCAACCCCACGGAACAAACACAGGTCATAGCTTCCAGTTTTTCCAGTGACAGGGCTCCCGCTTTGACGGCTTCCACCATACCGGCGTCCTCGCTGACAGGTATAAAAGCCCCCGAAAGACCTCCCACCTGAGAGCTTGCCATGGTGCCGCCCTTTTTAACGGCGTCGTTTAACAGTGCCAGTGCGGCGGTGGTGCCCGGCGCTCCGCACTTCTCCAAACCCATATCCTCTAAAATATTGGCAATGCTGTCTCCGACAGCCGGAGTCGGCGCCAGCGAAAGGTCGACGATTCCGAAAGTAACTCCCAGCCGCCTCGACGCTTCGGTGGCAACTAACTGCCCGACGCGGGTGATTTTAAAGGCAGTTTTCTTGATGGTCTCGGCAACCTCAGTGAAATCGGCATCCGGTGAAATCTTTTGCAGGGCGTTATGCATTACGCCCGGCCCGCTGACGCCGACATTTATAACGCATTCCGGTTCGCCGATGCCGTGAAAGGCGCCTGCCATGAAGGGATTATCTTCCGGCGCGTTGCAGAAAACAACCAGCTTGGCGCAGGCTATGCCGTTCTCTTTTGCCGAGAGTTCGGCAGCTTTTTTAATCACGCGCCCCATTTGGGCAACGGCATCCATGTTGATGCCGGACTTTGTAGTGGCTATATTAACAGAAGCGCAAACCCTTTTGGTTTCCGATAACGCTTCGGCTATGGAATCCACGAATCTCCTGTCTCCGTCGGTATAACCCTTGTGTATCAGTGCGCTGTAGCCGCCGATGAAATCGACCCCTGTAGTTTCAGTGGCTCTATCCATCGCTCTGGCTATCTTCAAATAATTGCCGTTGGCGCCTTCCCCGATAATGGAAATAGGAGTTACCGAGATGCGCTTGTTGGTGATGGGGATGCCGTATTCCTTTTCGATATCCTCCCCGGTTTTTACCAGCTTTTCCGCCTTGCTCGTAATCTTGTCGTAAACGCGGGTTGCCAGCGCGTCCATATCACTATGGGCGCAATCCCTTAAGGAAATTCCCATAGTTATGGTCCTGATATCCAGGCTCTCGCTGGATATCATTTTTATCGTTTCTAAAATCTCATAGGTGTTTATCATAGCTTCTCCCCGAAGTCTTTTATGCTTTCACGCAGGTTAGATTCTGTGCATGGCGTTGAAGATATCTTCACGCTGGATTCTAATTGAAAGCCCCATTTCCTCTCCCTTGTCGTTCAGCTTTTTCGACAACTGGTCGAAGGTAATCTTGGGATTGGTGAGGTCTACCAGCATTATCATGGTAAAGATATCCTGCAGGGTAGTCTGGGTGATATCCAGTATGTTGATATTGGCTTCCATAAGTATGCTGCTGACGGCGGCGATGATGCCGACCCGGTCTTTTCCGATTACAGTAATGATACCTCGCATTTTCTCTCTCCCCGAATATTATATATACGATTATACACCAAAGATGGAGTATTAGGCGATGGCTGACGTTGTAATCATATTTCTTTATTACATAGGCTGTGTTTCTGATAGAATAAACGAATGGAATTGAATATAATGCCATTGCGCTTTATTTAATCATCCGCGCAGAAAGGTTTTTAAATGGATTTTATTCCGGCAAAAACGATTGTATCCGGTTATGCCGAAAACAATTCCTGGTTCGGTGCCAACTATAATATGAATATTTATAAGGGATGCAGCCAC
This sequence comes from uncultured Dehalococcoidales bacterium, assembly GCA_964399425.1. Taxonomy (GTDB): domain Bacteria; phylum Chloroflexota; class Dehalococcoidia; order Dehalococcoidales; family UBA5627; genus UBA5627. The sequence continues at coordinate 15,840 of CAYNQR010000003.1, read as the reverse complement.
GGCTGCATCTACTGCGATAGCCGCAGCGATTGCTACAGGGTCGATAATTTCGATCAGGTAAGGGCGAAGGAAAATGCCCTGTCTATAATTGAGCGTGAGTTAAAATCCAAGCGTAAAAAAGGTGTTGTCGGTATGGGGGCTATGAGCGACCCCTACAATCATTTCGAGAAAGAGCTTTGGCTTACACACGGAGCACTGAAAATTATTAACTGCTGTGGATTTGGGGCTGCTATTGCTACAAAAAGCGATTTGATTATACGCGATATTGACATCATAAAAGAAATATCGAAGCACTCTCCGGTGCTGATTAAATTTACGATTACCACCGCCGATGATGCTCTCTGTAAAAAAATAGAACCCCATGCGCCGCTTTCCTTCGCCAGGTTTAAAGCGATTCGCGAAATGGCGCAGCAGGGGATTTTTACCGGCGTATTATTAATGCCGGTACTTCCTTTTATAGAAGACAACGAGGAAAATATCGGGAAAATTATCGAACTTGCCCGTGAAAGCGGGGCAAAGTTTATCTACCCGGCTTTCGGTGTTACTTTAAGGGAGAATCAAAGAGACTGGTACTATAAAAAACTGGATGAGCTATTCCCTTCAGTTAAAGAGAAATACATTAAAAGCTATGGCAATGCATATGAGTGCCAGTCGTCTACAGCGAAAGAACTGTGGGAATTTTTTCTGGGTAAATGTAATAAATTCGGTATCCTGTACAAAATGGATGAGATAATTGCCGCCTATAAATCCGGATACAGAGACCCGCAGCTTTCACTGTTCGAACCGGACTAGTTTAAAAACTGTCCAATAATATTGGTAGAATGACTCTCATCCGGCATCCCGATAAGTCGGCATGCTATCTTCGCCCGAGGGAAGGCATTATTATGAATTGTTCAGTGTGTTCTATTTATTCTCAATCTCGGTTTTGCGGCGGAAAAAGCGTTTTCCGTATTTCTGAAAGAAAACAGCCAGCAACACGATACTGATACCGGTAATTCCCAGGACAAGCGGAAAGATGGCCGACCCTTCGAAGATATCGAAAACCAGGTTGAAAATATATAAATATATACCGATTACGGCGAACACCATGAACATGGCTTCGCGTAAATAGAGACTTATGCCGGCTATGACAAGGTATGCTGCCAGATATAACAATCCGAACAAGATACTTCCGCTTTCAAAAAAGAGAACGGTGAATGTAAACAGAAGCCAGATAAGTCCGTATAGCTTCACCCAGAAAGCGTATTTTTTCGTTCCGTATATGGTCATCCATATGCCGGACAGTATGAAAATGGTGCTTATAACAGCGGTGCTTTCACTGAAAAGAAAAGATTTTCCCCATATCATTTGCACCAGGTCAATAAGCGTAAGATGCGCAAATGCGGTTGCCAACAGGGCTACAAGCGCGAAGCGCGTATAGTACAATACGGCAATCGCACCGGCAAGACTGATTAATCCCATTACAAGTACCGCAAACCTCAGTTCGTAGAATGATGCTCCTTCAGTCCAGATGCCGGTCAGGCTGGCGATTGTATAAATCAGGAGGGGAAGGATAGCTGCGGCAACAAAAAGAATCAACCCTCCCGCCACTTCGAATTTTTGAATGAAACGCAGCCAAAAACCCAACCCTCCGGTACCAAGTAGGGCAATCAGGGCAATTGCAAAACGTGCCGGCTGGGATAAACTGTCCCAGTTCATACCTATAAAAAGCGTAAACGACAGCAATGCCAAAAATCCGCCGAAATAATAGAGCACGGTAATCAGGTTCCAGCCGCTCTTTTTTTCAGCGGTTGGTTTTATTTCTAAGTTTTCCTGTTTAACAATGGTTTCGAGCTGTTGTTCGGATATAATGCCCTGTTTTTGCCATCTTTCGAGATCAGTAATATCGAAACTGTTTTTGCTCATTATCTTTCTCCGCTTCTACAGGCACGGGCTAATTATGACATCCGACTATAGCAAAATCAAATGTTATCTATTGATGAGAGGAATTATCTTAAGAATTATTTATTTAAAACACTAATGTTGCAAAAAAATATAAAAAATAATAAAAAAATGTTAAAAAAAAATAATGTAAATAAACAAATATGTGCTATAATCATATAGTTATAAAAGTAACAATAAAGTTACATAATGGTTATTTAAAATTAATTGCGCATTATGATAGCTCGATATAATAATGCCTGTTTAACCGGCAATTCCAAATCGGTTTTGCAGATAAAATGAAGGAGAAAGGAGAGATAAAATGGTAGAAGTTTTCCGCGGAGATTTATCCTTGTTTGACTGCAAAATAAATACACACAAAAGCGTAATTGACAATTCAACATGGAGGACGCATATGAAAATACTGATTATCGAAGATGATGAAAACATGGTCGACTACATTAAAAACGTATTTAATGTCGGTTGGCCTGAAGCCGAGTTTATATCTGCATATAAAGGAAAAGACGGCATAAACCTGGTTGACAAAGAAACACCCAATGTAGTGCTGCTCGACCTGGGATTACCCGATATGAGCGGATTCGATGTACTTAAGCAGATTCGTCATTATACCGAAATGACGATTGTATTGATAACGGTAAGAGACGACGAATCCGATATCGTTAAAGGATTAACGCTCGGCGCCGATGAGTACATTATCAAACCCTTCAGGCAGCTGGAACTGCTGGCACGCGTCAGGGCGTTGACCAGGCGCAAAATGTCCCTGAGCGAAGATTTATCAATCAGTTACGGCCCGTTGAAATTCGGAAAATCTATTCGTGAAATTGTATATAAGGACAGGGAAATAGGTGTTACTCTCACCGAAGGGCGCATACTTTACAAGCTTATGGAAAGCAAGGGTAAGGTAGTCGCATCGGATGAAATTGCCAAATTGATATGGGGAGAGCGTTTCTACAGCGCCATAAACGTTAAATCCTATATACACCGCATACGCCAAAAACTGGAAGAAGACCCGGCTAATCCTTCGCTGATCATCAATGAACCCGGAGTAGGTTATTATATCAGATTGCCGGATTAATGCCGTCTGCAATAACATTAATATTCAAATAGTCGTCCGGTTAACCTCGATTACCGGACGGCTTCAATTTTTTAATACAAACCCTTTACGCTTCCTTTACCGGGTGTCTGCTATATTATTAATATGCGGATATTATTGACTTAATATAATCATTGGAGCGGGTTATGGCTGATGGTAAAGAAGTTTCCGGATTAAATCGCCGTGAGTTTATCATTAAAATGGGTGGCGGAGCTTTGGGGTTGGGTTTATTTACACTTTTTCCGGTACTGGCAACAAGCTGCAAGGCGATTGTTGTGGAGGGTGAAGAGACGGGCGACGGTTTGTTCTATTCCGATAAAGTTGTAAAAGTATATGTTGTAATGGATAAATCCGACTGGAACTTTTTAATTGCGAATGCCTCCGATGAAAAATACAAGCAGGCGGACTTATGGTACGGCAATACCGTTTTATCCGGTATCGCTATCAGGGCGAAAGGAAATTATAAAACCGTAGCGGAAGTATATCCGGATTCGATTCGCTATAGTTTGAAAGCCGACCTTAATCTGCTGAATGCCGAACAGAATCTGGACGGTATTAAAAAGCTGAACTTCAACAATAACTGGGGCGACCCTTCCTATATACGCGAAATCCTCGGCTACGAACTCTTCAGTCAAATGGGTGTCCCGGCTCCGCGAGCGGCATTTATCGACCTTTGGGTAAACGAAATTCACCTCGGATTATATACGATGGTAGAACAGGTAGACAAGGTATTCATTCAGAACAATTTTTCATATACCAGCGGCAACCTTTACAAGCCGGAAGCACCGGCCGGCAATCTTGCCTGGACGAAAGCCGACCTCGAAGGGAATAGCGGTAGTTCCAGCGGCGATATCAATATCGGCGGCGGCAGCCTCGATGATATTATCGAAGTCGTCACCGGTAATTCGGGCAGTGAAGGCAGCGATGCGTCTGCCGCTTCCTTAATAACCCTGATGGGGCTGAAAACAAATGAGAATAAGTCCGACCATAGCTTGCTGTACAGTTTATTGGATATACTTAATAAAGAATTCGATAGTACTTTTCCATCCAAAATCGAGCAGGTTCTCGATGTGGAGGAAGTGCTGCGTTACCTGGCGGTATCGACGGTTATGGTTCACCTCGATAACTATATCGGGTCGGGAGAAAACTATTACCTTTATAATAATAACGGCAAGTTCGTGATTATCCCATGGGATTTGAATCTGGCGTTCGGCACTTACTGCATAGACCTCACAATGGAACAGGTTATCAACTATTATATAGATGAACCCACCTGCGGAGCGATATCCGCCAAACCGCTGGTTGCCCGTCTGCTCTCAAACGCTTCCTATCTTGAGAAGTATCATGTATATATACAGGATTTGCTCGACGGCGGGTTCACTGTCGATACGATGAACGCCCGCATCGATGAACTGGCAGGTCTTATCTTTTCTTATGTAAAAGACGACCACACGAAATTCTATACAACAGAGCAGTTTGAAGAAGGGATTTCGGGACAAACCGTTTCGGATGCTGTTATATCGGGGAACGAGGGTGTTCCCCTCGGTTTGAAGTATTTTGTGGAACAGCGCAGTCAGTCGGTCAAAGCTCAACTGGCAGGAACTCTGGCTTCAGGTACGGGAAACGGTGCCGGAAACGGAACCGGCGAAACCGTCGGCAAAGGCGCTTCAGCCGGAACCGGTGGCGCAGTAATTCAACTGGGGGAGACTATTTTAATTACCGGCAGCGGCGCCGCAGTCAGCGGCAATACCGTCAAAATAACGAAAGGCGGCGCTTATGAAATCAGCGGCACGCTGGATGACGGACAGATTATCGTAGACGCCGATGATGCCGATGTAACCCTGATACTTAATGGAGTTAACATAACCTGTTCAACCAGCGCTCCTGTTTATATACTGGATGCCGAAAAAATGACGATTACGCTGGCTGAAGGAACAGAGAATTATATAACGGATGGCAGTTCTTATATTATAGAAAATGTCGAAACGGGGGAACCAAATGCTGCCGTTTTCAGCAAGGATGACCTGGTTATCGATGGCAACGGTACCCTTGAAGTCAATGCTAAATATAATAACGGGATTGTCGGCAAGGATGCTCTCACCATATGCGGCGGCAATATAATAGTAACCGCCGTTAACGACGCTATCCGTGGCAGGGATTCCGTTCTGGTCGCCGGTGGAGCAATTACGGTTACCGCCGGGAAGGATGGTATAAGATCCACTAACGATGAGGATGCTGCCCTGGGGTATATATCTATTGAGGGCGGGTCATTGAATATAACTGCCGGCGGCGATGGCATTCAGGCGCAAACGAATGTCGATATCAGAGGAGGGGATTTGACTATATCTGCCGGCGGCGGCAGCGCCAACGGCAGTTATTCGGGCGGCGGGAATAATATGTTCGGCGGTATGGGAAGGACGACGGCAACTGTCAGCAGTACAGCCAGCGCTAAAGGAATAAAGGCGGTTAACGATGTATCTATCACCGGCGGTATCGTTAATATCGATGCCGCTGATGACGGTCTTCATTCCGACAACAGCTTAACAATCAGCGGAGGAAATATCACTATAGCATCGGGCGACGACGGCATCCATGCCGATTCCAAGCTAGTCATCAATGATGGCGTTATCAATATCGTAAAATCTTACGAAGGAATGGAAGCTCCCGATATCACTGTTAACGGGGGGTGCATTGCTATCGTTTCCAGCGATGACGGAATTAACGGGGTGAGCAGTACTTCAGGCGGTATATTCGGTGGGCAGGGTGGCATGATGAGGGAGGCGGGTGCTTATTTTTATATTAAAGGCGGTTATATTTATATCAATGCCGGCGGTGACGGAATCGATATCGGCGGGGAAATCGAGATGACAGATGGTGCTGTCATTGTGAACGGACCGACCGGTAGCGGCGACGGCGCGCTGGATTTTAGCAGTTTCAACATGAAAGGCGGCACGATTATAGCGGCGGGAAGCTCAGGTATGGCGCAGTCTCTAAGTACCTCATCCAGCCAGTATTCGGTGGCGATAACCTATACTGGGTCTCAGGCTGCAGGAACACTGGTACATATCGAATCCGTATCAGGTGAGAACGTTCTGACATTTGCCCCCGTCAAGACATATCAATCTGTAGTCTTTTCCTCAAGCGATTTGAAAAAAGGTGAAACGTATACGGTCTACAGCGGAGGCAGTTCGACGGGAACGGCGCTTGACGGGATGTACACGGGAGGCGTATACAGCGGGGGAACCAAATATACCGATTTTACAGTTTCGAGTATAGTTACCACTGTCGGTTCGGGTGGCGGTATGAATCCCGGCAGGCGTTAAATAAATTACCTTCGTGACGAATGATTATAGAAAATTTATACTGTATTAATACTCTTTAAGGCAAAACGGACAGTTTTTCCGACCGATCTCTTTTCTGGTTTAATTCCCCGCCGCTTGCAGCGAATAGAGCGAAATGTACGAATTAATGCAATACACACCATAAAAACCATTTTTTACATATACTTATTTCGATACCCCGATGCCCGCGTCTGGGAGAATATCATTTTTTCTATTTTATTGTTAATAATTGCATATAAATACAGAATATATTGTATAATCTATTTATAATTAATTAAAATTCTTTCTATTCTTTAAGGAGGGGAAAATGAATAGCGATTCACAGTCGATAAGTGCTCATCAGTTAATTGTTTTACTGTTCCAGACCAGGGATTTGATGCTCAGTTTGAAAAGAAAAGAACTCAGGAAGTTTGGCCTTACTTTTGAAGAGGCTGCGGTATTGATACAAATTAACAAACTCGGGGATAAAACGACTCCGACAGAATTATCCCGCCAGCTGCTTCGCAAGCACCATTCGATTACCGGTTTATTGTTGAGGATGGAGAAAAAGGGACTTATTAAAAGAAATAAAGACCTCAAGAGAAAAAATATGATACGGGTATCCATGACCGAAAAAGGGGAAGCCCTGCATCAGGAAGCAAAGACGGAGGATATCCTGAACAAAATGATGGATTTACTCTCGGATAAACAAAAGCAGGATATGGCAGGTTGTTTGAATATATTAAGAGATAAAGCATTTGATGTTTTACAAATCGAGAATAAGCCGGTGATACCCTTCTAACGCCTTAATGCCTTAAAAAATGTGATATTATAATCGCCTCGCCTTTACAAAGCGACATTCGATAACATAAAATATGGGGGCGGGGCGATTAGCTCAGTGGTTAGAGCGCTTGCTTCACACGCAAGAAGTCATTGGTTCAAATCCAATATCGCCCACCATTGTGTACAATAGGCAGAACTCCAATCTCTTCACAGGCTAGACCTTCTTGGGATAAAGGTAAGTCGTAATTCAATTGAACAGTATCTCCGGTGACTATTATCTCTTTGATAAAACTGCGAATAAAAGCTCTTCTTTCGCATAAGGAACTTTCATCGAGCAACTTTCTGAGGTCATTGACGTAATCTTTAACGATACGAATGTCAGCAAGTTCGATTTTTCTATCGGACAGTAAAGCTTCGAGTTCAGCTTGTCTGGTAAGCATCTTTTCTTGTCTGTCTCTTAGTTCTCTTATTCTGGGAGTCAAATCTGTGAGACTGATATTGCCTGTTTCAACGGCATCGTATAATTTGTTTAGGCGAATCGAGATATTATCGTTTTCTTTTGAAAGAAGTTTTAATTCGTCTTGATATTCCGAAGAAGCGCTATCCATCTGTTGGTTTACGATATCTACAAGCTGGATAAGATTATCTTCGGTAAGAATATGCTCTTTGATTTTATCGATAATAATGCCTTCGAATTTTTTACTGTTGAGGTATTTAGCAGGGCAAGATGTCGCTCCTTTTTTATCGAGTGTTCCGCAGACGTAGTATGAAAACTTTCCACTCTTGGCGTCTCGACCGACTAAAGCTTTACCGCAATAACCACAATTGGCGATACCGCTTAAAAGGAAGCGGCTGGCTGTTCTTCTTGGGTGAATCTGAGCAGGCGCTCTTTTCCCCAGTAATTTTTGTACCGAATTGAATGTGTTATGATCAATAATAGAGGGATGAGCATTATCGACTTTAATAGTATCTAAACCACGTTTACTGTTTCTACCCCAAACCAGAGTGCCTGTATATATTTCATTATTCAAGATGCTATGAATAGTCGTCTTATTCCAACCCTTACTGTTAGGGCCGGGTATAGCTCTATTATTGAGATCTCTAACGATTTCTATTAACCCCTTTCCATTTAATACATCATTAAATATTTCCTGGACTATATTTATTTGAGAAGGATTTAGATCGAGTTTAGTTCTTTCTTTACCTCCATCTTGTACTTTGACTTTGAAATAACCGTACGGAGGTTTGGCAGATAGATAGAAGCCGCGTGAAGCGCTTTCCCTCATACCCCTTGTAACCTCTTCACCTAGGTTATCGGAATAGAACTCGTCCAGGATTTCTACAATTCCTTCCATCATTCTGCCGGCAGAGGTATCATCGAACTTTTCTGTTATAGATTTTACAGATATGCCTTTCTTTTTAAGCATTGTTTTGTAGACGAAGGAATCCTCGCGATTACGGGCGAATCTGGAGTATTTGTAAACCAATATCATATCGAAAGGCTTATCCGGGCGGCGAGCCATGGAGATCATTTTCTTGAATTCGGGTCTGGCAGAAGTTCTACCAGTCTCAGCTTCGTCGATAAATTGAGCGACAATCTGATAATTATTCTCACTGGCATGCTTTTTCAAGGCGTTTAGTTGAGCTGAAATAGAAAGATCGACGTCCTGCCTGTCAGAGGATACCCTGGCATAAAGAGCTATTTTCATAGAACACCTCCACTACAATTTCAGAGTTATATCGGGCAGTATTTACATTTACCTGGTACTATTCTCCTGTAGATAATCACATTCAACTCTTCTTTTAGAGATAATCTAACTTGTTTCATATCATTAAAAAGCTTCCTCATACTCTCTAGCTGTTCCCAAGCGGCAATTCTATTCTCAAAATCGATAATTACATCTTTGATAGTCTTCACATGCTCTTTGCTTACATAACCAATATGAGAAAAACCATACTCTATATAAACCATTCCTTCTTTGTCCGACTTAACTTTAAAATTAACGTCTATATTTAATCCATTCTGTCCCTGAGCCCAGGCTTTTAACTGGAACTTCAAAACAGCTACAATTCCATCTATTACTTGCTTCTCATCAGTAGTCAAGATGTTTTGGAGTTTTTCATCTTTTTCGATCTCTTCCTCTATTTTCTTTTGAGCTGAAGCTTCCAGTTGTGTAATCTTTTCTTTGATTTGCTCTAATCTATTTAAATCTCTCCAAATTGGAGAACGGGGTAGGTGCTGCTTAAGAGCAATGTTCATACTATCAAGATCTACCAATGGTGATAATATTGACGAAATATTTCCGTCAGAAAATATATTGTTCTTGAGAAATTCGGCATATTTGCACATATCACGGTAATGCTCTTCAAGGGCATTGCGTAGTACGATTGATCTTGCTTCACGAGCCTCCCGATCTTGTTTGGCTGATTCAAGTTGTTTACGCACTGTCCTTACATCATAACCATCATTCTTGGCGATCTGCGGAGGTGATTCCCCATCTTCTTCATAACGTTTTAGCCATGCTTGTCTTAATTCGGGTTTTACAGCCGGTTTCTTTGTCATATATCCTCCCATCAGGAATAAATTGGTATTTCTAGTATTATTCTAATATGCGTAATATTTGTAAATAAGTGCTATATTATAGCTAATATATGTACTAATTATGTATCTATTACGTTGATTATACCATCATTATTATGCTATTACTAGTGTTGATGAAGCCTAAAGATATTGTAAATCTTTCAGAACTCGAAAGTAATAGTGGGAAATATGAGAAACAATCTAACGATGCTTTGCATATTCTCGGCATAATAATCGCTCGCAACATTATGAAGGAAAGAGCCGAGACGAAGGATATTAATTCCCCGGAGAAAGATCAGAAATGAAAACGTATTTGACTCCGGATGAAGTGAAGTTAATAGAAGAAGCAACTACTAACCTTAGAGACAGGCTTCTTATAAGAATGCTTTTCCGTTCGGGTTGCCGCATAAGCGAACTGTTATCGATAAGTGTTGATGACATCAGCTTTTCAAACGATCTGATCATGATCAAGCATCTCAAACAGAGAATCAAATACTCCTGCCCATTGTGTAAAATAAATCTGTCTTTTAACAGCAAATATTGTTCGCATTGTGGAGCAGCCATAACTGAAGCTCAACAGAAAGCAATGGAACTTCGAAGACAGAGACTGATAATTGTCGATAGAGAAACAATACACCTGTTAAAAGACTACATCGAGAGGGGTGGGACTGTTTTCAAAAACAACAAGAACCTGCTCTTCGGTATCAACAGGCATAGAGCCTGGCAGATTGTGAAAGAGTGCGCCGAAAGAGCGGGATTACCAAAATTAATTAATCCCGAAACAGGTAAAGCTCATAATGTTTCACCTCATAAGTTCAGGGATGCCTTCGCTGTAAACGCGGTAAAAGTAAACGATACAGGTGACGGATTAAGAATGCTACAGGAGCAATTGGGTCATCAGAGCATCTCTACTACCATGAAATATCGCAAGATAAATGGTGACGAACAACGAGAATGGTACAACAAGTTATGGAGCAACAAAGATGTTCGTTGATCTTTTAAAACCTGCTCGCGGAGGCTTTTTGAGGCCTTTTGGTTGTGGCTGGTTTATCAGAGAATATCTCCTGGGCAATGGACCCTATGAATCGAACATTATCAATCCCGTTGTCGGAGCCTGTCAGTCCGATATTTTCTATCAATACAAGATGGCAATCATTAGAACAACTGCCATGGATAGAGCTGTAAAAACAGAGGAAAAGAAAGCTAGAAAAGAGAAACGCTCTATCGATCCAGAAAACATAGAGCAGTTATATCAAAAATACCTGATTCGTATGCCATACAAAGCTCAGGGATGCCGGTATCACAGCTTTGTCGTCTATTTCTCGAAATTGCAGAAGCTCGGATGGGTTGAAGCTACCGGTAAGGAAGAAACCTCCACTTTTCAGTCCAATTATCCACAAGGTCAACCTCGTAAGTATTTTCGAATTACCAAGGTCGGGCGTAATGCCTCCAATACTGCTTGGGCTAACCCTCAGCTAGTTCTGTACGGCTATTAATCGTATATACAACACTAAAATAACTCCCCGGAAAATCATCTACAAGTATCTTTACAGTCTCTACAGTAGCCAAAGAACGCTATTCTCCCCTTGATTAAAGGAATAATATTCTAAAACATTCATTGCACAAAAGCCCTGACTGTTTTAGTTAATGTGCAATAGCACTACTTATAAGAAAGCCTATGAGCCATAACAGGGAAAGGATGACAAGATTATCCCTGAGAGAATTGTTACTTATTGCCAGAATTAGCTTCATATCTACTTGTATCTGAATAATCAGTTTTTTGAAATCGTCATGTAAATGAAGGTTCTTTCTGTTAATGAACAATAGCTCTTTTTGTTGGATGATATATCTAAAACAATAGTACATTAACAATTGAATATCGAATAAAGCTAAAACCTGAACGCTTGCCCTGTCGAAAGGGGAAAGCGATGACAATAGGTATAAACAGTCCACAAGATAACAATGACCCCTTATCCTATGACAGGCTGGATGGTGAGTGGCTTATGTGGTATGAGACCGCTCACCGCTTTGAGCACAAAGTACCTTTACAGGACAGAGGGGATATCAGGCATAACATCATACTGGAATTGGCGAAAGCCAGAGCAAGAGATGGTAAACCGATACCGATACCAAGAGCGTATCGAATTGCCAGCTTAACAGTAGCTCTTTACTGGAGACGTATCAGTCAAAAGCCAACCATATTAAGTCTCGATACCGATATAGTCAACGGAGACGGAGATACTATAGAACTAATGGACACCATAGCTGATGATAGGGCTATAGACCTCGAAGCTTGGATGGATGCCAGAACTTGGCTACTCGGTTGCCCGATACGATTAGTCCAGATAGCTGGTAAAAGAGTAAACAATATTCCACTGACCAACAAAGAGCTTCAATATCTATGGTATTGGAGACACAAAGAGCAAAAAATACTTTTTGCATCCTAATAATTTATCCTGATTTTACAGTATATATAGTGGGAGCATTGATAATGCCAGCGTGTTGCGGATTATCGGTAGCTTACTACTAGGCAAAGCCGATAGCCTTGCCCACTATCGGATAGCCAAAAGGGGGTTTAAGTAAATAGAAAAACTTAATATCGTGGGCAAGCGTTCAGGTTCTGGCTTTATTGCACACAGAACGAAGCTGTTAAACGCCTTGTCCAGAGCTTTATCCGAAAGGGTAGAGCTAATGGACTTCACAATAGGGCGTAGAGGCTTCGTTGGTTATCTTAAAGCTCTTGGGGGTAGTAACATAGTCAAGGTAATACCCTCATCCGATAGTGCTAGCGAGACGCAGGCTAACGGACAAAAGAGACTTAAAGTAACCTGTGGCACAAATACCAGCTATCTTGAGGATATGGCTTGGATAGGCGATAATACAGCGCACACTATCTGTGAAGTCAGGGTAAGTCCCAACAACTCCGTCAAGCCGAATATCGGTAGCCTTGAACTATCTGAAGCCCTTAATCGGGTGTTACCCTTTACCGCTAAAGAGGATACCAGACCAGCATTGCAATGTGTTCTTTTTACAGCTAAAGAGGGTAAATTGACTCTGGTTGGTGCGGATGGTTACAGACTGGCGATTACTTCTCTGGATTATGATGATGGAGCGGGGCAAGCTTTAATACTTCGTGATGACCTTTCAGGTATAGCCAATGCCTTGAAGAGTGCCAAGAGAGCAAGGATTAGCTTTGAAAAAGAGGATGTTGCCAATCCATCGAGCCTTATCATCGACACCGAGCTAATTCGGTATAAGTGGTTAAGTTGCGATGGTAAATTCCCCGATTATGAGAAGCTAATTCCTGATAAGTGCAATGTTACAACTCATATTGACACTGTAGAGGCAATCAAAGCTGTAAGTTCGCTCAAAGCCTTATCCGATGGGAAAACTTATCCGATTGACTTAAACATAGGCAACGGCAGGATAATACTTTCAAGCCCCGATGATAAAGGGCAAGCCGAATTACCTGCCGATACCGATGGAGAGCTAAAGATAAGACTGGATGGAAGCTATCTTACCGAAGCCTTAAAAGCTTGTAGCGGTATGGTAGACTTAAAACTTACCGATAACAAGTCACCAGCCCTCTTTGTTGTCGATGGCTATAAGCAGGTGGTTATGCCAATGCTAACCAGCGAAAGCCCGAAGCCAAAGGATGAGGAAAAAACCACTGAGCCAGGAGCTCAAAAAGCTGCTGTTGTTACCGAAGCCGAAGCGGTTATCGAAGACAGCAAGCCTAAGTCAACGAAACCGAACCGAAAGAGGGAAAAAGTAGCTGTAGCCTAGAACGCTTGAACACAAAGGACAAAGAACGGGAGTCTTTAATTAGACATCCCGTTTTTTGTTTTTTTATCCGTAATCTAGTGTAAAGGGTAGCAAACAGATAACCACGATTGAGTTTTTAAAAACACAGTACCTGTTTACTGCAGGTCAATTTAATCTTGTTTTTATAGAATTTAATAGATAAATCATACAGGAAAACAAACAGGCAAACGAACAGGAAAGTGAATATGTCAACAAGCAGGTAAACAAACCGCTTGTTGACATATTTAATAGAGATATTCATTGTCCATTTTGTATAGACAAAAGAGGTTTAGTAAGCTGTTATAAGAATCTCTGATACCGGGGAGCAATTAAAGAAAAATATAATCGCTCTTATATTTCGGTATTACCGAAGCAGGTGATAGTATTGAATAATAAATCGATATCCTTATCATTCCCGGATTATTATATTATGATTAAATACTTCACCTATCCCTTCATCAGCAACTATACTTATGTTTGCTATACCTGCATAAGCTTTTAAGGGAATTTGAAAGTACCATAGAACGATATTTTTATTATCTGCTTCGCAATTTCCAGAATATAATACTCGGTTTACATTAGTTGCCCCCTCAACAGCTTGTTCCAGACTTAACTCATAGTCTATAGTTGCACTGTAATTTGCGACTCTTGCTTTTATTGTTATAAAATCTCCAATATATGCCTCGTCGGGGCACTCTAAAACCTCAAATTTATTATTAATAGTTGTAGTAGTAGCAGTTATCGAAGTAGTTCTGGTAGCAGTTGTAGCAGTAGTCGTTGTTTTGGTAGAAGTGATTGTGACAGGATTTGATATATTGCAACTACAATATGTTAAAAGAAGAATTGATAAAGACGTAATAACTACTGATAAGTTGAAAGTTTTTATCCTTATTTTGCTCATACCGTTCACTCCTTGTTATTGGGAGAGTTAATTTTATGATCTCTACCAATATTGATGGGAAATTTAATATATTCTACCACACAATATTCCCAATGGGAATATATTTACAAAGAATATTTATTATCATTTTATTCATGAACAATAAGAATATTGTGGGGATTCGGGTTAAACAGGCAAGAATGATGGCAAGCCCGATTATTACACAGTTAGATTTATTAGCTCGTTTACAAGTTTTAGGTATGAAAGTAGAGCAACCAGCCATATCTAAAATTGAGTCCGGTTATCGCCCGGTATCGGATATCGAAGTTGTAGCTCTTGCCAAAGCACTGAATGTAACAGTAGGTTGGCTATTAGGTGAAATCAGCTAGTCATTGAATTGCAATATTGTTTTTATGGTAGAATCTCATTTCTATTCAAAGACTTTTAAATTAGTTATAAAGCAATATTACCTTAGGAATTTAAAAAGTCACATTCCAAGCGATGGTGACTTTATCTTTAATAAAAATTGCTCCGGATTTAGTCTAGATCCCTACATATTGACATACGTATTGGTTTCAATTTACTATTTATAGTAATGATTAAAGTTTATGAACGTGTTTTTGTTGGGACAGATCGTGAGTGCCATTCTGGTGACTCTGTGTGGGCAGTTGTTCATGCTTGCAAGTGTCCATGCCATCAACGAGCAGTTGGCTATCAGGGTAACCTTCCCCAAAATCATCCGAATTACCTAGTACTTGAGAAGAGTGCAGATCTCTACTTAAATATGATTGATCCCCCAAAACCATTATTTATGCTTTCCTTATTTACATCATTTATACACTTTGCCTCTCGGCATTGGGATGATGGGCATTCACTTTTGATTCACTGTAATCAGGGTGAATCGCGTGCGCCTTCTCTTGCTATGATACTCCTAGCAAAACATATTGGTATAATAAGCGATTCAAGCTTCGACGACGCTAGACGCGATTTCGTTATCATATTTCCCTCTTATACTCCTGGTTTGGGTATCCAATCGTATTTACAACAGCATTGGAGTGAAATATAAAGGTACTAAACTCCTCTCAGTAGTAGTTGTATATTACTATTAGCTATATCGTACAATTCGGGAAGCGGTTAGCCTGCCGTAAAAACGTCTAATACGATTACGATAAATGCTGTGAGCGTACAGTCGTTAATGCACGAAAGGACTCAATGTCTGGAGAACTTTACCAAAGTGATAGAATAGTATATGAAAAGCAAGCTAATAAAAGCAGAGAACCTTCCACTCCCATAACTGAAGGACTTATGAACGAACCGAAAATTATTGAGTCTACGCAAGAATCGGAACGAGCACAGAAAGCAGCCTATGCGCTGATAACCTATTCTAAGGAACCTCTGAATAAGCTATTGATGCTGGATATTTGAAAGAGCATAGCCC
>CAYNQR010000002.1:0-163859 GCA_964399425.1 uncultured Dehalococcoidales bacterium | reverse complement strand
CAGGTTAACGGAGTCGCTGGAGCAATATGTAACAAATCTCCCTCACTCCCTCTTTTCCAAAGAGGGAAAGTACCACACCGGATACAAAAAACCCCCCGCGTCTAACACGGGGGGTTTTAATATATGCCTTTCTGTGAAACCTAAAAATCGGGCTTCTCTTCCTCGTCGTCGTTATCGTCGAACAGGAAGTTGGTAAAATCTTCCATTTTATCATCTTTTAACAGGGCTTCGCTCATTCCTTCAATATCCCTGTCATTACTTTCGGATATCGTCGATTCCTCTTCGCCGAAACCGGCAAGCAGATGCGGCGTTTCCTTCTGCGCCAGCTTATATTCCATCTCTTCGGTAGCCTCTTTGGATGCCTTGCAGCGGGCGGGGATAAGCTTGCCGATGATAACATTCTCTTTCAAACCGGAAAGCCTGTCCAGTTTGCCGCAAACCGCAGCCTCGGTAAGCACCCTGGTGGTTTCCTGGAATGAAGCTGCCGCCAGCCAGCTGTCGGTACTTAAGGATGCCCTGGTGATACCCATCAGTACGGCGTGAGCTGTTGCCGGTTCGCCGCCCTCGGCAAGCACCTTGGCGTTGATTTCTTCATAGCGGAACCTGTCTACCAGTTCGCGCGGAACGATATCGTAATCACCCGGGGAATCGATGCGTACCTTGGAGAGCATCTGGCGCACGATAACCTCGATATGCCTGTCGTTGATATGCACGCCCTGCGAACAATAGACCTTTTGAACCTCATCAACCAGGTATCTCTGTACCGCTTCTTTACCCAGTACCATCAGGATATCGTGGGGATTGATGGAGCCGTCCGTCAACTGCTGCCCGGCTTTTACCATATCGCCGTCCTGGATGCGGATATGAATGGCGGCGGGAACGACATATTCCCTTTCTTCTTTTTCCTCGAACTTGATGAACAGCTTGCCGTCCTGAATAATCACTTCACCGGAAACACGGGCAGTCAGGTTATTGACCACCAGCTCGGCCAGTGTCTGGCTGCTGTCCTGAGGCGGAGCGGCAATCAAATTGCCGGCATCCACCCATTGACCGTGACCGACCAACAGCTGCCAGCCTTCCGGCACCCTGTATTCATCATTGAAGACATCGTAGCTGGTTACCTTGATGCGTTTACCCTCTTCGTTATTAATGACCTCAGCCATTCCGTCGATTTCGGAGATAATCGCCTGCGTCTTCGGAGGACGCGCTTCGAACAATTCCTCTACCCTGGGAAGACCGGTAGTAATATCCAGACCCACCACACCGCCGGTGTGGAAGGTTCTCAATGTAAGCTGCGTACCCGGCTCGCCGATACTCTGGGCGGCGATAATGCCGACCGCCGTGCTGAGTTCCACCATGCGGCCGCGCGCCAGGTCTCTGCCGTAGCATAACTGGCAGATGCCCTGTTTCATCTGGCAGCTCAAAGGCGACCTGATATAGACACTCCTGATGCCGGCTTCGACAATCGTTTTAGCTATTATTTCATCGATTTCGCAGTTGCGGTCGACAATTATTTCTCCGCTTTGCGGGTTAACAATCTGTATAGCAGCCATCCTGCCGGTCATTCTCTCGGCAAAGGGAGGCAGCACATCTTTTTCTTCCGTCTCGGTTATCCAGATGCCGTCGTCAGTGCCGCAATCGTACTCCCTGACGATAACATCCTGGGTAACATCCACCAGTCGCCTGGTCAGATAACCGCTTCCCGATGTTCGCAGAGCGGTATCCGCCAGACCTTTACGCGCACCGTGGGTGGAGATGAAGTATTCGATGGCACTCAAACCCTCGCGCAGGCTGGATTTAATCGGGAAGTCGATGATTCTGCCCGACGGATTGGTCATCAAACCGCGGATACCCGCCATCTGCCTGATTTGCGAAATGTTACCCTTGGCGCCCGAGTTTGCCATCATATAGATGCTGCCGTTTTTGTTCATCGATCTCTGGATAGACTGGGTAATGTTGTCGGTAGTATCCATCCATACCTCGATGATACTGTTGTATCTTTCGTCATCGGTAATCAGACCGCGCTGGTACTGGCTTTCCACAATGGCCGTCTTTTCATCGGCTTTTTCAATCAGCCTGGGTTTATCCGCCGGAACCTCGATATCGCTCATGGCGATGGTGATTCCGGATTTGGTGGCATATTTAAAACCGAGGTCTTTCAGGGCGTCCAGCATTTTACCCATCGCCGGGTCGTTGCCGAGCTTCTTGTAGCAATCCGCCACAATCCTCTTTAAACTGGATTTGTCGATATCCTTGTTAATAAAAGCCAAACCGGGCGGCAGGATTTCATTGAAGATGATACGCCCGACGCTGGTCTTTATCCGCTTTCCCTCTTCTACCCTGACCTCTATTTCAGCCCTCAGTTCGATAGCACCCAGCTCATAACTGAGCTTGGCTTCCTCGAAACTCCCCAGCCTGGAACCCTCGCCCCTGGCGCCTGATTTTATGGTAGTCAGGTAATAACAGCCGAATACCATGTCCAGCGTCGGAGTAACCACCGGTTCGCCGCAGCTGGGCAGCAGCATATTGTTTATACTCAGCATCATCTCGCGGGCTTCTTTTACCGCGGCATCCGATAACGGAACGTGGACTGCCATCTGGTCGCCGTCGAAATCGGCGTTGAAAGCGGCGCACATCAAAGGATGGATTTGCAAAGCGCTGCCGTCGATTAATACAGGTTCGAATGCCTGGATACTGAGCCTGTGCAGGGTTGGAGCACGGTTAAGCATAACCGGCCTTTCTTTAACAACATCTTCCAGGACGTCATAAACCTCGGGACGCCCCCGGTCTACCTGGCGGCGCGCGCTCTTGATATTGGAAGCCAATCCCTCCATGACAAGCCTGTGCATTACGAAGGGTTTGAATAATTCCAGCGCCATGCGGCGCGGCAGCCCGCACTGGTGAATCTTCAGTTCGGGACCGACGACTATTACGGAGCGTCCGCTGTAATCGACGCGTTTACCCAGCAGGTTCTGGCGGAAGCGTCCCTGCTTGCCGCGCAGCATATCCGAAAGCGATTTAGCTTTATGGTCGCCGCTGACGGCAATCGCCCTCCCTCTCCTGCCGTTATCGATAAGGGTATCGACCGCTTCCTGCAGCATTCTCTTTTCATTGCGGATGATGATGCCGGGAGCCCCGATTTCAACCAGGTGACGTAAACGGTTATTGCGATTGATGACTCTCCTGTATAAATCGTTCAGGTCGCTGGTTGCAAAACGCCCGCCGTCCAGTTGCACCATAGGACGCAAGTCGGGCGGAAGCACCGGTAGAACTGTCATTATCATCCATTCCGGCTTGTTGCCGCTGCGCCTGAAAGCCTCGACAAGCTGCAATTGCTTGCTGGCTTTGCGGCGGCGCTGCCCGGAAGAAGAATGCGTTTCCAGTATCAACTGGCTGCGCAGGTCGTCCAGGTTAATTTCCTTCAACAGCTTGAGGATAGCCTCGGCGCCCATTTCAGCCTTAAAAACATCTTCGTACTGCTGCTTTAATTCCTGATACTGGGTTTCGGTCAGCAGCGCGCTTTTTCTAATGCTCTTTAAATGATCTATCTTGGAAGGGAGCGCATCCTCCATCTGTTCTTTTTCAGTTTCAAAACTGCGCCTCATGCGGTTTATCTCTTCAACGGTCGCCTGGTCCCTTTCCATGGCATCTATATTGTTATCGAGCGTCAGCTTGCTTGCGGCGATTTCATTGCTGAGTTCGCTTTCCAGCTGCCTGATAGCGGCGTTACGGGCATCCTCATCGACTTCGGTAACGATATAATGAGAAAAATAGATGACGCGTTCGAGACTGCGGGCGGAAAGGTCGAGCAACAAGCCGATGCGGCTGGGAATACCGCGCGCAAACCAGATATGGCTTAAAGGACAAGCCAGTTCGATATGCCCCATTCTCTCGCGGCGAACCTTGGAGCGGGCAATCTCGACTCCGCACTTGTCGCAAATTATACCCTTATAGCGTATTCTCTTGTATTTACCGCAGGCGCATTCGAAATCCTTGGTCGGACCGAAGATTCTCTCGCAGAACAAGCCGTCTCTCTCCGGCTTAAGCGTACGGTAATTTATAGTTTCCGGTTTTGTCACTTCACCGTAAGACCAGCCTTTTATCTGTTCCGGAGAGGCCAGCGAAATACGTACGGCATCAAAATCATTAACTTCAAGCATTATGTTAACCTACCTCACTCTCAGGGGAATCGGTTTCCGTATTGCCGGATTCGACATTAAAACTGTCGAAGAAAGACTCTCCCCCGATCAAGTCCTCTATTTTGCTCTCTATATCATCGGTTTCTTCGTTACCGGATACCATTTTAGCGCTGCTGATTCCTTCGAACTCCGAGCTGTCCTGTATCTTCTCAGCCTGAATAATCTTTTCCTCTTCGTTGATGACTTCTACCGCCAGCCCGAGGCTCTGTAATTCCTTAACCAGTACCTTAAACGACTCGGGAACACCCGGCGGCAGAATATCCTCGCCTTTAACGATCGCTTCATATGTCTTGGCTCTGCCGGCGACATCGTCCGACTTGATGGTCAAAACTTCCTGAAGATTGTGTGCGGCGCCATAGGCTTCCAGCGACCAGACTTCCATTTCACCGAAACGCTGCCCGCCGAATTGCGCTTTGCCTCCGAGGGGCTGCTGGCTGATTAAGGAATAAGGACCGGTCGCCCTGGCATGAACCTTATCCTCTACCAGGTGTATCAGTTTCAGCATGTAAATGTTACCGACGGTTACCGGCTGGTCGAAAGGCTCGCCGGTACGTCCGTCCCTTAAAACAGCTTTGCCGCTTATGGGAGAAGGAGAATTCATGGTAATCGTAATTTCCTTCATTTTTTCCGTTAATTCAGCCGGGCTGAGCTTTCTGCTTTCCACACCCAGTTCCTCGAGCCATAAACGCAAACAAACATCGCGCGCTTCGCCGATCAACCCGCTGTCGAATACCTTTTCTCCATCGAAGCCTTTCCCGTTCACCCAGGCTTTGGCTTTTTCAAGGTCCAGCGAAGGTTTACCCCCTTGCAGACTTAACGCGATGGAACCGGTTTTCTGCACCAGCCATGTTCGTGCCAGCGCATCTTCGATTTCGGTATCGCTGGCGCCGTCGAATACGGGAGTGAGCACCTTAAAACCCAGATTTCTGGCAGCCCACCCCAGGTGCGTTTCCAGTATCTGCCCCAGATTCATTCTGGAAGGCACGCCGATAGGATTGAGAATGATGTCGACCGGAGTGCCATCCGGCAGGAACGGCATATCGGCTGCCGGAGCGATTACGGAAATAACACCCTTGTTGCCGTGGCGTCCGGCTAATTTATCGCCGACCGAAACCGACCTTTTCTGCGCCACCCATACCTGTACCCATTGATTAACCCTGACCGGCAGTTCGGCGCCCTCTTCACGGGAGAACAGTTTAACGTTGATGACTTTACCCCATTCGCCATGCGGCATCCTCAGGGAAGTATCCTTGACTTCGCGCGCTTTTTCACCGAATATCGCCCGCAGCAGTTTTTCCTCCGCCGACAGCTCGGTTTCACCCTTGGGAGTAATCTTGCCGACCAGTATATCGTCGGGACCGACTTCAGCCCCGACACGGATAATCCCGTTTTCATCCAGTTCGCTGAGGCTTTCTTCACCGACATTGGGAATATCCCTGGTGATTTCCTCCGGCCCCAGCTTGGTATCCCTGGCTTCGATTTCGTGTTTGGTTATATGAATGGAACAGAATTTATCCTGCTCCACCATCCTGTCGGAAAGTATAATAGCGTCTTCGTAGTTGTAACCGCCCCAGCTCATAAAAGCGCAGATGACATTCTGACCGAGCGCCAGCTCGCCTTCTTCGCTGGCGGAACTGTCCGCCAGCACGTCGCCCTTCTCAACCCTTTGACCGCGGTTTACAACCGGATGCTGATTGATGCAGGTACCCTGGTTGGTGCGAATAAATTTTTGCAGTAAATAAACATCTTCCTGCCCTCCATCAGTGCGCACCACAATCTGTGTACTGGTAACTGAAATAACCGTACCCTCATTCTTGGCAAAAAGCACCTGTCCGCTGTATCTGGCTACTTCTCTTTCCATACCGGTAGCCACAATCGGCGACTCGGCACAGAGCAAAGGCACTGCCTGCCTCTGCATATTCGCCCCCATAAGAGCGCGGTTGGCATCGTTATGCTCGAGGAACGGGATTAACGACGCCGCCACACTGAATATCTGCTTGGTGGATACATCCATATAATCTATTTTTTCGGGCGGGAGCATCAGGTATCTGTCTTCGTAACGGACTTCGATTCTCTTGTTGACAAAATAGCCCTTTTCGTCGATAACGGTATTCGCCTGCGCGATATTGTATCTATCTTCCTTATCGGCCTGCAAATATTCTATCCCGTCGGATACGAACGGCTTAACAGGAATCCCCCTCGCCGACAGTTTTGCCAATTCATCCGCCAGCTTTTTGGTTATTTCGTCTCCCGCTTTTACAATAACTTCGTTTTTATCGTTAAGAATATCTGCGCCGGCAATTTTGCCGACCAGTTCTTTAGAGCTATTTTCCAATTCTTTTACAACCTTGCGATAGGGCGTTTCAATAAAACCGTAGCGGTTTATGCGCCCGTAGGCTGCCAGCGTACCGATAAGACCGATATTCGGGCCTTCCGGAGTCTCGATAGGACAAATTCTGCCGTAATGAGAATAGTGTACGTCGCGCACATCGAAACCGGCCCTGTCTCTCGACAGACCTCCGGGACCCATAGCCGATAAACGGCGTTTATGGGTTAGCTCCGCCAGCGGATTGGTCTGGTCCATAAACTGCGATAATTGAGAGCCGCTGAAAAACTCCCTGATTGCCGACAGCACCGGGCGGATATTTACCAGCGCACCCGGGGTTACGACATCGTTGCTGATGATACTCATACGCTCTTTGGCAACTCTCTCCAGCCTGACAAGTCCGACACGGAACTGATTCTGAATCAATTCGCCGACAGTGCGTACTCTCCTGTTTCCCAGGTGGTCGATATCGTCGGGGGTTTCATCGCTGTTACTCACCATAATTATATGGCGTATAATCTCTATTAAATCTTCCCTCGTCAAAGCCCTGTCGTCGTCATCGTCTTTTTTAGGAATATTCAACCTCTGGTTCAGTTTATATCTGCCGACAATACCCAGGTCGTAGTGCTGCGGATTAAAAAAGAGGTTGTTGATCAATTTTCTGGCATTATCAACGTTGGGCGGGTCGCCCGGACGCAGTTTCCGGTAGATATCTATAAGAGCGTCCTCTTCGTTTTTAACCAGCGGTTCTTTATCGAGGGTGGACTGGATAAAATGCCTGGTGGAAGAATTGTCATCACGCTCAAACATCTTCAGCAATTCCGCATCGCTGCCATATCCGATAGCCCTGAGGATGGTGGTAACAGGTATCTTTCTCTTTCCGTCGACCTTAACCGATATAACATCGCGGCTGCTGGTATCGAATTCCAGCCAGGCGCCGCGGCTGGGGACAAGATTGGCTTTACCCAGTTTACGTCCGGTAGTGGAGTCTTCATCGACGGTAAAATAGATACCGGGCGAACGCAATAACTGGCTGACAATCACTCTCTCGGTGCCGCTGGTAATAAAAGTGCCTTTATCCGTCATCAGGTGAATATCGCCGAAGAACAGGTCGAACGGTTCTTTTATCTCGCCCGTCCCTTTCGTGAGTAAACGCGCTTTTACATATAAAGGAACGGAATATGTCTGGTCTTTTTGCAAACACTCCTTTTCGGAATTGCGCGGTTCACGGAATTCATAGCCTACAAAACTCAGTTCAAGACGGCTGCCGGTAAAATCCTGTATTGGGGAAATCTCATCCAGCAGCTGCTTTATTCCTTCCTCCTGCAACCATTGAAAAGAATCTAATTGGACTTCGACCAGATTAGGCACATCGAGAACCTGTGGAAGCTTGGCAAAGGTCTTGCGTTTAACGGGATACTTTTCCTTATTGGAAGGAACTGGCGATTTCGATACCATTATCACTCCTTAAAATCTATATGCGGAATTAATAAATAAACCAGTGCTAACGTGAATCAGCACAAACATTTTGCGCAGGGAATATATGTTGAATTCTTTGAGGCATAATAGCAAAAGGGAAGCATAGCACAAAAAATAATTTTTGTCAATCCTTCTTCTTAATCTTTATTTCCAAATATAATTATACACTATATCTGACAGATGTCAAATCCGCAGCGCTTTACACTATCGCCGAATATATCTATAATTTATTTAATCTTTTTACCTGTAAAGTAAATCCGACAGCTATAATCCATATTTTATAGTAATAGTCTGTATTATTAAATGTAAATACATAAAACAAGACAGGATTGAATTATGTCATTGGAAAATGATTTAGCCGGTTTTACCCCTGCCAAGGGCACCTATCTAACAATCGGTGTATTCGATGGTGTACATCTCGGACACAAGCATCTCCTCTCAAAACTCATCGAACGTGCAACACAAAAAGGGCTGCAAAGCGGGGTAATTACTTTTAAACAGCATCCGCGCAGGGTGATAAATCCGGGAAATGAAATCCAGTTTCTTACCAACCTGCAGTTAAAAATAAAACTGGTTAAAGATGAAGGGGTCGATTTTGTAATACCGCTGAGTTTCACAAAAGAAATGGCAGGCATCAACGCTTCCGATTTTATTTCTCTATTGCAAAAACACCTCAAAATGCAGGGCTTAATCGTAGGCCCCGATTTTGCGCTCGGCAATGAGCGTAAAGGAGATGTCTCGTTTCTCCAAAATCTGGCGCAATCCATGAACTTCGAATTTTCGGCAATTCCGCCTTTTAAAAACAGCGCCGGTATAATCAGCAGTACCGCTATCAGGAGTGCTTTGGCTGCCGGCGATATGGAAAAAGCCTGCCATCTGCTGGGACGTTACTTCAGCATAGAAGGAGAGGTTATCCGGGGAACCGGTACCGGAAAGAAAATCGGATTCCCTACCGCCAACCTTTATGTCGATAGCGAACAGGCTCTGCCGCTGGAAGGCATATATGCCACCCAAACCATCCTTGACGGGCAATGCTATGATTCCGTTACGTTTATAGGAAAGCGCGCCACTTTCGGAGATACACGGAGAACCATAGAAACCCATCTGCTCGATTATAACGCAGACCTGTATCATAAAAACCTTAAAATTGATATAATCTACAGGTTGCGCAACGAAATAAAATTCGACAGTGCGGACGAACTGGCAGAACAAATAAGAAAAGACGCGACAGCGGCAAGAGACTATCTAAATAATCTGAACAGGAAATAATAATATGCAAAAATTATCTGAAGCGGACATTAAAAGACTGTTAAAAAGGGGCGTTTCCGAGGTAATAGTCGAAGACGAATTGGTAACTGCCTTAAAGGCGGGGAAGCCTTTGAGATTGAAGGAGGGATTCGACCCGAGTTTCCCGGATATTCACCTGGGACATATGGTCGGACTCAAGAAACTGCGCGAATTCCAGGAGATGGGGCACCAGGTAGTGCTGATTGTCGGAGACTGGACCGCCCAGATCGGAGACCCGAGCGGGGCTTCGGTAACCCGCCCGATGCTGACGGCGGAACAGGTTAAAATAAACGCCAAAACATATATGGAACAGTTCTTTAAAATCGTAGACAAGGATAAGACCGAGGTGCGCTGGCAGAGCGAATGGTTCGGCAAATTCGACCTGTCCGATGTTATTAAACTGACCAGCAAATTCACCATCGCGCAGATTCTGGCGCGCGACGATTTCAGCAAGCGATATAATGCCAACCAGCCGATTACAATCACCGAATTTCTGTATCCCCTGTTGCAGGCATACGATTCGGTTGCCATCAATTCCGATGTGGAGTTCGGCGGCACCGACCAGAAGTTCAACCTCCTGGTGGGGCGTGAACTGCAAACGATGCTAGGGCAAAGAGCGCAGCAGGTTCTGATGGTCCCGTTACTGGTGGGAACAGACGGAGCGCACAAGATGAGCAAGAGCCTCGGCAATTACATAGGAGTTACCGAAGCCCCTGAAAACATGTTCGGCAAGGTAATGTCCATACCGGATAATATAATAATGAACTACTTCGAGTTGATTACCGATGTTCCGGATGACGAGCTCGAAGAATTCAAGAGACTGCTGAAAAATAACCAAATAAATCCGATGGAGCTAAAGAAAAGGCTGGGAAGAGAGATTGTCACACGGCTGCATGATAAAGATGCGGCAATCGAAGCGGAGGCACACTTTGCCAGGGTCGTCCAGAACAAGGAAGTGCCTGATGAAATAGAGGAACACTGCTACAATCTTAACGGAGAGGTGGACTTGAAAGACCTGCTCACCGTTATTAAGATGGCTAAAAGCCGCAGCGATGCCGGCAGATTAATAGACCAGGGCGCTGTCAGTATCGACGGGAAAACGGTTACCGCCAGCACCGTAAAAATTGAAAGCGGTTCTATCGTTAAAGTGGGGAAAAGACGCTTTGCTAAAATAAATAATTCGGATATAATTAAATAACTTTTTATACCAAATAAAGAAGTGTTTTCAAAGGAGTTAAGAATATGACTAATCTGCGTATCCCCGGACCGACACCCTGCCCTGATGTTATTCTCAAAGAGATGAGCCGGCAAATGATAAATCACAGGGGCCCTGAATTTGCCAAGATATTAAATGATATAACCTGTAATCTTAAAACGGTATTTCAAACCAGCAATGATGTAATTACCCTTACGGCATCGGGAACCGGCGGACTGGAAGCGGCAGTGGTAAATATGCTTTCTCCCGGAGATAAAGTACTGGCTGTTTCCATCGGCGTTTTCGGCGACCGTTTCGCTACTATCGCCAAGACATACGGCGCCGATGTTATTCCCTTGAATTTCGAGTGGGGAAAAGCGGCCGACCCGGAAGCCGTTCGCAAAGCGCTGAATGACAACCCGGCTGTAAAAGCGGTGCTGGTTACCCACAACGAAACATCTACCGGTGTCACCAACGACCTTGCGGCAATCAGCAAGGTGGTCAAGGAATTCGATAAGCTGATTTTGGTCGATGCCGTCAGCAGCATGAGTTCAATCGATTTTCCGGTTGACGAATGGGGCTGCGACGTAGTCGTTTCCGGCTCGCAAAAAGGTTGGATGGTACCGCCCGGTCTGGCTATGATTTCGGTTAGCGAGAGGGCGTGGAAAGCCAACGCCGAAGCTAAAATGCCCCGCTTTTATTTCGATATAGCCAAAGCAAAGAGCAACCTGGAAAAGGGACAGACGCCCTGGACTCCGGCTATTTCAGTTGTTTTTGCCATGGAAAAAGCCCTTCAAATGATGCTGGAAGAAGGCATTCAAAATATATTTGCCCGCCATATCCGTATTGCCGATATGACCAGAAAAGGCGTCAAAGAACTCGGATTGCCGCTGTTTGCCGATGAGAAATATGCTTCCAATACGGTGACTTCGATTCTGGCGCCCGAAGGACTGGACGTTAAATTGTTAACAAAGACCATGCGTGAACAGCACGATATCGTACTCGGCGGCGGACAGTTGCACCTGGCGGGTAAAATCTTCCGCATCGGGCATCTCGGCTACGTTACCGAAGACGATATTAAAGAAGTATTTAACAAATTGAAAGTAGTTTTACCGCAGGCAGGTTTTGAGGTGAAAAAATAAAATGAAAGTATTAGTTGCCGACCCTATCGCCCAGGAAGGAATCGATTTACTGAGCAGGTATGCCCAGGTAGATGTAAAAACAAAGCAAAAACCTGAAGACATAATCGCTATAATCGGAGATTATGATGCATTAATCGTGCGCAGCCAGACGCAGGTTACGGCAGATATTATTGCCGCCGGAAAAAAACTGCAAATTATCGGACGCGCCGGTGTCGGGGTCGACAATATCGATACTAACGCCGCCAGCCAGCACGGCATTATCGTTGTCAACGCGCCTACCGGAAATACGGTATCGGCTGCTGAACACGCTATTGCCCTGATGCTTGCTATGGCGCGCAACATACCGCAGGCTAACGCTTCGTTAAAATCCGGCAAGTGGTTGAGAGCCGATTTTATGGGCACAGAAGTAAAAGGGAAAACACTGGGTATCGTCGGACTGGGCAATGTCGGTTCGGAAGTAGCCAGGCGCGCCCGCGGGCTGGAAATGAAACTCATCGGGTACGACCCGATTATCTCGGCCGAAAGAGCTGCCAATTTGCAGGTGGAACTGGTTCCACTGGCGCAACTGATTAAGGAATCGGATTTTATCACCCTGCATATTCCCCTGATTGAATCCACCAGGAACATCATCGGCGAAAAGGAACTGGCTACGGTCAAGCCGAATGTCAGGATTATCAATGCCGCCCGCGGCGGACTTATCGATAACGATGCGCTGGTGAAAGCCGTCAAAGAAAAGAGAGTTGCTAGCGCGGCAATCGATGTTTTCGAAAACGAACCCTGTACCGAAAGCCCGCTGTTTGAAAACGATAAAATTATAGTTACACCGCATCTAGGGGCATCCACTACCGAAGCGCAGACGCTGGCTACTACAGAGGTGGTTCAACAGATTATAGACGTCTTCCACGGGCAGCCGGCAAGGTACGCTGTAAATGCGCCTTTCATCAAGGCGGAAGCTATGCCGTTCCTTTCGCCGTTCCTTGAAGTATGCTCGACAATAGGCAGCGTAGCCAGCTACCTCGGCGAAGGACAAATGACAGGCTTGCATATAAAATACCAGGGAGAAATCTCCGGTTATGATACCAACGCTCTTAAAGCGGCTATTTTAGGCGGAGTATTAAATCGCATTACCGAAGAAAGAGTGAATGTGGTAAACGCCAACATAATAGCATCACGACGCGGCATAAAAGTAATCGAACAAAAAGAAACCACCTGTGAAAATTATGCCAACCTGATAACGCTTGAAGTAACCACCAGCACCGAAACGATTACGGTTGCCGGCACGGTACTGCGCGGAGAAACCCATATCGTCAGGGTAAACGACTACTGGATAGACATTATTCCAACCGGCGGCTACTTCCTGTTCAGCGACCATCGCGACCGGCCGGGGCTTATCGGAGCCGTAGGCAAGATTGCCGGAGACGGCGATGTCAATATCAGCTATATGCACTTAAGCCGCTTGAAACCCAGGGGACAGGCCTTGATGATACTGGCGCTGGACGCACCCTTTTCAAAGGAGCAAATCGACAAGTTGTTAGCCTTGCCCGATGTCTACAGCGCCAAAGTAGTCAAGATATAAAATATGAAAATAGGCATATTGGCCCTGCAAGGGGCTTTCATAGAACATGCTCATATCCTTAATGGATTGGGCATCGGCAGCGAACAGGTACGTAAGCCCGGCGAACTGAAAAGTTTGGACGGGCTTATTATTCCCGGCGGGGAAAGCACCACCATGCTCAACCTGGCAAATAATTATGAGCTTATCGAGCCGCTGCGCAAACTGGGGCTTGAAGGCTTCCCCATGATGGGAACCTGCGCCGGAATGATATTGCTTGCAAAAATTATTACCAATTCCGACATCAAAACGCTCGGATTGATGGATATTAAAGTACGGCGCAATGCCTTCGGCAGGCAACCGGACAGTTTCGAAACCGATCTCGATATCAAGGCACTGGGGGATAAACCCTTCCATTCGGTATTCATCCGCGCTCCTTTAATCGAAGAAGCATCCGGCAATGTTGAAATACTCGGCAAACTGGACAACGGAACTATCGTTGCTGTCAGACAAAACAACCTGCTGGGGATGTCCTTTCACCCGGAACTGACAGACGACAGCCGTATGCACGAGTACTTTCTGAAAATTGTTTCTAAAAACATTTAACCCCTTTTTAAAGCCCACACAATCTTCCTTTGTCAAACGGAGAAACGACTATTATGTTAAGTGGTTTTAGATATCACCAAGAAAAGTGATTCTCGATTTATCTATATTATTTTACATTAAAAAGAGATCGTATTCTTCCACTTTGGAAAAGGGGAATCAAAGGGGATTTGCCGCGATAATTTTCTTTTTTAATGCTGCTATTTAATCGTAGGGACTGGCATTTCCAGTCCGCCAAATACGGAAACATAAATGCGGACGACCAATGGTTGTCCCTACGTTTTTTTGTCATACTGGGCGCAGCGAAGCATCTAAATGCAATTCGATATTCGTCGCCGTTTCCTTTACCGACAGGTCGAGACTAAGAACGAACGGCTATTATTTTATATATCAGGGGTGGGGTAATTAAGTGGCGTTGTAGGGATTGCTTCGTCGTCCCTCTCAGATTTGTATTAGATTCATTCGTCTGCGACTCAGAATGACAATGTAGAGGAACTCCTCGCAACGACTAGTAGTATATTGTCATACTGAGTTCGTGGTGGTCGAACGAAGCATCCGGGGCAGGGTGTTTTTCCATATCCCCTCATCAGTCTCGCTACGCTCGACAGCTTCCCCCAAGGGAAGCCGCTTTTTTGCCTTCCCCTTGGAGAAGGTGGCATATACGAAGTAAATGACGGATGAGGGTTAATATTTTCCCGATTCTTACACCAAATGATTCACAATCAACCCGCTCGGCAGCTTGGGATAGAAATAAGTAGATTTGCGCGGCATCCTGTCTTTAGCATCGGCGATATCCTTAATGGTCTGCCCTTTTACCATATTGGTAATAATCGCCAGCTGGCATTCACCGTTTACTGCCGTTTTAACTGCCTCAGCCCTGTTATGAGTGTAAGCAATACGTTTTTCATCATCGCTCTGCATTCCCAGTATCTTTTCCAGAATGACGTGGTCGACAATGCTGACATCCATCTTCTTATAAACATCGGAACGTTCCGCCGGCATCATAGCCACGGCAGTTGCTAAATCCTTCAATGTCAGGACGGATACCATCCCCTGTTTTAAACCGACCACGGTCAATTTGATACTCGCTTCGTCCGCAGTTATATGGTCAACCTGCTGCCACACGTCAGGAGCATCAAGCGATAAATCTTCAATATCTAAGTAATCCTTTAATTTTTCTTCGAGATTACCTGTTACTTCTGTTTCCAGACCGGACAACAAGCGGTGAGTCGGAAAGATAATCAGATTCGGGTCGTCCATATCCAAAAGCGTCATCATAACAAAATTATAAGCGGCATCGGGATTAGTATTATTGTCACAGGAACTGCGTTCCCTTTTATAGGTTAAAGCACTTTCATAGCGGTGGTGTCCGTCTGCAACATAGAGAGGTTTATCATTGAAATAATCGCAGAATTCTTTTACCGCCTGGGGTTCGGTAATCGTCCAGATGTTGTGGCGCTCTCCGTCCAATTCCTCTGTGGCTATCAGTAATTTCCCACTATCCATCCTTTTTAAAAAAGACGAAATTTTAAGGTCTTTATCTTCATACATCGACATCACGGAACTGGTATTGGCGTTCAATGCCCATAACAGGCTGATTCTATCTTTCTTGGGGCCTTTGAAGGTGTTTTCGTGCGGCCTGATGATGTTCTTATCCCATTCCTCCAGCCTTACCCTGGCAATCAGCGAACGCCTTTTATACTCGTCGCCATCGAGATGAAAGAACTGGTCGTGCACGTAAATCGCCGGCATTTCGTCGGTAACCAGTACTTTTTGTTCAAGCCACTGTTGAAAATTAGCTGCCGAACGGGTGTACCTGTTGTTAGTATCCGAATCGTCCGGTTGCAGGCGATTATACTCGATGCGAATAAAATTATAAGCGTTTCGATTGTGTAGTTCCTCATCCATCTCGGGAGAAATTATATCGTAAGGGGGGCAAATAACCCCCGATATATCGCCGACTATCTCTTTGTTATAATGCACGCCGCGAAAAGGTCTGATTTCAGCCATTTAAATCGTTTTTCTCCATATCTATTCTATTTATTTTAAAAGCTCTAAAAATTCGCTCTCAGAAATTATCTTAATCCCCATTTCCCTTGCTCTATCCAGTTTGGAACCCGGGTCTGCGCCTGCAACCAGATAATTGGTCTTTTTCGTCACATCGTTTTTTGCCGCTCCGCCAAGCTGTTTTATCTTTTCCTCAGCCTGGGGACGGGACATGCTTTCCAGTTTGCCGGTAATTACGAACTCCACACCGGAGAGCGTCTTATTCCTTGTTTCCCTATTTTCCAGGGTCATCGCTACACCCGCATCTTTCAGTTTTCGGATTATCTCCTTGTTCTTCGGATTTTCGAGATAAGCGATAATACTGTCAGAGATTTTTACCCCTATGGCCGGAATGGCGTCTATCTCATCTTTGGAAGCTGCTGCCAAATTATCGATGCTACCGAATTCATTTGCCAGAATACCGGCGATTTCCTCACCGACGTGACGGATTCCCAGCGCAAAAATGAGACTGGCTAGCGGACGCTTCTTGCTGTTTTCGATGGCCTCCAGCATATTATCGATGCTCTTTTCGCCCATCCGCTCGATATTTAATAATTCTTCTCTTTTATCCTTTAGCTTATATAAATCGGCAAAATCGCCTATCAATCCTTCTTTGTAGAGGATAACGCTCATTTTTTCGCCGACACCGCGTATATCCATCGCGCCTCTCGATGCAAAGTGCTCGATTTTCAAGATCGCCTGAGCCGGACAGGCGGCATCCGGGCAATAATACATCACTTCCCCTTCGGGCTTGTATATGCGGCTGCCGCATTGGGGACAAACACCGTTAACCTTTGCAGGCAAACTGAATGCAACTGACAGAGCGGGACGTTTGGAGAGAACCGGCCCGACTATCTGCGGTATTACATCACCAGCCCTTTGAATGATTACCATATCGCCTTCGCGGATATCCTTCCTCTTTATATCGTCTTCGTTATGTAATGTTGCCTGTTTGATGGTTACGCCGCCTACCGATACCGGTTCGAGCACGGCATAGGGATTAAGTGTCCCCGTCCTGCCAACGCTGATACGAATCTCTTTTAAAAGCGTATTAGCCTGCATTGCCGGGAACTTGTAGGCAATTGCCCATCTCGGCTCGCGCCCGACGTCCCCCAACTGCTCCTGCAACTCTATACTATCTATCTTGGCAACGATGCCGTCGGCATCGTACGGCAAGCTCTCCCTTTTATCTTTCCATTCGTTGCGGTATGCCTCTATCTGTTCGATAGTTTTGACCGGAAGATTATTCGGATTAATTTTAAAACCCAGCGATTTCATATAATTCAGGGCTTCCCAATGTGTCTCAGGGAATTTCGCTCCTTCAAGACGAGCAAGGGTATAAACATAAATATCCAGCGGACGTGTGGATGTTATCGTGGAATCAAGCTGGCGTAAAGACCCGGCAGCGGCATTGCGCGGATTGGCAAAAAGAGGCTGTCCTTCGGCAGCCCTTTCTTTATTCAATTTATTGAAACCGGCATGCGGCAGGAAAACCTCGCCCCTGACCTCGATTAAAGACGGCGCTCCTTTTGGTAAAGTTATGGGGATGCTTTTAATAGTTCTCAGGTTCTGCGTGATGTTTTCACCCTTGTACCCGTCGCCGCGCGTAGCTCCGGTTATAAACTTCCCATCTATGTAAGTCAAAGATACAGACAATCCATCCATCTTGTGTTCGCAGACAAAGGCCGGTTTCTGCCCGTCCAGCAATTTCAGCGTGCGTTTATACCAGACCTCCAGTTCCTCGTTGGAAAAAACGTTCGCCAACGATAAAAGGGGCACTTTATGTTCCACCACCCCGAAAGCTTCAAGCGGAGCCGCCCCCACTCTTTGCGTCGGGGATTCGGGGGTTAAATACTGCGGAAATTCATCTTCGAGGCGGCGCAGTTTCTGCATCAGCTCGTCATATTCGGCATCGCTGATTTCAGGAGCATCCAGCACGTAATAAAGGTAATTGTGCCGGTCGATTTCCGCCCTCAGATTCTCGATTTCAGACTGAACATCATCGGTTTTCATATATGTATAAAGTATATCAGATTACGCGGGGTTGATTAAATCAGGCGCAGGTATTATCCTATTATCTGATGAAATTAATTATCGGCCTGGGAAATCCGGGGCAGGGTTATTCGAAGTCCCGTCATAATATCGGTTTCATGTGCTTAAAGCATTTTGCTAAAGAGCATAATATTGAATTCGATAAAAAACAGGCCGATGCCAGAACCGGACGCGGTACGGTGGAAGGAATCGAGGTCGTCCTGGCTAAACCGCAAACATATATGAATCTCAGCGGACGATCGGTAAACCGCCTGATGCATAAATTCAAATTGAAGCCATCCGATATCATCGTCATCCACGACGATATGGACTTACCGCTCGGAAAAGTGCGCATCAGGGCCGGGGGCAGTTCGGGGGGACATAAAGGCATCGATTCGATTATCCGTGATATCGGCACGCGCGACTTTATCAGGATTAAAGTGGGTATCGGACGGCCGGAAAAAGACAACGATAATAACTATTACGATGACGACATTGTAGATTTTGTCCTGAACAGCTTCAGTCCGGATGAAAAGAAACTAATCGAGCCGTCCATAGAGAAAGTCAGCGATGCCATTCTATGCCTGCTTACCGAAGAAGTAGAAACGGCTATGAACAAGTTTAATTAACCCTCTGCCGTTTCGGATTAGTCCTGATTGCTATTAAAAATTTAATTTCCGAAACTGCCATTGCTAGAAGTCCTAATAAATCCGTTCGTGGTGAGCCTGTCGAACCATAACGGCGGCGAATTAATAAGGCGTTTCCGACTGTTGCCGCAGATACCTTTGTGCTGATTCTCCCCACACCCAAGATTCTTCAGTCACCCCTTGTGACTTCCAGAATGACAGTTTAATCGTTAACCCCGCAGGAACGGGCATTGCCCATCCGCCAGATACGAAAACATAAATGCGGACGACCATTGGTCGTCCCTACGTTTTTTATTTGCCATTGCGAGTCCATTCCTGAAGGGAAGGCGCGGCAATCTCTGCCGTACGATTTTGTAATAGTTGCGCCTTAAAATACAATAATGGTATTTCATATTATATACGGGGTGGGGTAATTATGTTGCATTGTAGTGATTGCTTCGTCCCGATTTTATCGTGACTCGCAACGACTATTTTTTGTCATGCTGAACGTAGTGAAGCATCTAAATGCAATTCGATATTCACGGCCGTTATGGTTCGACAAGCTCACCACGAACGGCTTTAGTATTCGCGCATCCTAAGCATAACGAAGGGCACGAGCGGTTTATTTAGCTTATTCCTGTTTAAAATGACTTGTGATTTATCGGTAAATAGTCAAACAACTGAAAACAAACTCAATCGATAAAAACCCCACTTTGCCAATAGCTCAATGCTGATGTTATAATCCGATTGTTTTAGAAAATGACCGCTAAAAATAAATTCATAGCAGTTATCGGCAACTCCAAAGCTTCGGCGCAGGAAATAAAACTGGCCGAGACACTCGGTCGTGAAATAGCCAAAAGCGGCTCTATTCTGGTTTGCGGCGGTCTGGACGGGGTTATGGAGGCTGCCTGCCGCGGCGCTGTTTCCGAAAACGGATTGACTGTTGGCATACTACCGGGAACCGACAGAAAAGATGCCAACCAATACGTTAAGATACCTATCGTCACCGGCATCGGCTATGCCAGGAATATAATCGTCGTCAAATCGGCGCAGGCGGTTATTGCCGTCGGCGGCGGATACGGTACGCTGACGGAAATCGGATACGCCTTGAAAAACGGAATACCGGTAATCGGGCTCGGCACATGGAAACTGTCAAGTAAAGAGAAAACCGACGATGCCATAATCTGCGTTGATAATGCTGCGGATGCGGTTGCTATAGCGCTGGAGATGATTTCGGATTAAAATATAAAAGCGATTCGGAGGGTTTGTAAATTGTCCACTATTAAAAGCCTGAAAGCCAGGGAAATTCTCGATTCCAGGGGAAACCCCACACTCGAAGTCGAAGCCAGATTAGCTGACGGTACCGTTAGCTGCGCTGCTGTACCTTCGGGAGCCAGCACCGGCAAATACGAGGCGGTAGAGCTGCGTGACGGAGATAAAAACAGGTATAAGGGGCTGGGAGTTTTAAAGGCGGTTTCCAACGTAAACAACATCATCGCCCCGGCTGTTACAGGCATGCCAGCGCCCAACCAAAAAGCCATCGATAATAAATTAATTGAGCTCGACGGAACGGAAAATAAATCCAATCTCGGAGCCAATGCCATACTCGGGGTGTCGCTGGCGGTTGCCCACGCGGCAGCCGATTACCTGAAAACCCCGCTATACCAGTATCTTGGTAATGAAGAAATATATAAATTGCCGGTTCCTATGCTGAATATCTTAAACGGCGGCAAACACGCCTCCAACTCAACTGACCTGCAGGAGTTTATGGTAGTGCCCGCCGGAGCCGATAGTTTTGCCACCGCCCTGCAGATGGGCGCCGAAGTATACCACAGCCTTAAATCGGTGTTGAAGAGCAAAGGGCTGAATACCAATGTCGGCGATGAGGGCGGTTTCGCTCCCGCCCTGTCATCGAACAATCAGGCAGTCGAGTTAATAATCGATGCCATCGAAAAAGCCGGGTATAAACCGGGAAAAGATTGCTTTATTGCCCTTGACCCGGCTTCAAGCGAGTATTACGAGGACGGTAAATATCATCTTGAGCGCGAAGGCAAAACGTTAACCAGCAGCGAAATGGTGGACTTTTATGTAAACTGGATTAATACCTACCCGATTATCAGCATCGAAGACGGTATGGCGGAAGACGACTGGGAAGGCTGGCAGTTGCTGACGGAAAAAATCGGAGACAGGATTCAACTGGTTGGCGACGACCTCTATGTTACCAATATCAACAAGCTGGCAAAGGGAATAGAAATAAAAGCGTCTAATTCTATCCTGATAAAGCTGAATCAAATCGGTACGCTGACCGAGACCGTTTCCGCTATCGAGATGGCGCACAACGCCGGATGGACAGCGGTAGTCAGCCACCGCTCGGGAGAAACAGAGGATACCACCATTGCCGACCTGGCAGCCGGATTGTGTACCGGACAGATAAAAACCGGAGCGCCCTGCCGTTCGGAGCGTAACGCAAAATATAACCGGCTTCTCAAAATCGAAGCCGAACTGGGTAATAAAGCCATATTTGCGGGCAAACAGGCTTTCTCGAAGCTGAAATGAGTTAAATGAATGAAGAGCTGAAACAGACTTTCCGGCAACCTCCCAAATGGCTCTGCCACAAGCTGCAGTGCTTCGCTGAGTATATAAAAATATACGCAGACAGAAACAGAGACCATTATTACCTGGATATCTTTGCCGGCAGTTCTTTTTCCCCCTGTAAAACAGATAACTGTGTTATAGAAGGCACAGAATTAACCGCGCTGAAAAGCAGGTTCCGTAAATGTATTTTTATAGTAAACAACCCTGAAGAAGCGGAATTACTTGGGGAATCGACGGCAAAATTTAAAGACAGGAGCTATATTATCACCGGTAATTGTATTAACGATAGTATCCTGCAGCAGGCTTTCGACTTGATACCGCGTTCCAAATCTTCTCTGGCGCTGGTCGACCCGGTCGGTTATACAAAACTGCGCTGGACAACCGTTAAAAAACTGGCTTTTCACGGAACGGACTGGAAAGGGCACAAAACAGACCTGTTGATTTTCTTTCCGCTGGAAATGGCGCTTCTAAGAAATCTGACCAGAGCGGATTGTGAGACATCTATCGACCGGCTTTACGGAAATACCGATTGGCGGCACATCAGGCAGGATAGATTCGATAACAAAATTGACCACGATCAGGCAGGTAAAGAATTAATTAATCTTTTTAAGAAGGGGTTGAAGGCGCTGGAATACAGATACGTAGATGACCTGCAGCCGGCGCACTTTTCCAATCCCCCCGTCTATCATATAATCCGGGCAAGCGATAGCGCCAGCCGCAAAAAAGAGCTTAATGATATCTGGAATAAACCGAGATTCCTGCCCTGTGAACTGTTCGGCAAAAACCCCGAAGAGTAATCCTTATGAATAAAATCGGCATCACCACCAATGTCCCCATTGAGGTACTGCTGGCCGCAGGCTTTCAGCCGGTCGACCTCAACAATATCTTTATCGGAGACCCCGACACGGAACGCCTGATAAAAATCGCCGAAAAAGACGGTTTCCCCATCAATTGCTGCGGCTGGATAAAGGGCATTTATGGCGTCTGCATGGAATACGATATCGATACCGTGATGTGCGTCACCAACGGCGATTGCTCCAATACCGTAATGCTGATGGAGGTTTTAAAACACAAAGGTTTAAAAACCATCCCCTTTGCCTATCCCGAACAACCCGATATCGCCGAAATGCAGAAGACCTTGAATAAACTGGCTGCGGAACTGGGAACGACGATTGAGGCAGCAGAAAATATCAGGATAGAATTGGCAGCTTGCCGCAATCTTGCAGATAAACTGGACTCCCTAACGTGGAAAGACAACAAAGCGAGCGGCTTCGAAAACCACCTGTGGCTGGTATCCGCCTCGGATTTCAATACGGATTACAAAGGCTATCGAAAACAACTTCAAGCTGTAATCGACAGCGCCGGAAAACGCCATACCTATCCCGAAGATACCCTGCGGCTCGCTTACATCGGAGTTCCGTCGGTGTATGGGAAAGAAATGTATTATTTCATAGAAAATAACGGCGCCAGAGTGGTTTATAACGAAGTGCAGAGACAGTTCGCTATGACGCAAGAGGCAAATTCCCTTGCCGAACAATACTCTATTTATACATATCCGTACTCTATCGATTACAGGATAAATGATATCCAAAAAGAGCTTGAAGAGAGACAGATAGACGGCATAATACACTACGTTCAGGCTTTCTGTTACAGGGGCATTGGTGGTATTATATTCAAGGACGTCTTTAAATTACCCATGCTGACACTGGAGGGCAACGATAATTTTTACCTCGACCAGCATATCAGGACACGCATCGAAGCTTTTATAGATATGCTGAAACGCAATCCCGGCAGATAGTATATTCCATTAAATAAAAAAGGGGGAGAAAAATGACTCGAATAGGAATCAACGGATTCGGCAGAATCGGCAGACTGGTGTTAAGAACCATAAACGAATATCATAGCGGTGATTTGGAAGTGGTGGCTATAAACGACCTTACTGATGCCAAAACGAACGCTCACCTTTTTAAATGGGACAGCACATACGGGGCTTACAATGGGAATGTTGAAGCCAGTGAAGATATCATCTCCGTCGACGGGAAAAATATAAAAGTCCTGTCGCAAAAAGACCCGGCCCAGATTCCATGGTCGGATTACGGCGCGGAAATAGTTGTCGAATCCACAGGAATATTTACCGATGCCGAAAAAGCCTGCGCTCACAGGCACGGCAGCGTTAAAAAGGTTATAATATCCGCCCCCGCTAAAAACGAGGACATTACCATCGTTCTGGGCGTAAATGAGGATAAATACGAAGCGGATAAACACCACATTATTTCCAACGCCTCCTGCACCACCAATTGCCTGGCTCCGGTTGCGAAAGTGCTGAATGATAACTTCGGTATAGTTAAAGGCTTGATGACCACCGTGCATGCCTATACCAACGACCAGAGACTGCAGGATATGTATCATAAGGACTTGAGGCGTTCGCGTGCCGCCGCTGAAAATATGGTGCCGACAACCACCGGCGCGGCTAAAGCCATCTCACTGGTTTTGCCGGAGTTAAAAGGCAAGCTTCACGGGCTGGCTTTAAGAATCCCGACCCCCACGGTCTCCCTGGTAGACCTGGTAGCCGAGATTAAAGAAGATGCCTGCGTAGACGATATTAACAATGCTTTCAAAGCAGCTTCGGAAGGCACGCTGAAAGGAATACTCGGTTACAGCGAAGAGCCGCTGGTAAGTTCCGATTTCAAGGGAAATCCCTTAAGCTCGATAGTCGATGCTCCCAATACCATGGTTATGGAAGGCAATCTGGTCAAGGTGCTTTCATGGTACGATAACGAATGGGGATATTGCTGCCGTCTGGCAGACCTGGCCGCTTTTATAGCTAAAAACGGGTAGATTTCTTTTCTCGCGAATATGAAATTTTTTAGCTCCGCTCCTGTCCTTAATAAGATGGGCGGAGCTAAATCCAAGGCCTGCTTACAGAAAGTACTTATTGCCGATTCCCCTTCGATTCTTATGTTAAGATGGTTTATCTTAAAATTACGGTTTGGAGAGCATCATTTCGATAGCTTTACTCCATCCGTCGGGGCCGATTCCCCTGACCTTGTAGAGACCGGAGATATTCATACGGCTCCATCTTCTATCCGCTCCCTGAACCAGCATACGGGAATCTGTCTGTGAAAGAAGAGGCAGGTCGTTTACATTGTTTCCTATTCCGAATGACGCTACATTTCCATAGTTCATCTTGTAGAGTTCAAGGAGTATTTTTACTGCCTTCCCCTTGTCGTTGCCTCCGGTAACTTCATAAAACCGGCCGCCGAACGTGCATAACAAACCGGCCTTCTTTATTTCATCGAACGCCGCTTCTACGGCTCTTTTGCTGCCTTTAATCGTTATCGTTTCGCTGTATTCCCTTTGTTTAGCCAGAGCAGCCATTTTTAACCCCAGCCCGGTTTCTTTGGCAACTTCTTCGATTGTCATATCTCCGAAGCTGTTAATAAGTATTTCACCCAGACTGTTAGTCTCAATCTGATGATAGGCAGAATCCAATGCTTGCTTTAGTTTATGACGCAGTTCATGATAAGCGACACCGAATTCGACAACCATATAGTCGGAAACAACTTTGTCATAAGAAAACGGCAGCCTGAAATAATCCTTGGGAATATATAGAGCGCCTCCGTTTTCCACAATGAAAGGCGCGTTGATATCCAGTTCCTCACGATATACTTCCTGTTCCGATCTTGTTTTCGAAGAGCAAAAAACAATCGGGATATCCATTCCCTGCAGCTTCCTGATGGCATCGAGCGCCAGGATATAAGAATAATTTTGAGAATCGAGCAGCGTTCCGTCGAGGTCGGTAACAACCACTTTTTTGGCAGAATCCGGTTTCTTTCTCCGGTCGACGGCTATTCTATAAATCGATTTATCCGGAACAACGAATCTCGGCATGATACTTTCTATATTATCTGCAAACATTGAAAGGTAGATGTTCTGCGGAGGCGCTATCAATTGTATATTGGGAACTTCATCTCCCTCCTTTATACATTCCATATCTACCAGTTGCTTTTTAATCATTTCTTTCGTTTTTTCTTCACACAGGGGACTGTAATATATCACGGAAAGACTGGGAAGCAGCATCTCCTGCAGCAGGTGGTCGTCTCCTTTTTCGGCATGCAGATGGGGATTGATGGATTCCGTCTGGATAACTTCCACGCCTTTTTCGAAAATCAGGTCATCGGTTGGTTCCAAAATGCCGCTGAAATTCTCAAGTATTGATATCAATTCCTGCGTCTCTACGGCATAACCGGAACCGTAGGTCAGCCTCATAGCCAGTTCCAGACTCATGGCATGCTCTCCGGCATTCGCAGTCTTAATTACCTCGGTTTCAAATCTGCCCTTGGTGGAAAGCAGCGCATTTACAAAACGGTTGCTTATCTCTGAAACGCGCCCCCATTTCTTAAAATATAATTCTCCGATCAGTTTCGGTTTATATTTCCATAAAATACGAACCATGGCGTACGGCGATTCAATCATGCTGAAACCGGAGGCATAATGTTTAACATACTCCATTACGGCACCCGGAATGTAATTATCGGTATCGATAAATCCTACGTATTCCCTGCCCATTATTTTCGACATTATGATGCCGATTATCATCCCCTCGCTTTTACCGTTGCGGATAAGCCCGTCATCATCGATGATATCCGGATAACCGGAAAACGAAAAGGCGTTGGCAAGATCGGGGTCTTTTTGATGGACAACCAGGGCCTGGCGCTTATTCACATTGCAAAAGCGGTTTACAATGTCTTTTTCGCTTTTAAAATAGTCCGGATTGCTGTTTGATATAACTATCATCAGGCAATCATGCGGAATACCGCTCAGCACTCCCTCGAATACTTTCAAGTCCTCGTTCTTCACAGGTAAAACAATTGCCAGCTTCTGTTCGATATTCGAACTGGCTTCACGCGTTATACGGCGCGTGCCGGCGTTGTCTTTTGCAAGAACGCCCGCATCCGAACCGGAATCCAGTTCGAGAGCGCGGCAGACAGCATGTATTTTAACCGGACCTATATGGTCGGCAGGTCTGATAGCTTCAAAACGCATAACATTTTCCTCCTTTTACAATTCTTACTATGGCAGAAATTCTACCAGAAATAATATTAAAATTTTCATGTTTTTTATACGTTATAATACCTGTTATATTAAATATTGCATTAAATCCGGCAATCAATAACCTCTATTTTACGTATTCCGTTTTACCCGTCTTAAACGCATTTTTTAAGGTCGCATTGATTTATTTGATACTGATAATACGGATAAGATTACAGTCGGAAATTTGAAGTGAACTGATATGCCAGACAGCGCCGACTAACAATATAATAATTACTGCTTTTTTGTCAAGGTATTTTTCTCTGCCGCCTGAAATAATTATTGTTTAATTTGTATATAAACCGGCATATACTTATATCCAATAAAATAGTGACAAAACAGCTATTTTACTATATACTGGACTATATTTATCCGATTTAGTTGATATACTAATAGAGGTTTTTATGGCTAGTATCATGCTAAAGTTATTGCTGAGGATAATGTAGAAGATGAACAAGATTGCGCCGGTTCTGTCTTTTTTCAAAAAGCGGGATGATAAGCCTTCCGATAAAGAATTGATAAGGGAAAATCCCTGCATCGATTGCAGCTTATGCCTGGAAGTCTGCGATAAAGGTCTTTGGCCGTCGATTCTTTTGGAAGATATTAAAAACGGCCGCTTTGCCGATAGCAAAAAACACGGTATCGACGAATGTAACGATTGCGGTGATTGTACCACGGAATGCCCGATGAGCATCCCCCTGTTTAAATACCTGAGATTAGGCAAGGTTCTTTCCTTTTACAACGGCGATAAAAGCGGCTTAATCCCCATTCTGCTCGAACTCCAGTCCAATTTCGGTTACCTGCCGAAAGATATGGTCAGCCATATCGCCCGCTTTCTTAAGTTGCCAGAGGGACATATTCATTCGGTGGCTTCTTTTTATAAATCCCTGCGGCTTACTCCTCCCGGAAGACGGCATGTCTGTATCTGCCGAGGCACCGCCTGCCATATCAGCGGCGCGCCTCAGTTGACAAGAGATACCGAGAAACTGCTGGGCATAAAAGAGGGCGAAACTTCTGCAGACAATGAGTATACTCTCGACACCGTAGCCTGTGTCGGCTGTTGCGCTCTGGCTCCGGTTGTAACGGTAAACAGTGAAACATACGGAAAAATGGACTCGGATAAAATTAAAAAACTCTTCAAAGTCACTGAGATAAACGACGAAAGCTACGGATAATTTCAATTTTATTAGCGGAGGTACAGGATGGGATTGGCAGATTCCAGGGCAAAAGCTGAAAATGAATGGCAGTCGATAACAGACCCTTCCATACCGCAGATATTTATCGGCATGGCTACCTGCGGCGAAGCTGCCGGCGCCCTATCCGTATACAAATCCATAGAATCCGCCCTGATTAAAAACCGCATTCAAGCCCGTATTCACAAGACCGGCTGCCTGGGTATGTGCTACTGCGAGCCGATGGTAGATATCATTAAACCGGGGCAACCCCGCATCACTTATAAAAATCTTGCTCCGGATACAGCCGCGGAGCTT
Source organism: uncultured Dehalococcoidales bacterium (assembly GCA_964399425.1). Taxonomy (GTDB): domain Bacteria; phylum Chloroflexota; class Dehalococcoidia; order Dehalococcoidales; family UBA5627; genus UBA5627. The sequence continues at coordinate 136,197 of CAYNQR010000002.1, read as the reverse complement.
GTAAAGGATTACCTGCTGAATAATAATTGCCGTCCCGACCTGGCACTCGCCGTTTGGGGAAGTGAAATAGACGGCATTGCCGACCTCTTCGAAATCGATTTCATGAAACACCAGCAGCGCACGGTTCTCAAAAATATCGGCATGATTAACCCCGAGGATATTTCTCAATATATCGCGCTTGGAGGCTATAAGGGTTTCGAAAAAGCTCTATGCATTCCCAAGGGGGATATTATAGATGAAGTGGAGAAATCGGGATTACGGGGACTCGGCGGGGCTGGTTTCCCTACCGGGTTCAAATGGAAGGAATGCCGCAAGGCGGAATCCTTCCCGAAATACCTGATTTGCAATGCCGACGAAGGCGACCCGGGAGCCTATATGGACAGGTCGCTTCTCGAAAGCGACCCTCATTCGGTACTGGAAGGAATGCTGATTGCAGCCTATGCCATCGGATGCAGTCGCGGTTATATATATATCAGGGATGAATATCCACTGGCCATAAAAAGAGTGAGAACCGCCATAGAACAAATGCGCCAATACCGGCTTCTGGGTGAAAATATACTGGATTCGGGTTTTAGTTTCGATATCGAAATCAGGGAAGGCGCCGGAGCCTTTGTCTGCGGTGAAGAATCGGCGCTATTGGCATCTATCGAAGGAAACAGGGGAATGCCGCGCCACCGCCCTCCTTTTCCCGCTCAAAGCGGTTTATGGGGAAAACCCACCGATATCAATAACGTCAAAACATTCGCCAATATCCCGGCAATTATCACAAACGGTGCACAGTGGTTTGCCGAACGCGGGACTGATAGCAGCAAAGGCACGGCAATATTTGCGCTTACCGGCAAGGTGTCTAACCGCGGACTTATCGAGGTGCCGATGGGAATCACTCTTCGAAAGATAATTTACGATATCGGAGGAGGCATCCCGAACGGTAAAACATTTAAAGCGGTTCAGACAGGCGGCCCTTCGGGTGGATGCTTGCCGGCCGAACTGCTCGACCTGCCGGTTGCATTCGATTCGCTGGCAGCTGCCGGCTCGATTATGGGTTCCGGCGGTATGGTCGTTTTAGATGAAGATACCTGCATGGTAGATGTGGCGCGCTTTTTTCTCGATTTTGCCAGGCAGGAATCCTGCGGGCAATGTATTCCCTGCCGTCTGGGCACAAAACAGATGTTCGAGATTCTTGATGATATTGCAAAAGGGAAAGGCAAACAGACGGATATCGATATGCTTCTCGAAATCAGCGATTCGGTGGCCGAGACCTCGCTTTGCGGACTGGGAAGGACTGCTCCCAACCCGGTTTTGACTACTCTGCGTTATTTCAGGGATGAATATGAAGCCCACATAAATCATAAAAGATGCCCCGCAAAGGTATGCCAATTCCTCAATGGCGGAGAAAATATAGATGAATAAGATACGCTTTTCTATCGATGGCAGGCAATTCGATGCCGATAAGGGAATGACCGTTATGGAGGCAGCCCTGGAAAATGATATCTATATTCCGCATCTCTGCTACAACGCCGACCTGGTTCCCGGCGGTGTTTGCCGCTTATGCAGGGTTGAAGTTAATAACGAAAAAATTGTGCTGGCTTGCCGTACACCGCTAGAAGACGGCATGATTGTTAAAACCATGACTCCTGAAATAGATGCGGCAATTCGCCCCGTTATTGAACTCATCATTGCTGATCACCACTTCACCTGTCGTGAATGCCCGGCAAACGGAAAATGCGAGCTTCAAAAAATTATGGCGCATCTACATATCGACAGGCGAAGGATAGATAACTTACGGCTTCCTAAAAATAAACTGCCGCTTGAGACTCTAACCCCTTTTCTTTACTACGACCCCAACAAATGCGTCCGCTGCGGAATATGCGTTCAAACCTGTGAAAAAATATACGGGGCAAGCCATATCTACTTTGTTAACCGGGGATATAATACGAAAATTGCCTGCTTCGAGACGGTAGCGCATTGCGATTTCTGCATGGAATGCGTTAAAAACTGCCCGGTCGGTGTTTTAATCCCGAAACCGGTATAGACTGCCGTTCAGTTACAAACTATAAGGCTGAGAGGTTAAGCCCAGCCTTATAGTTTATTTATCGAATATTTATTGAATGCGCCTGGCAATTATTGCAATTAACAGCGCCCCGATTAGCAATGCGATTACCGCTATTACTATGGTTATTGTCCAATTGATAACGTCCTGAGTTATAGTTTGCGTGGTTGTCGATGTCGCAGTCGTTGTGCTTTGTTGTGTAGTAGTTATCGCTGTTGTTTGAAATGCAGTTTGTGTTACAGTAGCTCCGGCACCGGTTTGCGTTATAGTAACCGGCAGCGTAACTGTTTCCTCCGTGCCCGGTAGAAGTTGAGTTACGGTCGCTTGCGGCATTGTCTGCGTTACGGTCGACTGCGGTAACATCTGTGTTACTGTAACAGTTATCGTATTGTCCGGAATAATTATGGTTGTAGTATTTGTTGTCGACGAAACAATGGATGTTGTATTTGTTATCGTCGAAACAACTGTTGTTGTATCTGTTGTTGTCGAAACAATGGTGGTCGTTACAATTTCCGGCTCAACTGAAAACAATGAAAACGATGTGAAGTGTGTTACGTAGGCTGTTGCAACGTTATTAAGTGTATCGACAAAGGTTTCGAGAGCGACCCACTCCTCTGCATCAGAATCATAATACATAATAACTAAATTCTTTTCTTCGAAACCGCTCGGGATATCCTCATCATCATAGTGAAATTCAAATATTATATACGGGTCGAATGTAGCCCCTTCAGGCCCCCAGTTATAAATCAAACCTACGATAGCAGCATTCTCCGGCGGATCTATACCGTTGCCCGTGCTAACATCGATACCGGGCAGTGGCTCACCGGATTCATCAAGAGCAATTGTTCCTTCAGGAATTGTGATGGTAAAACTACCGTCATCGGAAGTAGCAATTATTTCTTCAAGTATTTTACCATCGGAATCTATATAGTAGTTTATATCTTCTCCAAGTATTTCCTGTTCAATACTGCCACCCAACCATGGTTCGTAGTTGACATTATCGGAAATTATATCTCCATTACCATCGGGATTGCTTGCATGAGTTGGTCCGCTGACATCGCCCCACCAGTTTAGAGTGGCATCTATGACGAGATCATCATCATAGGTATACTCGTTTTCCAAGTATAACACCCCGGCATTATTGTTCCCCGAGATATTGTTATGGTTTATGCTATTGTTTTCGGCTAAAAGCTGGTTGCCTTCAACATGGCTTTTATGATCTATCCACCCGCTCTTCAAATAAATACCGGCATGTTCACTTGAATTGCCTGTATTGTTACCGGTAATAGTATTTTCGGATACGTCATTATCATGGCTCTTTATATAAATACCTGACAGGACATTATCGGAAATTGTATTGCCTGTAATTGTATTATTATGTGATTCGTAAAGGTGGATACCGTTTCCTGAATTTCCGGACAGAGTATTATCGATTACACTGTTATTGTTACAGCGCTTATCGAGATAAATACCTTCTGCCCCGTTATCGTTACTGGTATTGCCTTCGAAAGTATTTCCGGTAGATGCCATTGCCGTTGCTTCGCTATCATTTGTTCCGGGATTTACAACAACAATACCCCAGGCACCATTATTATTAGTCGCATTGTTTCGTATAATATTGTTACTCGATATCGCCAATGCAATGCCGTTAGCATCATTATTACTGACTGTATTGTTTTCAATTGTACAGCCGGTCACTCCCTGAAGTACGATACCGGCGTGTGCTTGTATATTATTACCTGAACCAGTTACATTGAACCCTTGAAACGTGACGTTACTGGCTGTAATTAGCACTACCACACCGCTACCATCACCGTCGATGGTTGTGTCGCCGGCTCCGGCACCGTTAATAGTGAGGGACTTATCAACCGTAATGTTCTCGTCATACGTCCCCGCCGCTACGTTGATGGTGTCTCCTGCTGTAGCGTCATCGATAGCCGCCTGAATGGAAGCATAGCTGTTATCTCCATTGGTTACTGGAGCAAAGCTTTCCCCACCCGGCGGCGCGGCATCCAGCCATGGCGCGAAGATAACATTATCGGAAACCGCATCGCCCTGCTGACCTATATTGTAGGTATTGCTTGCATGAGTCGGACCGCCGGTATCGCCCCACCAGTTTAGAGTGGCATTAACCGGAGAAGCTAAATTATGTGCTGCCAGAGCACCATTAACGTTATCGCCAGTAAATAAATTTTGTGTTATATTTAAGCCGGAACCTTCACCGGCACCCCCGATGTAAATGCCCCATCCTCCATTACCGGCGAATGTATTATTCTCGATTAAAGCCTGGGTAACAACCGGTTCCGAACCTTCATAATTGGGCATTTCTATTCCATGATAGGTATTATCATGTATGTTGTTTCCTTGGATTGTCCACCCGCTTGCAGCATTTCGTATCTGGATTCCGTGGTAGCATCCGTATATTTCGTTGTCCTGGACAGTCGCAGCCGCATGAGCTGCAATACCTTCATATTGTGTGTTGTAGATGACGTTATTGGATACTGTAGCATTGCTCGATGGTCTTAATTGGATTCCTATATACACGCTGCTGATATCGTTAAAGGTAATGATTGCTTCTCCTGCACAAAAAATCCCTTCATAGAATGTGTTAGATATTGTATTGTTAGTTACCGTTACATCACTGGTATCTGACAGGTTAATACCCTTGTTGCTTGCTATATTCTTAATGGTATTGTTTGATATGATGGCGTTTCCATCGCATGTGATAGCTTCCCATGCTGTATTAGAGAATGTGTTATTATCAATGAGAGCATTGTCTGCATCGGTAGCAATCCACAACCCATGAGGATCAGTTCCGCTTATATCCCTGATTATGCAGTTCTGGATTACGACATTATCACCAACAACAATTATTCGACCGCCGCCGGAACCATCGCCGCTGGTAAAGGTAAAACCATCAATAATTATATTTGAAGCATATAACGAATAGGGAGTTCCATTTGTCCGTACAAGAATAGTTTCTTCGCCTCTGTCAACACTTCCTTCCGGAGAAACACCCGCCTGTGCTCCGAGCAAGGTGATTTGTTTTGTGATACGGTAGCTTTCAGGAATACTCAAAGAGCTATTATACGGATCATTGACATATGTCCCCGCCGCTATATTAACTGTGCCGCCGTCAGCAGTTCCATCGATAGCTTGCTGTATAGTGGCGAAAGCATCCATTCCAAAGACGTGGCTATCGCCGACTATATCCCCGTTGTCAGCTCCCGCCCAATCATCATTCACATATGTAAACTGCGGCGCCACATAAGTCAAGTCTGGAGTGCTATATGATTCATCGATGATCGGAGTACCCCAACCACTGGTATCTTCATTAGTTGAATACGTATAACCGCGTGAACTGACCGACGGATTACTAAGAGTTTGTCCGCTGTACACTTTAACATCGCGGGTCAACTGGAAAGAATGACCGATGATTGTTGTCAGGTCATCATCGTTTTCTGCCAGGTTGTACTGTCCGGAACCTATAACAACAGTATAAGTACCACTGCCATCAGGTTCGATATATATCAACCAGTTATTGATTGTATTCAACGCATTATGCGTATAATCCCCTACTTCTATCCAGTAAGCAGCCTGGTCCCAGTAGGAAGAATAACCGGAACCATCGTTATAAAAATAATCGTTATCTACCTCGACAATATCGCCTGCAGAGAGTCCGGTGATTACCGTCTGTATATAGATACATCCGCCCCGATCGGTTGCATAGGTCGAACCTCCATCAAATGATATTAGCACAGCTTCCATCGTGCCATATTCAGTCGTGGAAACGTAGCTGCCGCCTGCAATTAATGGTGCTTGATATTTGTAATTGACCACGGCAGTTAGGTCTTCCTGCGCATACGGTGCTTCTGCAAAAACCCCATGGTGTATCTCGGGGGAATCTGCTGCCCATACATTCAACGCAGCCGTCAAGGCTACACTAATCACAATCATCAAGACAACAGACAACAACCAGCGTCCTGAAGTTTTAATACCTCTTATCATTATGCTATATCCTCCTTGTTTTCACCCGATTTAACTTTGCACTTATAACCTGCATGACAACTCCCTTGACATCTACCCGTCCATCAAATACTGCCGCTATCTGTATACATGTACATTCCCCGTCAGCTTCCATTGGCCGGTTCATTTTTTCGTCAATTAAGTTATAAATACACTTTTAATATAGTGCGAATATCAACAAGATATAATAGCCTGCGGCAGTGCGGATGTTACGGAATTATTAAATCTCAGCTCTGAAATGGCAGTTCGTCTTCGGTCTTCGGATTGAAACTTGTAAAGAATGGCTGAAATTCGGCTATTTGCCGTCTGCCGGTGAACTCTGTGGGAATAATCATCAGGGTAAAATGTATTATTAAAGTAATGAATGATTAATTTATACTTTATATTAGCGTTTTCTTGTAGCCTGCGATTCCGTTTTTCGAAGTCAACAGAATCGGCTAATGCTGCATATTTCACTTGCTAAACCCATATTAAATTTATTTCTATATCATAGACAGCAATCTTATGCTTCGATATTGCTAATAATTGTCGCATATGTTTAGTTTACAAGATAATGATATACCCCGAATATCGCCACGTCAACCCTTTTTATACAAATCATTACTATTTTCCTATATCGTTCAGTTAAGAAACCATATCATTCAATGTATGATGGACTCTTACAATTTCTTGACTTTTACAAGCAATTACTGAATAATTGTCCATATATGTCCATTATAGTATATTATATTATATTTAAGTCATTATAGATACGATTTTATTATCACAATAATTGTCCGAGTAACACTATGTCTTTTAAAACGGATAATGTGCAGATAGTAGTACTGGCAGGCGGTTTGGCTACCAGGCTGGGCGACTTGACGCATAATCGTCCCAAATCAATGGTCGATATCTGTGGCAAACCTTTTCTTGAATACCAGTTGGAGATATTCAAACAAAATGGATTCAGCAAGGTATTGATGTGCCTGGGGCATCTTGGTGAACAGATTGAAAGCTGTTTCGGTGACGGAAGCCGGTTTGGAACCGATATAACATATAGTTATGAAGATAAGCCTTTGGGTACGGCGGGAGCGCTTAAGAACGCTGAAATGCTGCTTGAAGACAGGTTCTTTACCATATACGGAGACTCCTACGTTACACCGGATTTTGCCGCTATTTGGGATTTCTTCCAAGCTAAAAACAAACTGGCGCTCATGACTGTTTATAAAAACAACGACCTCTATGATTTTAGCAACACTGTAATCAGCGGAGATATTGTTGCCAAGTACAACAAGCGTAAAAAAACTGCCGATATGGCTTACATAGAATACGGGGTAAACCTTTTCCGCAAGGATATGCTATCGAGAATACCGGAAGACTGTTTTTACGAACTGGGAGATGTTTTTACCTCGCTGATAGCGGATAAGGAACTGCTGGCATATGAAGTAAAGGAACGTTTTTATGAAATCGGTTCACCGGCAGGTTTGGAAGATTTTATAACGCTTACAGGAGCAAAAAAATGATTTTAGCCAGGGCTCCGATGCGCATTACTCTGGGCGGCGGCGGAACAGACCTGCCATCCTATTATTCCAGATATGGCGGCTTTCTGATTGCCGGAGCTATCGATAAATACTGCAATATAACAGCGCACAAGAGATTCTACGACAGCATACGCTTAAGCTATTCCGAAACGGAAATAGTAGATAATATTTGCAATATCAAGCACCGCATCTTCCGCGCGGCTCTGGAAACGGTGGGCATACACCACGGCATTGAATTGCATTCTGCCGCAGATGTGCCTTCCGGCTGCGGGCTGGGGTCTTCCTCCAGTTTTACGGTTGCTTTACTGCATGCCCTTCATGTTTACAACAAGGATTATACCACTCAAAAGAGATTGGCCGAAGAAGCCTGCCATATCGAGTTGGATCTAATGGGAGAGCCGATAGGTAAGCAGGACCAGTATATGGCGGCATTCGGGGGTTTGACCTGTCTCACTTACGAAAAAGACGGAACGGTAATCGTTGAACCGCTGAGCATTTCCCCCGATGACATAGATGGGCTTGAAGATAAATTATTGATGTTTTTTACCGGCAGGGAAAGAAACGCCTCCGAAATACTTTTCGAACAGGATAAAAAGTCTAAAGATGGCGACCCGTCAATTATCGACAATTTGAACCATATAAAAGATATCGGGCTTCAAACCAGAAAATACCTTGAGCACGGTAATCTGGATATGCTTGGAGAATCGATGAATGCTCACTGGGAATTAAAAAAGAAACGCTCAGGAAAAATATCCGACCCTCATATCGATGAATGCTATGAGCTTGCCCGCAAGAACGGGGCTTTAGGCGGCAAACTAATCGGCGCCGGCGGCGGCGGTTTTCTGCTTTTCTACTGTGAATACGGATGTAAAAAACGCATTATACAGAAAATGGAAAGCGCCGGTTTGAGATGGGAAAAATTCCACTTCGATTTCGACGGCACAAAAATACTGGCAAATACGTCGGTGAGATACAGATGATGTATACGGATGAATACCTGAAAGAAGCGGCGGAGATAGCCGGATTACTGAACCGCCGCGATATCGAAAAAATGGTGGATATTATTTGCGCTATCCGCAAAAAAGGCGGCCGCCTGTTTTTCCTGGGGGTCGGCGGCGGCGCCGGCAATGCGACACACGCCGTAAATGATTTCAGGAAAATAGCCGCTATCGAATCGTATTCTCCGCTCGATAATGTCTCCGAACTGACCGCCCGCATCAATGACGACGGCTGGGAAGGGGCTTTTGTGGAATGGCTGAAAATAAGCCGTTTGAATGGCAGCGACGGCATTTTTATTTTTTCGGTCGGAGGAGGAAGCGAAGAGAAGAAAATCAGCTTCAATCTGGTTCGCGCGCTCCAATATGCCAAACAAAAAGGAGCCGCCATACTCGGCATTGTCGGGCGTGACGGCGGATATACCGCCGGTGTAGCCGATAGCTGTATAGTAATCCCTACCGTTAATCCAAATTCGATAACACCCCATACAGAAGCATTCCAGGCCGTCGTCTGGCATCTGATTGTTTCACACCCGAAGCTGAAGGCAGCGGAAATGAAATGGGAATCCGTTAAATAAAAAGGGACAAAGCAGTTATGGAAAAAGCCGTATTCATCGACCGCGACGGAGTGATAAACGAACTTATCTATCACCGGGAGCAGGGAATCATCGATTCCCCGTTTACTGTCAGCCAGTTGCGGATTATCGATGGCGTCCCTGAAGCCATACAAATTATTCACCAAGCCGGGTATAAAGCAATTATAGTTTCCAATCAACCCGGTATCGCCAAGAAACATATGTCTATGAAGACTTTCGAGGCAATCCGCCGTCGACTTATCGATGAACTGGATAAAGCAAATTCGTTTATAGACGCCGAGTTTTATTGTCTGCATCATCCGCAGGCAATATTAACGGATTTGAAAGAAATCTGCGATTGCCGTAAACCCGAGCCAGGTCTGATAAAAAAAGCTGCAAACGAACTGGATATCGACCTTAAATCATCATGGATGGTAGGCGATGGAATTACCGATATACAGTCAGGTAAAAGCGCAGGGTGCCGCACGATACTCATCGGGAAGGGAAAATGCGAGCTATGCCATCGCATGGAACAGGAGAATGTAAAACCCGATTTCATTTGTGGGAACCTTTTGCAGTCGGCATTTTTAATTAAAGATACTACAACTCTATGAAATAGATTCAGTGGAGGAGGGAATATGGAAATCTTTTTGGATTCGGCGAACTTGAACGAAATCCGTAAATGGACGGACATGGGAGTCATCGACGGGGTAACCACCAATCCTTCCATCATGTTAAAGGACGGCGCTTACAATATCGAAACGCGCGCGCGTGAAATCGCCACTCTGATATTCCCCTACCCCCTCTCGGTAGAGGTAACTACCAACGACCTCTCCGAAATGATATCTCAGGCAAAAAAATTCAACTCATGGGCGCAGAATATCGTTATCAAGATACCGCAAATCAATGAGGATGGCGTTCCCTGCTACGGTGTTATAAGACAACTGGAAGAAGACGGCATCAGGGTTAATGCCACAGCCGCGCTTTCCATCGGGCAGGTGATGCTGGCAGCAAAAGCAGGCGCTACATACATCAGTATCTTTGCCGGCAGGATTTCCGACGAAGGCGGAGATGCCGCCGCAGTAATCACCGAAGCAGTCGATTGGCTGGAACGCTGGGATTACCGGAGCAAAATTATTGCCGGCAGCATCCGCTCGGTAGGAGATGCCATCTCCGCCGCTTTAGCCGGCGCCCACATCGTTACCATTCCGCCGGCATTGCTGGCAAAGATGGCAGACCATCAATATACGCGCGAGACTGTCAGGCAGTTTATAAATGATGCCAACAAGGCTATCGATATGTTAGTTAAGTGATAATAGCTTGATTATGAACATCCAAAGACCGGCAAACTGTCCGCCCGTATCGGTAATCATCTGCACACTGAATGAAGCGCAGAACCTGACGCACGTCTTACCGAAGATACCGGATTGGATAGATGAAATTCTGCTTGTCGACGGGCATTCGACCGATAAAACTATCGAAATAGCCAGGACCATCCGTCCGGATTTAAAAGTTATCTATCAACAGGGAAAAGGTAAGGGGGATGCCCTGAAACACGGGTTTAAAAATGCCGCAGGTGAAATAGTAGTCACCATGGATGCCGACGGTTCCACCGACCCGGCTGACTTGTCCAAATATATTGAGGCATTGACGGACGGCTACGATTTTGCCAAAGGTTCCAGGTTCTTGAACGCCAACCCCAAAATGCCGCTTTATCATAAATTCGGCAACTGGGTTCTTACAAAAACAACCAATATATTATTCGGCACCAAGTATACCGATGTATGTTCCGGTTACAATGCCCTGCGGAAAGAAGATTTTCTTAGATTAAACCTGCGTTATGATGGATTTGAAATGGAGCAGGAAATGGTTGTCAAGGCTCAAAAAGCCGGCTTAAAGGTGGTTGAAATACGGCAAATAGATAAAGGACGCATCGGCAGCGTCAGCAAGGTATCTGGTTTTAAACAGGGTTTTAAGGATTTATTTATTATTATCAAAGAACGCTTTTAATTAATTGAGAAAGCTTGATGAGGCTTCAACAATAGTAATAAGAATTGATTAGATCGAAAAGGATTTTATAAGGTGAGCAATCCTCTGAAAATTGCCGTCGTCGGAATGGGGAAAATGGGCTTGCTGCATGCCAGCCTGATTAACAGTATTCCCGGCGCTTCGCTCGTGGCTATTTATGATAAAAGTTCATTAATGAAGAGATTTTTGGGCAAAGCTATCGACCATGTTATGGTAACGGATAAATACGATAAATTCGCCTCCTGCAAATACGATGCCGTTTATGTAACCACCCCCATCCCCAGCCACTACTCCATTGTAAAAGACCTGTATGCAAAAGGCATTACTAAAAATATTTTCGTGGAAAAAACGCTGGCTTCGAATTATGAACAGGCACAACATTTATGTCAACTGGCAAAAGAAAACGGCGGAACAACTATGGTCGGTTATATGAGCAGGTTCGCTCCTACCTACCAAACGGCTCGTTTGTTATTGCAGGAAGGAGAAGCCGGTGAAGCGCTTTCTTTCAAGGCTTATGCCTATGCTTCGGATTTTGCCCACGGCAATGACAAGGCTTCAACTGTAAAAGGCGGCGCCACCCGCGACCTCGGCGCCCATATCATCGATTTAAGCCTGTGGTTATTCGGAGACCTTGAACTTACGTCCGTAGAACGCGATGAAGATTATAAAAACGGCGTCGATAACGGTTCACGTTTCTGCGTAAAAAGCGCCGCAGGAATGCAAGGCGATTACGATATTTCCTGGATTAAAGACGGCTACCGGCTGCCTGAATTCGGTTTAGTAATCAGCGGTTCCAGAGGAATAATATCGGTAAATTCCGACCGGATTAAAATCGAAAAGTATTCCGGAGGATGCAGGGAACTGCATCGCCAGGACATTGATGACAACGTTCCGTTTTTGCTGGCAGCCTCCGAATATTATCGCGAGGATGCGCATTTCATAGAAGCGGTCATGCAAGGCGGGAAAGCAGAACCCGATTTTGCAGAGGCGGCAAGGGTCGATTGCTTAATCGAACAGGTCGAGAAGGAAAAACGGGAGTTCGATTATGCACAATCATAAAATACTCCTGGTGGGCGATAATCCGTTTCATGGTGTAAGCCACCTGTCTCAAAACAGGGCGCGCAGCAGGGATAACCAAATCTCGAATCCAGAATACTGTGCGGAATTAGTAAAAATCGCCACGGAAAACGGGGCCGACGGTTTCATGTTTTCTGTCAGCGAAGTTACACTTAAAATTATCAGGTCATTGGCTGAAAAAGGTATTTCTGTCAAACTATACGCCATTGCGCCGGCTGCCTCGGATTATGTCAGGCTGGCTTCACAATTGGGCACTCCCGGTATGGCTATTCATCTGGCAAAACAAATAATAGCATCGGGCAATATCAAAGCGATGTTTTGCGGCTTCAAAGGTGTCGTTTTTCAAGACCCTGCCAGTTTGATGAAAGCCTATTTATATTACGAGATATTCAGAATACGCAGGTACGCCAACTCCAAACAAGCGCCCCATTGTTTTTTGCTGCATGAAATTATCACCGAAATGGCGCTGGCATTGAATCTTGATTGGTTATTCAAGTCTTTTATTAATTTTATGACAAGTATGAAGATTAAACCCGGATTCGAGACGCGTAATTCCCCTTTGCTAATAAACAATTTGATAAAGCTGGGCATAGATGTAACAAGAGTGGTAATAGTAGCTCCTTATAATAAAACAGGTTTCCAGATGAATCCCTGCAAAGACGAATGCGAAAAAGCGCTGGCATATATTCCGCAGACGGAAGTAATCGCTATGAGCATCCTTGCCGGCGGTTACATTCAGCCGGCAGAGGCTATCGGATATATCAACGAAGTTTCTCAATTAAAAGGCGTTGTCATCGGAATATCGCGCCAAAAGCACGCCGCGGATTTCAAGATATTCAGGGAAGCGCTGGACGGCGTAATTAAATGAACGAAAATCGTGATTTATCGCTTTCGCTGGTAATAACTTCCTACACTACGGAAAGGCTGAACGATATCTACGAACTGCTGGAATCCGTTAAAAAGCAGACCTGCCGCAATATGGAAACTATTTTTGTGGTCGAGCGTTCTGAGGAGTTACGCGACAAGCTCGATGCTTTTATTAAAGAACGACAAATCGAAAGGATGCGTATTGTTTTCAGCACGGAAAAGCTCGGCCTTTCGATGTCGCGGAATCTGGGCATAGAAAATGCCGAAGGAGATATCATAGCATTTGTAGATGATGATGTTGTGTTGTTCCCCGACTGGGCTGAAGAAACGGTCAAGGCTTTTAACAGCGATTCAACTATAGGGGTCACCGGCACTGCTTTCCCTTTGTGGGAAAACAATTCATTAAAATGGCTGCCGCAGGAATTCTACTGGTTGATAAGTTGTACTGCCTGGACAGGCTGGGAAGTACCCCGCATAGTAAGAGGGGCTTTCGGTTCAAATATGGCGTTCAGAAGAGAGGCGTTTTCTGACGGCTGTAGATTTTCCTGCAATGCCGGTTTTTCCGACGGGCACCGCGACAAACCCATTTCCGAAGATATTGAATTTTCACTTAGAATAAGAAGGAAAACAGGAAAATCGATAGTATTTAATCCGATGCCCCGTGTTTGGCACAGGGTAATAGCAAGACGGTTAAGTTTCAGGTTTCTTGTACAAAGGTCACACCATATAGGTTCTACCAGACGAATCATCAGAAAATACTATAATGACGAATTCGGGTCTTTTGAACAAGAGAATCAGGTATTGAAGGGCGTTTTTAAGCGTTTGGTAAGCTTGCCTAAAAAAATGTTTGTCAATCCATCAACTGCTGTAAAGCATTTATATCTTATTACTGTAATTTTAACATCCAGTGCAATCGGATATCTGGTTCCCTTTCCATCATATAAATTAGAGTTTAATGAAATAAATAATTAATATCATCCGTTAAGTAAAAATATCTGGGGAGGATAGAAATGTCAAAATACTTTCTTACCGGCGGCTCCGGCTTTATCGGAAGTCATATTGTCGAAAGGCTGTTAAAAGACGGTCATACGGTTACCGTCTATGATAACCTGGTTACCGGAAATAAAAAACTAATCGAACATCACATCGGCAAACCGCATTTTCAATTTATCCAGGCGGATATTCTGGATGTCGGGGCGTTGAATGAATCTATGCCCGGGCATGATATCGTCTGGCACCTGGCTGCCAATACGGATATCGTTAAAGGCAATAATATGACCGACTTCGACCTCAAGAACTGCACCATCGGCACCTATAACGTACTGGAATGCATGCGGAAGTCGGGAATAAAAAACCTGATGTTTGCCTCCAGCGCCACCGTTTACGGCGATATGCCGCCCAAACCGCTGGCGGAAACGGACGGCCCGCTGCTTACCATCTCACTCTACGGCGCCGCTAAACTGGCCTGCGAAGGAATGATTTCCGCATACTGCCACCTGTTCGATATGCATTCCTGCATCTATCGCTTCGGCAATGTTGTCGGCGGACATATGTGGCATGGGGTTATTTACGATTTCATTCAAAAGCTGAAAAACAATCCGCAAGAACTGGAAATACTGGGCGACGGCAAACAGGAGAAGAACTTTTTTATGGTAGAGGATTGTATCGAAGGAATGCTGACCGTTTTTGAAAAATCTAATAAAGACTGCGATGTATTCAACCTGGGCACCGATACTTACAGCTCTATAACAGGTGTCGCCGATATCGTTTGTGAAGAAATGGGATTGAGGGATGTTAAATACAAATACAGCGGCGGCAGCCGCGGCTGGCGCGGCGATGCTCCCTATGTTCATTTCAATATCGACAAGGTAAAACAACTGGGGTGGTCGCCGAAACATTCGTCCGATGAAGCGGTGCGCATCGCCGCCGGAAGACTGCTTGGCAAGGAGTAAAAACAACTTGGAAAAAGTCTGTGTAATCGGTCTCTGGCATCTCGGTTGCGTCTATTCCGCCTGCTTAGCCGACTTCGGATATCAGGTCAGCGGAGCGGATTATGACGCCGAAAGGGTACAAAATCTGAATAACGGGATTCCGCCCCTGTTCGAACCGGGGCTGGAAGAGTTGATTGCTGCCAATATCAAGGCGGGAAGGCTCATCTATACAACAGGTATAGAAAATGCCGTCAGTAATTGTCCGAATGTTATTATTGCCTTCGATACGCCGGTCGACGATAACGACGAAGTAGACCTTTCACCGGTAACGGATGCCTGCAAAAGGATTGCCCCTTATCTGAAAAACGAATGCATACTGATTATCAGCAGCCAGGTGCCGGTGGGAACCTGCCATACTATCAGGACTATGATAAAGAAAGAAAATCCGGTTCTCGATTTCGATGTCGCCTGCTGCCCTGAAAACCTCAGGCTGGGGAAAGCCATCGTCTATTTTAAAAAGCCAGACCGCATAGTAATCGGAGCCGATTCGGATGTTGTCCTGGACAAAGTAGAAAAGTTTTTCAGTGTCATACCTGCACCTGTAATCAGGATGGACACAAAAAGCGCCGAGATGACCAAGCATGCCCTGAATGCCTTCCTGGCAACCTCGATTAGCTTCGGCAGTGAAATTGCCAATATCTGCGACGAGGTCGGCGCCGACACCCTGAAAGTAGCGCAGGCACTGCGCTCGGAAAGCCGCATCGGCAATGGCATCCCGTTACTGCCCGGGCTCGGATTTGCCGGCGGCACACTGGCGCGCGACCTGAAAATCCTGAAAAAAGCAGGTAGAGACCATAACTATGAAACCCTGCTGATTGACAGTGTGCTAACCGTCAATAAAAGGCAAAACGGTATAGTTATCCGCAAACTGGAGAAAGTCTTCGGCTTTGTAAAAGGTTTGAATATCGGTGTTTTGGGTATTACCTATAAACCGGGTACCAGCACGCTGCGCCGCTCGTCTTCACTGGAAATAATCGCAGAACTGGTTAAAAAGGGAGCCAGGGTGAAAGCTTTCGACCCGAAGGCGGATATGCACGAAGTAAAACAGCACATCGAGTTCGATTTTCTCGATAATGCCTACACCGTTGCCGAAAACAGCGACGCGCTGATATTAATTACCGAATGGCCGGAATTCAGGCTGCTGGATTATGACAGGATAAAGAATTTAATGAAGAAACCCGTTTTAATCGACGCCAGGAATATGCTCGATATGGAGCAGATGAAAAAGCTGGGATTTTCTTATCTGGGTATCGGAAGGGGTGAATAATATGCAATTTAAAGGCAAAGTGGCGATTATCACAGGCGGCAGCCTGGGTATCGGGCTGGCAATGTCGAAAGCCTTTGCCGCCGAAGGCGCCGACCTCGTAGTGGTTTCAAACGATAAAACGCAGTTCGAAAATGTTAAAGAGATTAAGGGAGTACGCATCGAAACCTTTCAGGCGGACGTCTCGAAGCCGGAAGAAGTCGATGAGATGGTTAAATTCGTGCTGGAAAAATTCGGTACGGTGGATATTCTGGTGAACTGCGCCGGCATATACGGCCCCATCGGTTTGATAACGGATAATGACGTCCGGCACTGGCTGGCGACCATCAATATCAACCTTTGCGGAACGTTCTTGTGCATGCGGGCGGTACTACCAATAATGATGAAGAACAACCGGGGTAAAATCGTCAATATGTCGGGAGGAGGAGGGGCTTCCCCTCTGCCGCGCTTCAGCGCCTACGGCACATCCAAGGCCGGTGTTATCAGGCTTACGGAAACCATCGCCAGCGAGGTCAGGGACTATAACATAGATGTCAACGCCATCGCTCCCGGGCCGGTCAATACCAGGTTGCTGGACGAAGCGCTGGCGGCCGGCGATGCCGTCGGGGTCGATTTCAAGACTAAGATATTGAAACAAAAAGAAGATGGCGGCGTGCCGCCGGAAAAGGTTGCCGAACTGGCGGTTTATCTGGCGTCAGCCGAAGCGGACGGTTTATCGGGCAGGCTGGTCAGTCTGCTGTGGGACAACTGGAGAGACAGCAAAAATCACCTGGAAGATATCAGAAAATCCGACGTTTATACGATGCGCAGGATTATACCCGAAGACAGGGGTTTTAAATGGTAGATAACGGGAGCAAGATTCGAGCTGGTATTATCGGCACCGGACTGATGGGCAGGCGCAGAGCGGAAGCGTTGCGCTGCTTTAAAGATGTCGAACTGGTGGCTGTCTCCTCTGATTTATGCGAGCAGGCAAAATGCCTGGCTAACGATATGAACTGCGAACAGACCGATAGCTGGCAGCAGCTGGTCTGCCGGAAGGATATCGATGTTATCTTAGTTTGCACTCCGCCGGATTGCCATTTGCCGATGTGCGCCGCTGCTTTGGAAAACGGCAAGCATGTTTTATGTGAGAAACCGCTGGCTCGCAACCCCGGAGAAGCCGAAATAATAGTTGAACTGGCGCGCCAAAAATGTCTGAAATTGAAATGCGGATTCAACCACCGCCATCATCCTGCCGTTCAACAGGCCAGAAAATGGGTCGATAGCGGGGTTATCGGCGAATTGCTGTTTATCCGTTCGGCATACGGTATCGGCGGCAGGCAGGATTACGACAAGGACTGGAGGGCAAACAAAGACATCGGCGGAGGCGGACAATTGATGGACCAGGGGATGCATATTATAGACCTGGCACGCTGGTTTCTGGGCGATTTTACAGAAGTCAGCGGTTTTCTGCAAACCGGGTTCTGGAATATTGCACCGCTCGAAGACAATGTCTTCTGCCTTTTACGAACAGATAGCGGCAAGATTGCATCACTTTATGCCGGTTGGACTCAATGGAAAAATTTATTCCGTTTCGAGATATTCGGCAAAGACGGATACATTATTGTGGAGGGGTTGGGCGGCAGCTACGGAACCGAGAAAGCCATCCTCGGTAAAAGGGCTTTTCTGGAGCCGTTTAAAGAAGAAGTTATCGAATACCGCGGCAGAGATGTTTCCTGGGAAGAGGAATGGAGCGAGTTTGCAAATGCCATAAGAGAAAACCGTGAGCCGATGGCAAACGGGGAGGACGGACTGGCAGCGGTTAAAATCGCCTATCAACTCTATAAATCCGAACGGGCAAGAAAACAATGACATCGCTAAGATTTAGAAAGGGATAAGTAATGGCAGAAGTACAGGATAAAGCAACCGAAATGCTGGTCGGCAGCGGCACGCCGGAAGACGACTGGCTGGAAGATACGCGCGGATACCGCGTGCGGCTTTCGCACCTGGAACTGCTGGGACTGGTATCCGTCAGCGGCAAGAAAATCCTCGATGCCGGCTGCGGTCCCGGCACCTACGGCATAATGCTGGCAAAGCAGGGAAATGAAGTACACGGAATCGAGATTTCGCCTGCCGCAGTCGATATGGCTAATAAAAGAGCCGGACTCAAAGGCGTCAATTTCAAGGCGCAGCAGGGAGATTTGGAGAACCTGCCTTTTGCCGATAATACCTTCGATATCTGTTACTGCGGATGGGTACTGCATCACTTTCCCGATGTAAATAAAGCTGTTTCCGAACTGGTGCGCGTTTTAAAACCGGCTGGCATAATCGCTCTGGCAGAACCCAACGAATCCTGTGCGGCGGTACGCTTCAGCCGCCGGGTGGAGGATTTGCCGCTGATGCGCAGCTGGGTCTTGAAAGAAGGCTGGGATACCCCCAACCGCACCATCAATAAACACCATGTTTACCTGAGCGCATTAATAAAATACGGGATAACCGAAATTTATTTATCATCCTGTTACACGGGCGGTATGCCGCCCCTGCCCCCCAAATCCCAAAACGGCGTTAAGGCATTCCTGAGCCTGATTGCTATAAAAATTCTGGTTAAAATCCGCTGTTGGGTATTCTCAATCGGCAACAAAGTGCTTAAAAAGCCTTTCAACGGTTCGGATTTACTGATTACGGGAATAAAAGAGAAATAATGAATATAATACTGGTCAGCGGCGGCTGGGTGCGCATTCCCCCGCAAGAGGGCGGCGGAGCGGAAGCTTTTATTCTGAATCTGTCCAGACAGTTTTCCGATATGGGTCATATTGTCACGCTTATCGACCGCAAATATAATGCCGCTGATGCCGAAGTGGAGTATATCGACGGATTAAAAATCGTCAGGCTGGAATCGCCGCGTTTTAAAAGACTGGGATTTACGGTAAATTTTGTGCTGACGCAAATCTGTTTCGGGCTGAGTGTAAATAAATACCTGAAAAAGACCTCTGACATCGAGGTTGTTCATTTATACACCGTAATGCTCGGTCTTGTACTGGCATTTTTAAACAGACGCATAAGGAAAAAGCTGTTCTATACCAGTGTCGGGCTGCGTAGAGACAAAAAATCACCCGGGATTGCCGACAAGATTGCCTTGTGGTTGGAAAATCAACTCGTTAAGAGAGTAAATAAAACGACTATCGCCAATGAGGTCATAGCGGGAAAACTGGTAAGGCAGGCAAAGGTGGAAGCCGGCAGGGTTTTGATAGTTCCCATCGGCGTCGATACGGTTCAGTACAACCCGAAACATGAAATCGAAGAAATCCGTAAAAAATATTACATGGGAAACGATAATATGGTGCTTTTCGTGGGCAGGATATGCGCCGATAAGGGCGTGGAATACCTGATAAAAGCCGCCGATATCGTGATAAACCGCTGCGTCAAGGATAACGTGCGCCTTTTGATTGTCGGACCCCCGGAACAATTCGATGCGCATAACAATGCATCCGGCGGTTACGCTGAAAGAGTAAACCGGCTGGTCGGTGATTATGCATTGCGCAAAAAAGTTACATTTACCGGCTCTGTACCGATCGACGACAAGATAAAATTGTATGCCGCCTGCGATATGGTGGTGATTCCTTCCATAGTCGACCTCGACCCGCAGGTGCAAATCGAGGCAATGGCAAGCGGCAAACCGGTAATCGGCACGCGTGTCGGCACCATGCCGCGCCGCATCGCAGACGGAAAGAGCGGATTTATCATCGACCCCGCCGATGAAAAACAGCTTGCAGAAAAAATTAATTACCTGCTGGATAATCCGCAGGAGCGAATAAAAATGGGCGCTTTTGCCAGAAAAACAGTCGAAGAAAATTATTCCGCCGAGAAAATGGCTGCCGGGATGATAGAAGTCTATAAATTATAAGGATAAGGATTACGAATCGAAATGAAATGCCAGATATGCCGACAGGCAACTAGCGCATGGAAAATAAGCATCCACAGGGAATACAGCCTGTATCACTGCGAAACCTGTGATGCGATGTTCTGGCTGCCGATGAAAGGTGTCCCGGGTGAAATTTATGACTCCTATAATGTAGCCGGGGCATTGACCTATCTTAACCTGCGGTCAGTGCCATGGGCGCACAAACGCTTTTTTGAGGATATGCCGCATAAGGAAGGCAAACTGCTTGAAATCGGATGCAGCAGCGGCGAGTTTTTAGAAAAAGCGCGCCGGGCGGGATATTCGGTAACCGGAATCGATTCTTCTGCGGAAACTGTAAATTTTGCGCGAACTCATTACGGATTGAAGGACGTTTTCCCGTTTACAATTCAGGAGCTGACGGCACATAAGCGGAACGAAAAGTACAACCTAATCGCCTTTTTCCAGGTGCTGGAGCATATCGAAGATATTCCCGATTTCATCGATTGTATAAAAAAGCTCTTGAAACCCGGGGGGATTGTAGTTATCAGTGTTCCCAACCGCGACCGCTGGAGGGTAAAATCGGAGCGTTTTTTCAGAGAGAACTGGGACCTGCCACCCTGCCATCTCACCCGCTGGAATGTTTCGTCGCTGGAAAAGGTCTTTAGCGGTTGCGGCTTCACCGTAATAACGGCAGAAGTCGAGCCGCCCAGACTATACGAACGCGCCTGGAGCAACTTCATCAGCCGAAAACTGGGCATCAATAAAGCGGCCGAAATGTTTGCCGGCAAGTCTGTCGCCAAACAGAACGCCGTCCACACGGAGGGAAAGAGTAAAAGCCTGCGTAAAAAAGCGCTTGGGCTGGCAGGCAGGTTATACCTGAAAGTATTCTTTCCCTTATTATCGCTAATTACTTTGCCGTTAAAAGCGATTGTAATAAAGCAGGGACGCACCGTTTATTTCACAGCTTCGCTGCAAAACACGGAAGAAGGATGAGTCTGGCATAAGATGTATGAAAATGCAATAGCGAAATCGTTCTCCCTGCCGGGGGTTGTCCGCCTGCTGTTGTGGATATTTTTGCTGTCGCTTACTTCGGCAATCCTGCTTTTTCCGGTACAGCTTGAATTCGAATATCATGCCGTAGAATCCCTCTACATTTTCGGCGACAACCTGTGGCTCTTCGGGATTATTTTTGTTTCATGGATGGCGGTACTGTTGCTGTTGCTGTTGCTGCTGGACAGCACCGGCGAATGGCAGAGGGTTACGCTGGTGGGCATCTTTGCCGTTGTCGTCTTCGGATTCTGGGTGATTGTTGCTCCATACGGAGGTTATGCCGACGGATTGGTAAATATGGGTCATGTTCAATATCTGTCTCAAACCGGCAGCATAGCGTTCGACCACGTCAATCTGGCTTATTTCCAGTATCCGGGACTTCACCTGACGGGATTCGCTCTTTCCGAGATATCGGGGTTGGAAATAACGGAGCTGCGCCCCTTTTTCCTTATATCCTGTCGTGTGCTGCTGGCAGTTCTGCTGTACCTGCTGTTTGCCCGCTCCATAAAAAATCCGCAGATGGCATCGCTGGCTGTGCTGTTTCTGGTATTCGGCGCCATGCTTATCACAAGAACCATGTTTCACGCAGGCATCACGGCGATAATTTTCTTTGTAATACTGCTGTATTTTTTAATAAAAGGCGGCGTCATGTCCAAACCGGCTGTCATCAGCCTGTTTATCATCTGTTTTGCCGCGCTTACGATAACTTATGTTCCGATACCGGTATTTTTTATCTTCGCTCTCGGTGGAATTTATATAACCGGCAGGATAACCAAACAAAAAACGGTCAACCTGATTCTTCTACTGCTTTGCGGTGTAATATTTATTATCTGGGAAATGTTCTGGGCAACGCGCATGTTCGAAGGGTTAACAGGACATATCGAGGATTTCCTTGCCGCATTTTCCAATCCGCTGGAAAGGTTGCTCCCTATGCTGGGCACTGCTTCCCAATCGCTTGGGGAAGCTACTCCATTGTGGGCAAGCCTGACGAGGTACTTCTGGCTGCTGACGCTCTATCTTTCCGGTGTTATTCTGGCGATGAGAAATCTGTTCAGGATTAAGAAACTCGATTCAATCGAGACTATCGAAACGGGCGGACTTTGGGGGATATTACTTGCTTCCGCCGTCGCAATTTTTGCCTTCGAAGAAGGAACCCAGTGGGGCAGAGCGCTGATGTATATCCCGTTTTTAGCGGCGCCGATTATTATAAAATTCATATCCGTTACCAGGCAGGAAAAAATATATATGCAACTGATGAATACACCTCTTATTCAAAACGAGAGGAAAGCCAATAAGTATTCACTGGTTGCAGTTCCCCTGTTGTTATTGATTCTGTCATTCCCGACCTTTCTGGTTAACCATTCGGATATCGATACGCAATCCGTTTACGAATATGAACTTTTCGCCGGAGAATTTGTAAGCGGATATTATGATGAAAAGGAATTGCTTTTTATATCCGATATCATAACCGTTTATTCGTTCGTTTATTTTATACCAGATGCCGAACTATCCCATCCGGCGCAATCTTGGGATTTGGCAAGTGAAGAGGATTTATGGCTTTCCGTCCAAAAACAAATCGGAAGGTTCGAATCATCTTCGAAAACAGCCCTTTTTGCCGTTGCAGAAAGATTTGCGCAGCCTTACAGTTCGACCTTTCCGATAGAAGCCACCGATTCGCAATGGATTGAGTATCTCGGACAACTGTCACTGCACAATATGATTTACAACAACGGTCATACGCAGATTTACATTAATCAGCCTTAAATAGGGAGATGTTTATGGATAAACTGCCTGTTTCGGTCGTTGTGACCACCAGGAATTCGGAAAAGACAATCGGACAGTGTCTTGAATCCGTCAAAAAAAACAATCCGGCCGAGATAATCCTGGTCGACGGCAATTCAAGTGACGATACACTGGCAATTGCCCGTAGATATACATCGCTGATATTTTCCGACCAAGGAAGGGAGTACAATTACGCCCAGCAGCTGGGCGCCGAAAAGGCAAACTCCGACTATATTGCACTGGTGGATTCAGATATCGTCCTGCCGGAAGGAACACTGGCTAAACTACTGGACGAATTAAGAGCACAGGATTATGCAAGTATGTCTGCTGCGGTATTGCCCATCAGTTCGGTTACCTACTGGGAGCGCGCTACCGATTGGAACGGCAGACTGCTGCGGGAACGCCGCGGGGTCGGCGGGCTTCAGGCAACCATCGTCCTGAGAGATATCGTTATGCAGCATAAACTCGATGCTTCCTTAAAAGGAGCCAGCGACCTCGATTTTGCTATCAGGATGAAAGAGGCGGGGTTAAAACAGGGAATATCTGCCGCTTATGTTTATCATCATCATCGCGCTACCTTCTCTGCTTTCGTACGACAGAGATTCCGCTACGGCTGGGTGGCAGCCCGTTACATTCGTAAATACGGGGCGTTTCATGCCCGCTTTTGGCCTCCGCTGGTCGATGCCTACTGGATATGCCTTTGCATCGTAAAGGGCAAGCCGCACTACATACCCTACTTTATAATCGACGGATTTGCACAAAGTTTGGGGATGGTGAAGGGATTTTATCAACTGGCGGTGGAGGCTGTTAAAAAGAAATAAATCCAGGTTGGACTTATCGGATTGGTTTATGAGTTCCCCCCTATAACAGGCTGAGAGTAGCTTGTTTGAGGAAACGTTGACAAATGACGAATTGTATTGAGATACTTCGCTGCGCTCAGAGCTTGTGAAATAAACTTCCCACGACCTTACGGTCGGGGTATTAAGTTCGGTAAGATAAAAACGTAGGGACGACCAATGGTCGTCCGCATTTATGTTTCCGCATCTGGCGGACGGGCAATGCCCGCCCCTACGGGGTTAACGATTAAACTGTCATTCAGAAGTCACAAGGGGTGACTGAAGAATCCGGGGGGTGGGGAGAAGCATAACAAAGGTAGCTACGGCAACAAGCAGTATCGCCTTATTAATAACCCCTCCCCGGATGTTGAGTTCCGGCAAGCTGGAACGAAATCCCGATTTATCGGGACTTCATTCGACCACCACGAATTCAGCATGACAATAAATAACGCCATTGCAAGGAGTCCCTTCACATTGTCTTTCTGAGCGAAGACGAATGAATCTAATATAAATCAGAGAGGGACGACGAAGCAATCTCTACAATGCCACTTAATTACCCCATCCCGGATATATAAAGTTAAAAAGCTGCTCGTGGTGAAATTCTCTAAAGCCGTTCGTGGTGAGCCTGTCGAACCATAGCGGCGTCGAAAAACTATCTGTTGCAATCATTGGAGAGCATACTCTAGATTGCAGAGGAATCTTCTTTTTATATCGTCTTACTTCGGCGTCAGAGTCGAAGATGGCACATACGACTGCACGGGTGGAACCGTACGCCGGTATTCGGCGATTTTGCCGACCAGTTCATTGATTTCACTCATCTTGTTTCCAGCGCAGAAGCTGATTCGTATGGCGCTGTAAGCCATCTCGCGGCTGATGCCCATCGATTCCAGCACCGAAGGCCCGCGCGTATGGTTGGACTTGCAGGCAGCGGCTGTGGATACGTAAATCTCATTATCGCTCAAGTATTTCTGAAGGTCTTTATTGCGCACCATCGGGAAAGAGACGTTTAAAATATGCGGCGCGCCGTTTTGCGGCGAATTTACCTGAATATCGGGGAATAAATTTTTTAAGCTATCCAGACAGTATTTACGCAGTTCCAATAAATACTGCATATCGACTTCCCTGTTCCTGAACATAATTCGGACTGCCTCGCCGAAGCCGGCAATGGCCGGCATGGCTTCCGTGCCGGAACGCAGCCCCCTCTCCTGCCCCCCGCCGAAAATCTGCGCGAATACGTCCGTCCCCTTTTTTATATAGAGCGCCCCTGCCCCTTTCGGCCCGTGTACCTTGTGGGAGCTTATTGTTATCAGGTCTGCGCCCAGCGACTCCGCGGTAAAGGGAATCTTGCCGAACCCCTGGACAGCATCGCAGTGCAAAAGCGCGCGGCTGCCCTTTTTATCGAGGATCTTGCGCACCTCGCTGACCGGAAAGAGGCTGCCAATCTCGTTATTTACCAGCATCACGCTCACCAGCGCCGTCTTTTGGCAAACCGCATCTTCCAGAGCCTGCAAATCGAGAACGCCCTTTGGAGCAGCAATATAATCCGCTTTCCATCCGCGCCGTTTCATATCGCGGACGGTCTTGGTAACGGCAGGATGCTCGGCAACCGTCGTGATAATATGATTGCCTTTATCCTTGGCGGCAAGGCACGCCCCGACTATCGCCAGGTTATCGGATTCCGTACCGCCGGATGTGAAACAGATTTCGTCAGCATTAACACCGAGAGCCTGTGCCACCCGCCCCCGCGCTTCATCCAGCACGGCTTTCGCCATCTGCCCTTTTTTATGTAAAGATGAAGGATTGCCGTAATTGGTAAGCAGCATTTCAGACATCTTATCCGCTGCTTCGGGATAAGGCTGTGTGGTAGCGCAATTATCAAGGTATATTTCAAACATACCGGTCGCTCCTAACCAACATTTCGGTTATTATAGCACGCGGGGGGATTTATTTTACAAAAATACACTTTGTAACTATCAACTAGAGATATACAAATGATTGAGGAGGATAGGATATCATTAACCTATCTAATAACAATGGGGCATCGTAAGATTTTGTATTTTTTACTTTTATTGCGTAACCTCTGTTTTTATCTTTAAAATAATTCATAAATAATTCTTTTGATATTCCAGCATGTTCACTTGTCCGTTCCCATAATATTAATGGATTTTCATGGATTATCCCATCAATTTCAAACTCTCCGATTACTTTTTTAATAGGGTCCGAGGCATATACCACTATAGTTGTTACATCATTCCGCTTAAAAATATTACGACGATATTCGTACTTCTTTGATCCCTCAAATATCTTTAAAGCATATTCTGGTTTAATCGACAATAATACCTTCATTAACCTGACACTCCCTCAAAATCAACTTTAAATGATCCAAACTAACTGGCTTAAAACCTCTTGGTGCATCTTCTATATCCTTAATAATACCCAATTCAATCAACCTATGTAAATTTATTCGCTTAGGCAAAGAGTAAACATACAAAAAATTTACAATAAATGGCTTAATTTTCTTATTGTATTGCCATTGTTCAATCAGTTGTTTATCTGTAAATACACTTCTTTGACGGCATAATTCAATAAAGTCTTTAACAGTAGGAATATTATCATAAATTTTTTCGGCAATGCCTATAGTAGTTATAACACTTTTATATAGACCACCAGTTCGATAAAATAAAAGGATATCTCCAGCATTAATATTTTTCTCAATAGACCTAGAAATATATACCTTACTTATAGCATTTCTATGAGGTTCATTCTCTACATATTCAAGAGGTGACTCTGTTCTTAATATAGAATCTGGAAATAACTCAGTATGATACTCCGGATAAATGGGAACGAGAAATATATTTCCAGCTTTGGAAAAGAATGGATATGTTAATTTCGGATTTGAACGATTTGCTAATCTCTCACAAGAACGAACATAAACTAATTCTTCGCCACCTATACTATGCTTTAAACCATGATAATAAAAACCATACTCTTCAAGTAATGAAATGAGTCTTTGCTGTTCAATTCTTTTATTAAATATTGTCACATAAATTTCTTCTACTTTGTAAAGTAGAGCATTATCAAATATAATTTTAATAAACCGTTCTCCCAAACGATAACCATTTAAAGTTACTTTAAAAGTGCCTATTTTAAGTCTTTTTTTAGGTGAGAGTTGTGGATTTATATCTGAATAATCTTCTCCTTTATTTTCTATCTTTAAATATAGAAGTGCAATTAATTTATCCTCAGCCAAACATACATAAGCGGTTTCGTCAGCTTTCTTATTAAACCATTTTTCGTAACCCAAGTAATCCTCTTTAAAAGAAGTAAAAAATTCATCTTTTAAATCAAGTTCACCAAATGATGCTTTATGTACAGATAAAACTTTATAGTCCGCGAGTTCTGGGTTTTCTGTATTTACTTTTTCTAAAAAGGCATCAATTGTAAATACTTTTTCTGGAATTCCTAATAATGATGCTTTTTGAATGAGCATCTTATCTTCGGTTATTAATATATCTACTCTACCACAGTAAAGCTCATTAATGATCAAGGTATCATTAATATCGTTTATCGTCCTATCTTGGGGTTGAATTACAGTGAGTAATAAATCCGCTAATGGGGCTGTTGTTTTTAGAACATTATAGTTACTTAGTTTAACCTTAAAGGTTTTCTTAATTTTTTCATCTTTATGGTTTTCTATCTCTGTAATAGTAATAGGATGTACACATTTCGTGTAATGTAAATTATCTAACCATTTAAACAAAATACCAATATCTTCATTAACAGCAGTTGTTGCTTCTCTATGTATTACTATATTAGTATCTAATAGAACCCTCATATAGCCTTCTGTCTCTTTTTAGGTATTAAATTATACTATTATACTCTTTTTGTCAATATATGCTATCCCCCCTCATCCCCTCCCCCACAGCACCGGCCAGAAAATCATATCCAGCACCGTCGTATGAAAGGCGAAGTAGCCGCTGCCAATCGCCGCCAGGCAGAAAGCCACCCCCTGATTCCCTTCCTGTATGCTGAGAATCGCCCAGTAGAGCGCGCAGGAGAAAAGCCCCACCATCACCAGCACCGTCCGCACCCATATCCATGTCGATTTCTTGGGTTCGTTTGCCATCTTGTTGGTAAGGGGCATCCAGAGAGCCGAGAACCCCAGCATACCGATAAAGATTATGTAAAATATCCAGTAGCCGAGCGAGTCTGCGATTAAGACGCTGTCCGGTTCGACCTGAAAAAGCAGGAAATAGATGAAAAAGAAGTAACCGATAGCCGAGAGTAGCATCGAAGCGTAGTAGACGGGGCGGATTTTTCGGGGCATCCCACCCCATAACCTGTCTGCCGAGCCGGATTTGCCGCGCACTCCCAGCACATAGCTGCCGAGGACGGCAGCCCCGCCGATGATGTTGATGACGAGAAGGATGATTTGTTCAATAGCCATTTCATTAAACCTCCCGCTTTTTTAATTCATATTGTCATCCTGAAGCCATAAGGGATGGCTGAAGGATCTGGGGGGCTGGGAGAAGCAGGCTAAAAGGCTGCCTCGGCAACAGGCGAAAACACCTTGATACCCCACCCCAGATGCTTCATTCGTCCCTCACGAATTCAGCATGACAACTACAATATCTGTCATTCTAATTCCCGAATTACCATTATAAGGTTTATCGAATTGTCTTAGATCCTTTGCTGCGCTCAGGATGACAACTACCCCCACCCCGGATGTTGAGTTCCGGCAATCTCTAACATTAACAATCAGGCTATTCGAGAAAGATTGCCGCGTCGCTTCGCTCCTCGCAAAGACAGTTCTTTTATTTTAAAAACACCCCAACTGGCAGCCGAGAACCTTCAGCCCGCGCGCGGCGGCTTCCTTCGATACGCTCAATGGGCTGAGACCATACTTATCCGCCAGCGCAAATACCTCGGGACAATCGATGCGCTTCTTTTCCCGGTACGTTTCCAGTATATCGATAAGACCGGCGGGGATATTCGACTGCGTCCGGTTTTCAAAGGGGATCTTGTCCACGCTGAAACAGCCGACGCGGCAATCGGTAATGCGAACCCCCAACCTGTCGGCAACCTCCCCTATGGCAATTCTGGAGACTCCCGAATCCCCTGCTATCTGCCAGGCAACGGGACAGGGTAAATATCCGCTCGCAAGAGACGCTTTTACCCTTTCTTCCAGTCTGGAGAGTTTTTCCGGTGAAAGATTATCAGGATTGAAAGCGACAGCTATTCTGGCCGTCTTCTTTTTGCGGTCGGCATCTATAAAATATCTCATTTTCACTAATCCTCGAAACGTCGCCTATCTTACCAGAGGCCGGGCACCAGCGCCCGTCTTTCCTCGGGATAATCCTCGAATTTTTCACGGTACCAGCGGTGATGGGAGCGGGCGCGGGGGGCTAGATTGGCTACCGTCCACAGGGCGAACGCCAACCCCACCGGAGACCAGGCGGCAATCGCCCAGCCGAACCATATCATCATCTCCCCAAGGTAATTAGGACAGGAAACCCACTTGTACAGGCCTCCCTGCGGTATCTCGTAGACGTTCTTGTCCTTCTTGCGGATTTTGTAGAGGACATAGTCTGAATGGCGGTTGATGACGAATCCGGCAATAAAGATTAATAATCCAAACATAAAGCGCGGGTCGAGCAGCCAACCGGCGGGATAATGCTGCGGATTCATAGTAATATAGCATCCGTTGAGATAGGCGTTTATCAGGTTGAAAACGAAACCGCTTAAAAGTATCCAGATAGCCAGCGGTTTTTCGGAACTGCGCAGGGTAAAGGGATAGATAAAAGCGCGGTGGGCATAGTGGATTTGCCATACTATTAAAAGGACGATTTGCGTAACGGTAAAGACGCCGGAAATTGTAAAAAAGCAGGCGGCAAATACCAGCGAAGCCGGCATCTCCATCAGCACCCAGCCGGCAGGACCCTTTACAGATAACGATAAGGATTTTGCCGAATGTCTGCCGTAGGGAGCGGTATAGAAAAAGAGGCAGACGAAGACGATTACCGCCAGCATCACCCACAGGACGACCATGTGTTCGAAAATAAATTCTGCCATAGCTACTTCCGCTTATGATTATAACTTATGTAACCGTTATCATGAAACCATTCTACGGTATCTTTGATAGTTTCGCTCAAAGGACGCGGACTGTATCCCAGTTCGGCAGCCGCCCTGTCATGACAGACATTATAATTGCTGCCCAGCGCCTTTAATGATATTCCGGTAAACAGAGCGCGCCCGCCGGTAACACGGCAGTAGACTTCAGAAAAAGGGGCTCCGGCTTTTGCCAGCCACATCGGCGAGATGAAAAACGGAGCCGGATTGCCGGTAATCTGCGCTATTTGCCTGGAAATATCCTTCAGGCTGACCCAGTGACCGGAAAGCATGTATTTTTCGGATGGTTTTTCGATTACCGCCGCCCTTATCATTCCTTCGGCAACATCGCGCGCATCCACCCAGTCGAGACCGGCATCGACGATGGCAGGCAATCTGCCTTTGCCGAGAGAGACCAGTATGGACCCGAAATGCGAAGGCTGATAATCGTACGGCCCGATAATCCCGGTAGGAGAGACCACCACCGCATCCATTCCTTCCGCTCTTGCCATACGCACCAGCCTTTCGCCGCAAGCCTTGGAATAATCGTAGGGGATGGCATTTCTGTCCTCTACCAGTGAACGTTTTTCGTCGAGGGGTTGGGTGCGGGGTTCCTGGTTGCAGGCATGAAAAGAACTGACGTGGATTAAGCGCCCGACGTTGCATTTTTTGCAGGCTGCGATAACGTTTTCTACTCCATTGATGTTAAGAGCTTCGACCTCCGGCCTGTTCCAGTTGACCACTGAAACCTTGGCGGCGAGGTTGAAAACTACATCCGCCCCGCAGAAGGCCTTTTCGAGCAGAAGCGGGTTTAAGGTATCTCCGTGAACCATTTCCACATCGAGGTTCTTGAGGTGTTTACTATTGATATGTATAACGCTGCGTACCTGCCATTTTTTGGCAAGCAAGGCATTGACCAGGTTCATCCCCAGATGCCCCGAAGCGCCGGTTACAACTGCTAGCATGTTGCCAGAATTCTAACACTAAACGAAAGTATTGACAATGTTAAGATTAGGCTTGACTTATTTTGCCTTCCCCCGGGGGAAGGTGTCATTCATATAGAATGAATGACGGATGAGGGTTTTGTTATACCCCACCCCGAATTCTTCATTCGACCACCACAAATTCAGCATGACAATTCACTGTCGCCGCTACACGGGTATGACAATACGCTAACTGTCATCCTGATCCCGATTTATCGGGAGAAGGATCCGAGGAGGGGTGGGCTAATACATTTCATGATCCCTCATCAGTCTCATTTCATTCGACAGCTTCCCCCAAGGGAAGCCTGAATTTGTCCCGACTTGTCGGGGTGGCAGTCCCGATTCGCCTAGATTGCCGGATGAGTGCAATCAATTGGAATCAATAAGATAGTCAGTCGCCAAGATGTTTATTTAATATTTTCCTTTAATGACTATAAAAGTATTGACAATTGTATTCGATAGCAACTATAATTAATTATTGAGTGAGTGCTCATTCATTTGATACAGGAGACTGATAATGGCAGCTACCAGACACGAAAGAAAAAAGACAATCGCTGAAATGAGAAAGCGGCAAATACTGGATGCCGCCCTGCCCGTCTTCTCTCGCAAGGGATTCGCTGCAACCACCACCTCGGAAATAGCCAAAGCAGCCGGAGTCGCCGAAGGCACGATTTACAACTATTTCCCCACTAAAAGAGAACTTTTTATCGCCGTAATTAAAAACCTTATCATCACCATGCACCTGATGGAACTGATCGAAAAGCTGCCGGAAGACGGAACCCCCTTTGTCTTTCATGACATCCTGCAGGACAGGCTCGATTTTGCCGAAAACGATAATGTTTCCCATATCATGGGTCTGATGAGCGAAATACAGCGCGACCCTGAACTGAAAAAATTATATGCCGAGCAGTTTTTAGCTCCGTTTTTTAACCGGATGGAAGCATCCTATAACAAGATGATGGCATCCGGCAAGATTCGTAAAATGACGCCTGCCATTGCTACCAGGGTAATCGGCGGCATGATTATCGGCTTCCTGTTGCTAAAAACTATCGAAGGTGAAAAAAGCCCGCTTAATAACATCCCGCGCGAGCAGCTGGTAAATGAAATAATGAGCTTTATATTTACAGGTATAGCCCCAGCAAATTTCGGTAAAAAGGAAGGTAGTGCATGACGAATGCGGCAATCGATATCGGCAGTGTCACATTCAACTACGGCAAACTGAAAGTTATCGATGATATTTCTGTAGCCATCGAACAGGGAATGAGCTACGGACTGCTCGGCCCCAACGGCGCCGGTAAAACAACCCTCATCCGGCTGATGGTGGGTTTGCTTAAACCTTCTTCAGGCAGCATTAAGTGCCTCGGTAAAACGGCTTCGCGCGAGCTGGCGCGCCAAATCGGTTATATGCCGCAGCTGCCGGCGCTCTACAGCGAACTATCAGTCAGGCAGAATATCGATTTTTTCGCCCGTATCTACGGTATGAAGAATAAAAAGGAAAGGTCGCAGAGAGTCGACGAAGTTATCGAACTGGTCGACCTGTGCCAGAAAAGAAACGCTTATGTGAATCAGCTTTCAGGCGGTATGAAGCAGCGCGTCAGCTTGGCTTGCGCCATCGTGCATCGTCCGCCGCTGATTTTTCTTGACGAACCGACCGTCGGGCTGGACCCCGAGTTAAGGGTGCATTTCTGGAATTATTTCGAGGAACTGACCAAAAGCGGCTCGACTCTGATTATCTCCAGCCACACCTTCGATGACGCCGCCCACTGCAACAAGCTGGCATTTATGAGGCTGGGAAAAATCGTAGCGGAAGGAAGCCCGGCGGAGTTAAAACAGGCGACAGGTAAGGCTGATGCCACACTCGAAGATTCCTTCCTCTATTTTATTCGCAGGGAGGTTAAAGAAGATGGCAGGTAATGCGATTCATATAGCCGGGCGTGTCGCCAGCCAGGTCATCCATGACCGCAGGACAATGGCGCTGATTCTGATTGTACCGCTGGTGGTTATGACATTAATCGGTTTAAGCTTCCCCGATGAAAGCGTGCTGGATTACATCGCCCCCGCTATGCTGGCAACGCTGGCGCTTTTCTTCAGCTTCCTGCTGACAGGCATCAGTTTCCTCAGGGAACGCTCCCAGGGCACTATGGAAAGACTGATGGTAGCTCCGGTTACCCGCCTCGATATCGTGCTGGGTTATCTGCTCGGTTTCTTTATCTTTGCCTTGATTCAGACTCTAATCATCGTTCTGTTTACTATCTACGTACTCGGAATCAATTTCTATGGCGAACTGTGGCAGATACTGGTCTTCCAGGTGGTGGTTATCACCGGAGCTGTTACTCTGGGAATTTTTACATCCACATTTGCGCATAACGAATTCCAGATGGTTCAATTCATACCATTGATAATAGTACCGCAAATATTCCTCTGCGGTGTTATATGGCCGGTAGAGCAAATGCCCGAATACCTGCAATGGTTATCGGTAATACTGCCGTTAACATACGCCGTAGACGGTCTCAGGGATATCATGCTTTACGGCTTCAGCCTGGCAGATGTATGGGTTGAATTATCGGTTCTGCTGGGGTTTGCCATATTGACATCGATTCTTGCCTCGTTAACGCTGCGAAAACGAGCCTGAACTTAAATAACATATTTGGGATTGACCGGGACTGCCATGGACGCAACGATGCCCGCTGGCAGACCGGTCGATCTTTGTCCGTTACAGATTGTTAACAAAACCGCTATCCTCTCTTTTTGCCATACGGCTTATAGATGATATAATGTTAAAATACAAAACCCGAATACCTGTTTAATCAGGGACAACCCTGTTATTGATAATTGAAACAAGCGTTGTAAAAGTAAACATCCAAAAGAGGAGGTTTCTGCTATGGATTCAGAAAGAGCGGATAGAGAAATCCTGCTGGATATAAAAGACCTTGTCGTTACCGTCGACGATAAAGAGATACTGCATGGTGTAAGTCTAAGAATTCCTTCGGGTGAAACGCAGATAATATTCGGGCCGAACGGCGGCGGCAAGACTACTCTCCTGATGACCATTATGGGTTTTCCGAGGTACAAGGTTGTCAGCGGCAAGATTCATTTTAAGGGAATTGACGTAACCGGTATGCCGGTCGATGAACGCGCCAGGCTGGGGATGGGCATTATGTTCCAGCGCCCGCCGGTTGTGCGCGGTGTCAAGACGCGCGATATGGTAGCCGCCTGCCTCAAAAAAGATACCGCGGAAGAATTGATTTCGAAACTTGCGGATAAAGCCAATATGACCGATTTTCTCTCCCGCGATATCAATCACGGTTTTTCCGGCGGTGAAATCAAGCGTTCCGAGTTATTACAGTTATCGGCGCAATCGCCCAACCTGGTGCTATTGGATGAACCGGAATCGGGAGTCGATCTTGAGAATATTTCCCTTATCGGGTCGCTTATAAATGAACTGCTTGGAAAAGTACACCCTATCCGTGAAAGAATAAACAGCGGACTAATTATCACGCATACGGGGCATATCCTGAATTACGTCAATGCCAGAACGGGATATGTTATGTTTGAGGGAAATATTATTTGCGAGGGCGAACCCCTGGACATGTTAAATACCATTAAAGAAAAAGGGTATCGGGAGTGTTATAAATGCCTGAGAAATTAAATAAGACCAATCTCGAAAAAGCCAGGGCTGCCGCCAATAAAAATGCTTCAATCGGGAAAGACATCGAATTATCGAAGTATATAATTGATTCTGTTGAAAAACCCCAAAATATCGACCCCTCGGCGTTACCGGTGGAAGACAAGGAAAGAATGCTTTCGACGGGTGTCATGCTGGATGACCCCGCACAACGTTCGGGAACATTTATCCAGATGGGGAATACACCGGTTCACTATTCGCAAAAACAGGACGGCATCGAGGTCATGGCCGTAAGCAGAGCAAAGGAAAAGTACGACTGGTTCGGAGATTACTGGTGGCATGCTGTCTCCGTCGATACCGATAAATATACCGCGCATGTCGAACTAAACAATGCAGACGGCTATTTCATCAGGGCATTACCCGGCGCCAAAACAGTGTTCCCGGTACAGGCCTGCCTGTATTTAAACAAGATTGGCGCCGTACAGGACGTACATAATATCATCATCGCAGAAGAGGGTTCGGAATTGCACATTATCACCGGCTGCACCACATCGCTGCACAATGAACCGGGTTTGCACCTCGGCGTTTCCGAATTCTATATCAAAAAAGGCGCCAAGGTAACCTTTACCATGATACACAACTGGACTCCTGCCATGGGCGTGCGTCCCAGGACGGGTATTATCATTGAGGACAACGGCTTGCTTTTGAATAATTATGTGATTATGAAACCGGTCGAATCGCTGCAGCAGAATCCGACCGCCAATTGTATAGGGGAGAATGCCACCGCCCGTTTCAACAGCATTTTGATTGCCCCTCCCGGGTCCAATATGGACATCGGTTCGCGGGTGCTGCTAAACGGTAAAGGCGCCAGGACAGAACTGATTTCAAGGACGATTACCACCGGAGGCAACATCATCGCACGCGGTTATATCGAGGGTAACGAACCGGATGTCAAAGGACATCTCGAATGCCGCGGGCTGATACTGGGTGATACCGGTTCCATCCACGCCATCCCCGAACTCAAAGGCAACCTGGCCGGTATCGACCTTTCACACGAAGCGGCAGTCGGCAAAATCGCCGAGGAGGAAGTGGAATACCTGATGGCAAGGGGTCTCACCAGGGACGATGCCACTTCGACTATCGTACGCGGATTCTTGAATGTCGATATCGAGGGTCTGCCTCCGCTTCTTAACGCCGAACTTAAGAAAGCTATAGAAGATAGCGAAGAAGATATGTTCTAAACATTTATATCTCGACGTAAATAAACAAATCGAAGAAGCCGCTCTGGTTCGATCCCGATATGTCGGAACTCATCCACGAACGGCTTCTTTAATCTCTACTACCATCAAATGGATACTAAGGCAGCCGCTTATCCGTATCGCTCTTCCGTCCACGGGTCGCCGTGATTATGATAACCGCGCGTCTCCCAGAATCCCGGCCTGTCGCTATCCGTAAATTCGATACCGGCAACCCACTTGGCGCTCTTCCAGAAATACAGCCGCGGCACCACCAGCCTGACCGGCGCGCCGTGCTCCACAGTGAGCGGTTCGTTATTATATCTTGTGGCAAAAAGCACATCCGGTTCCATAAAATCCGCCAGGGTCAGATTAGTGGTAAAGCCGTTTTCGGCATGAACGATTACAAATCTTGCTTCGGGCAATACGCCGACCAGTGCTGCCAATTCCCGCGAACTTATTCCTTCCCAGAGGCAGTTCAATTTAGACCATCCGGTAACACAGTGAATATCTGAAAACACCTGCACTATCGGCATCGCCATGAATGATTTGTAATCCAGCGATACAGGTTTATCAACCAGTCCGCTGATGTCGAATTTCCACTTTGGGAGGTCTACTTGCGGAACTTCACCGTGATGCAGGACGGGGAACCTGCCGGTTTCTCTCTGACCGGGCGGAATGCGTTGTTGCCTTTCGGTATCGGGGCTGATAATGACATCACTGTTCATACCATCCTCCTATTAGAACCGTAACTATTTAAGCCGGTAATTTTTCAACCTCAGCGAATTGGAAACCACCGTCAGAGAACTTAGCGCCATGGCAGCCGCCGCCAGAATCGGATTCAAAAAACCGTACTCTCCGAGGGCAAAATGCAAACCGGAAGGTACCGTCCCATTGCCGAAGAACAGATATAAAATTCCGGCAGCAACCGGTATGAGAAGCACGTTGTAGGCAAAAGCCCAGAATAGATTCTGTTTTATGGTTCTCATGGTCTTTTTACTCAAATCGATGGCTTGGGCGATTCCCTTCAATTCACCGCTTACCAGGGTAATATCTCCCGTTTCCATAGCTATATCGGTACCCGTGCCGATGGCAATGCCGATATCCGCCTGCGCCAGCGCCGGCGCATCGTTGATACCGTCCCCTACCATTGCCACGGTTTTACCCGCCTGCTGCAATTTGCGAACTTCGTCAGCCTTATGCTCCGGAAGAATTTCGTACAGCACATCTTCGATGCCGACCTGCCGCGCGATGGCTTCGGCAGCGCGACGGTTATCGCCGGTTAGCATAATCAGGTCAATCCCGCTGTCCTGCAATTTTTTAACTGCATCCGCAGCCTCCGTTTTAATGGTATCCGCCAATGCAATCATCCCCGCCGCATTACCGTCGATAGATACGAACATTACTGTTTTTCCTTTTTCCCAGAGGATGCGCGCTCTTTCTTCGGACTCATCAAGCGAGATATTTCTGTCTTTCATCAGCCTGAGATTGCCGATAAGAATTTGCCTTTTACCTGCCATGGCTTCTACTCCCCGGCCGGGTATGGCATTGAATCCGGTAATCGCCGACATTTCCAATCCTTTTTGTTTCGACTCGTAGACGATTGCCTGTCCCAGCGGGTGTTCGGATTGATTCTCGACAGCAGCCGCAAGCTGAAGTATTTCATCTTTAGTCATATTATTTGTAACGATGATATCTGTCACCTTCGGTTCACCCATTGTCAGCGTACCGGTTTTATCCAGCAGCACGGTGTCGACTTTATGCGCTTTTTCCAGCGTTTCGGCATCGCGGATTAAAATACCGTTCTCTGCCCCCTTTCCCGTCCCCACGATGATGGCAGTCGGCGTTGCCAGCCCCAGAGCACAAGGGCAGGCGATAATCAGCACCGCCACGAAATTGAGAATGGCATAGGTAAGAGAAGGAGAGGGACCTGTAAAATACCAGATTATAAAAGTAATCACCGCAATCGAAATTACTATGGGCACGAAATAGCCGGCAATTATATCCGCCAGCCTCTGAATGGGCGCCTTGGAACCCTGCGCCTGCTCTACCAGCCTGACGATGCGGGAGAGTGTTGTATTAGCTCCCACGCGCGTCGCTTCAAAGCGAAAGCTTCCGGTGCGGTTGATGGATGCTCCGATAACCTCGTCACCGGCTTTTTTATCGACGGGAATGCTCTCGCCGGTAATAATGGACTCGTCTATCGTAGAAAAACCCTCGCGGATGATGCCGTCGACCGGAATGCTCTCACCGGGGCGAACGACAATGATATCGCCGACAATGACGTCGTCGACAGGAATCTGCTGTTCCTGTTCGTCACGGATGACAGAAGCGACTTTAGGTTTTAAACCGATCAGTTTTTTAATCGCCGCCGATGTTCTTCCTTTCGCTCCGGCTTCTAAATATCTTCCCAGCAGAATTAGTAAAATAATCATGGCAGATGTATCGAAATAGAGGTTAGGTTCTATGACCCCGCTGATAAATGCGGAAGGGATGAGCACAGCCGCCACGCTGTAAAAATAGGCTGCTGAAGTGCCGACGGCAACCAGGGTATTCATATCGGCTGTTTTGTGCTTGAGTGCGCTCCACGCCCCCTGATAAAACCTTAATCCCGCCCAGAACTGCACCGGCGTCGCCAGCGCCCATAAGAGATAGGCTTTGCCGGTAAATGACGGAAGGAAACCCAGAACCAGTATGGCTATACCCAGTATCGCCGCCGCAATCAGTGTATTTCTTAATTTTTTAATATGACGGTTGGCCGATTCGGTAACATCTTCCGGAGCGGCTGCATCCGTTGTAACTTCAAAACCGGCATCCCTTACCGCCTGTTTTATCGATGACAGCCGAACGTCTTCCAAGTATGCTACCACAGCCTGACCGTTTGCCAGATTTACATTCGCCGAGACCACGCCGGGGATATTCATGATAGCCTTTTCGACGCGGCTGACGCAGGAAGCGCATGACATACCGCTGACGGTAAAGGATGATTTTAAGGTAACCGGCTTAAATCCCAGTTCCGTAATTGCTTCTATTATTGCGTGCAGCTTTATCTCTGCGGGAGCATATTCCGCTATCGCCTTTTCGGAGGCAAAATTTACCGATGCCCGATATACTCCGGGCAGTTTCGATAAAGTCTTTTCTATATTGGCGGCGCAATTGGCGCACGACATGCCGTTAATCCTGATTACTGTTTTAATCAGCTCTTTACCTGTCGCTCCGGACATCTTCAACCTGCCTTTTATATCAACCGATATCTTTCTTTATCTGGTCGAATTCCTCTTTTGTTATCTCGCCCCTGGCATATCTCTCTTTGGCGATATCAAGCGCGCTGCTGCTGTTTGCCGATTTCCCTGTCCTGATTAACTTGGTCACACCCCAGACTATAAGAATGATAATACCGACCCAGAAGATTATAATCATCACCCAGTTTAAAATCCAAGCCAGAATTATGCCGCCGTCCCAGAACATATTATTCCTCCCGAGGTAATACTTATATCTTATATCTATAATAATTCCCGTGAGGCCATTTGGCAACTGTTAGCTTCAGGATAACATCGTCATGCTGATATCCCGATGAGTCGAGAACGAATAAATCCATGGGAGGAAATAAATACCATTGAGAGCCTTAAATTTTTAAAACTCAGGAATAGTTTGCATATGAATTATTTATTCAACCGCTCGTGGTGAGTCCCGATTTATCAGGAAACCACAGCGGCATTGAATAGTATTCAGCTTTTTATATTGTACATCCTTTCCCGACATGTCGGGACTCAGGACGAACGGATTTTTTCTTCTTAAAGATTTTTATCTGTACCTCTTCAAACTATCTTTGTCTCAGCCAGTTAAAAAGTAATAAATTAGCGTATTGTCCAATCGCATTTTATGGTGTAAAATCATCGGTGGGAGTAACCCTTTGCGCAAAAAAGAACGTTTATATACAGCGCCTCAAATCACGGATGAATGCTACATACGCCATATGACGCTGGATGAAGCCATGCCGGTGTTGGAAAAGTATATCAACGATGCTTTTATGGCGGGGACTCTATTAATCAAGATAGTCCACGGCAAGAGCGGCGGCACTCTCAGGAATGCCGTCCACAACAGGCTGGCAAATCACCCGCTGGTAAAGTTCTACAGGCTGGGGGAATACGGCGAAGGCGGAGAGGGCGTTACCATCGCCGAGCTTTACAGGCGATAATCCTGCATCGAAAAAATTGAAAGCGGCAGCCGGTTTAAGCTATAATGTTATGTCTATGGTGGGTGTGGCCTAGTGGTTAAGGCGTCAGGTTGTGGCCCTGAAGATCGAGGGTTCAAATCCCTCCACTCACCCCATTTTTATCCCCTTTTTAAACATCTCTTTTTTATCAGATTTTCATATACGGAGGAGTAAATATGAACGAAGAGAAAACCCTTAAAAACCTGATGGATGCATTTACGGGAGAATCCAAAGCCAGGATGAAATATACGGCATACGGGAAAAAAGCGGAAGCCGAAGGTAAAAAGAACACGGCCAAGTTGTTTAAAGTCGCCGCCGATGCCGAAAATATACATGCCGTCAAGGAGTTAGCGCTGGCAGGCAAAATCTGTACTACCACTGAAAATCTTGGGGATGCTATCGCCGGTGAAACTCACGAATTCACCGAAATGTATCCCGCCTTTTTAAAAGAAGCCGAAGCGGAAGGCAACAAGGCTGCCGCTACCGCATTCAGGTTTGCCATGAAAGCGGAGGAAGTCCACGCCAAATTGTATAAAGAAGCCCTTGAAAACATCGATATGGATGGGGATGAAGAGGTTTTCTATTACCTGTGCCCCGTCTGCGGAAACATAGAAAAATACCGCCCTGAAAAATGCTGTATCTGCGGCGTTTCGGGTGAGATGTTTATCAAGTATTAGATAACATTACAATATCATAACAAAGCCGCTCGTGGTGAGCTTGTCGAATCCATAGCGGCGATGTTAATACTAATATGTTGACAGAACTTCCTCTTCAAATATCATTCTGAGTCCCGATTTATCGGGAAGAACGAATCTCATATCAATCAAAGTGGGACTATATGGAAGCCAGTATCGCTAATTAATACTAATACCCTCGATGTTTTGACGCTATCCCTACCGCAAAGTATAATTAGCTCATCCGGATATGCGCCTGTAGCTCAGTGGATAGAGCACCGGTCTTCGAAACCGGGTGTCGTGGGTTCGAATCCCCCCAGGCGCGCTATCGATTAAATAAATATGTCTGCCCAAACGGAGAAAATAAATGACGGATAATTTTACGGAACTTACACGCCTGTATCAAACTATTGTTTCTTCCGTTACCAAAACCGAAGACTATTTCAGCACAGACGATTACCTCATGCTTGAAAAATCGAACGGTACCGCCTACCAGAGAATCCAGCCGTTATGTAAATCATTTATAGAAGTTTTGCAGGGTAAAAACGGCGGAGAGGATATTGCCCTGCCAGGCTTAAAAAGCAAGTCCTGTTTTTACAATCGCATTCTTAATAAGCAATCACGTGAGCTGCTGCCATCGAATTTAAGTGATGAAATCGATGATATCCTAAAAAGCTCTTTTCTTTTGGGATTAACCAGTCATTTATATCTCTACGATAACCCGTCACGCAACGGATTTGAAAATGCGGACGCCTATGCTGTTATGAAAAAACTGGCTCCCGATATGATGGGCTCCAGCGGAAAAATGAGGAAATATAACAAGAAGCTGAATACAATTCCGATATTGATTTTCGAAAACTATTTCGACAACCGTATTGCGCCGGTGCTAAACGGTAAATTGAATCTTGGATTATTGAAATGCGCAACAGCCCGCAGTTACTTTACAAATCTGTTTTTCTCCGGCATCCGCTTCGGTGAAATGCTGGATAAGCAGACGAGAGAAGTAAAAGATTAGTTCAAGGTATAGTAGAGTCAAATTCTCTCAGGCCACTAACCGCTGTGACAAAAAACACGGCGTTTTCCGATTAAAATTATAACCGCACAACCCCTGCGACAAAATCCCGTTGACTGAAATAGACGCAACCTCCTAGAATAAGAACTAATGTTCTAACGGAGGTTTGTTTTTATGTGGAAAATAGACAGGGGCTCTACATCAGGCACTACCGGCGCTGTTTATGCCAATGCGCTGGATTGGATTACTACTGAGCTGGGTGAAAAGACGATACTGCTGAAAAACACCGGCTCTCCTCATTCTCTCAGGTACAAAATGTACGGATATGCAGGTGAAAGCGATGTCTCTGTCGAACTGGTAGCGGAAAATATCCTGCTGCCTGGCGAAATAGCCGAATTGCATTATAAGAGGCAGTGGCATCGCCTCGTTTTACAGGCGGCAAACGGCAGCGGCGAGACGGATTATCAAATTGATTACGAAGGACAGGGAGCGTAGCAATGACGAACAAATATCATTCGGACACACAGGAAAAGACGGAAGCCATCGTTTATACGCCGTCATTGCAGGATTCCGGGAATCTCGCGATGATAACGGGAATTATTACTGCGACATCGAAACCGGCAATAGCAGATTATACCGCCAACCTGACAACTCACGGTCCGTCCGATTCCAGATTGAAAGTTCGCCGGCTTTGCCAGAGGCTCAATATACATGTTGACAGTTTCAGCGGTGTGCCGGCGGCAACAAAACTCTGTTATTCAGTCGAGGTGAACGGCATCGAAAGAGCAAGCGGAGAATTCAACGCAAGCGGTTCTGACAATCTGACAAGCTGGGATTTGACTGATGGACAATTCAACCTTGGAGGAGCAAATAAGATAGATGTTTTCCTGTGGGTCGATAGAGGAACTGCCGATGTAAGCATCGTTCAGTTATGGCAGGGAGTGGGAACCTGCACTACCGGCTGGTCGTCCTTTCCGCTTGAAATAACTCATAAAGGGCTTGCCCAGGTATCGGCAAATTTCACCCGTCTAGGCAGCGGTACCCCGGGATTACATTTTTTACCATTGGGTCATTTGGCATCTATGTCTGAAGCAATTCAGAGTGACATTTCTAGCAAGTTGAATATTGTAAACGGAAGTTCAATCTTTCGTTTGAGAGGCACGATATCCACTGATTTAAATTATTTAAATGTTGTCAATATTGGCATAATGAGTATGTTATAATAACCCATCATGAAATCACCTACTATACTTATTTGTCGATTAGCACCTCTGGAAAACATGGGGGTTATGGCGACTTTAATGGGGTTAATTACAGGCATTAGAAGCTCTATACCTGATGCAAACATAGTTGTGTTAAGTTATTTACCAGAAAAGTATGAATATCTTGAGAAACTAGGCATAAAATTAATTAAACATCCTTGGTGGAGACCTTGGGGAAAATTGTGGTTCCTTAGCAGCATCA
This sequence comes from uncultured Dehalococcoidales bacterium, assembly GCA_964399425.1. Lineage (GTDB taxonomy): Bacteria > Chloroflexota > Dehalococcoidia > Dehalococcoidales > UBA5627 > UBA5627. Next base: position 92,939 of record CAYNQR010000002.1, on the reverse strand, counting down.
TTCTTGTTACATATGATTATATTCGATGTGTATTATTTCGTATTCTTAAAAAATTCAATAAAAAAATTATAATTCCGTACAGCCAATATGATGTTGTTATCGATAATAATACAGAGCATTTAAACGAAAGCCTGTACGGTTCTACATCAGTTACTATAAGTTTATTACAAACGTTACTTGCCAGTTTAATATTTGCAAGACCTCTGATTACAACACCTTCAAGTGCGGGTCCATTTATTACAACACGTAATAGATGGCTTGCAAAAAAGATATTAAACAGGATAGATTTACTGGCTTTACGAGAAGAAAATAATTACCAATATTGTCTTGATTTAGGTATAGATGTTTCAAAGATACGTTTCGTTTCAGACCCGGGTTTTCTTTTGGAACCATCAAACAAGGAAACAGTTGTTAAAATTCTTAATCAAGAGGGTATTATTAAAAATAATAAACCACTTGTTGGCTTTTCTCCCAACTGGCTAGAAATGACTAGTTTTTCCTTCGGAGAATCAATTAGAGTTCAAGAACGGCAGAAAATGTACATTCAATTAATGGCATTTACTATAGATTATATTATCGAAAAGTTTGATGCTAATCTCTTCATATTATCTCATATGTATGGTGGGTTATTATCCGACAATAAGAATGATGATAGATATGTAAGTAATCTCATTTATGATGAGTTAATAAATAAAAACAAGGTCTCAATGATTCAAGGTAAATATCTACCCGATGATCTCAAGGGAATTATTGGTAATTGTGATATGTTCATAGGGGGCAGAATGCACGCAACCATTGCTTCTACATCACTATGTATTCCTACTATTATATTCGCCTATGGAGACAAATATTATCACATTATCGGTGATACTATGGGGCAAACAGATTATATAATTGATTTAAGAAATACAAGTTATGATGATATTTTACAAGAGACTAAAAGCAAAATTGACTCTCTGTGGAGAAATAGAAAAAACATAAGAGAAAAGCTCAATGAAAAAACCAAGCAGGTAAAACAAATAGCTTTAGATTATCCGAAGTTAATTAAAAACCTTATAGAAAAGTAGTTTTATTATCGATTAATTATCTCTTTTTCTCCATCGCCAAAACCAGTTTACTACTATCACGGCGGCACAGCAACCCTGTGCTGCCAGCCAGGCAATCCCCACCCCGTTGAATCCCATCCGGGGGAGCAGCACCGGAGCCAGCACAATCGAAATAACGGCAATAAAAGCCGGCATACCGACAATCACCTTCAAATCTTTCTGAACCCTCTTGATATTCAAATAGATGATATTTACCGCAAGCGGCAATACTGCCAGCGTCATAATACGCACCAGTTCCGTTGCGCTTGAAGAATACTGGGTGCCGAAAAGCCACAACAGTTTATCCGCCAGAAGCAATACTAACACAACTGCCGGTATCAACAGCAAAAATATAATCTTTAAACTGCGCAGGATGTGGGTTTTAAGCTGCGCCTCATTATATGAACCCTCGGCAAAAAGAGATGTGGTTACAGAGGTCGGAATCATCACGATTACGTTGCTGACCGCCCAGCCGATATAAAAATAGGCATTGGCTTCCGCCCCCAGCAGATTGACCACCATCAACGGGAATACCAGTGCCGGTGCGCCCCACAAGAGCACCGAAAAATAATTGGCAAAGGAATAACCCAGTATTTCATGGAATATTTTTTTCCTGATTGTGATAGCAAAACGGTATCCGCGCCGGGCAACGGGCAGCAGGATAAAGACACTGACAATCAATGCCGCAGTGAGCCCTATACCCCACGAAGCGAAAATACCGAAGGATGTCAGGAACGACGCCAGAACTATTGCCATAACTACTTTTAATATGCCGAAAATCAAACCCGAAACCACCACAAATCCGCTGCGGCGCAAAGCAATAAAGCTGTGGTCTGAAAAGCTTATCAGCGATGAAACGGCACAAAAGAGAACGAAAGCGAAGAGATAGAACGGGTTTTCCCGGATAAAGAGCAGCGCCGGCGACCATAAATCGAGTCCGGCAATGAATATAAAACCGGCTGCTAAGCATACCAGCAGTCCGACGGTGAATACGGTATTAATAATCGCATTCGGTTCTTCGTTGTGTGTTTTCAGAAAGCGTACCAAACCCATTTCAAGCCCCAGTTTGGAAAAAGACACCACCAATCCCATAGCTGAAATCATCGCCGAAGCCAGCCCGACGGCTTCATCGGAGTAAAAGCGTGCAGCAACTATCCAGAATACAAAACCTATCAGAGCGCTGAAAGCGCTGGCTCCCATTAAAAAAAGGGCATTGGAGTAAAGAGGAACACGGATGATTTGCTTCATCCTGTTTCCGGATGAAAGTGTTTCCCATAGTTCGTTGAAAAATTTATATAGACGCCGATTTCTGATATTCATATAACTGTTTCATAATTCCCGATATCAAAAAGAACACGGGGTAAATATTAATTTACATTTATAGTCAGGTTCAATTCGAGATAAGACTGCGTTTCCCCGTCTTTAAAAAGGATAAAATAAACTTTCTGCCCCTCCCCGATGCTTTGGGGGGTAAATGAGGCGGGGATTTCATACTTTTCTTCGTTTTCAAGATTGATATTATCGATTGTATCCAGTGTTATCGGGTCGATACCGTCGTCCGGGTCATTATCGATTTGTACTTCGATTCTGTAATCGACCGTTCGATTTTCATGATTGATAACGACCAGTATCACACTCTCCGTATCGCCAGAACTGATACCGTATGGATAATCAGCGGCAACCCCCTGCGAGTTCAAAACGTAGAATTCGGTATAGGCACTGCCGGTTTTAGGTACAACCATGGTGTAAATCAGCGTGCCAATCGTACCGCAGGCAACCAATACCAGTATGAAAGAGAGCACCCTTTCAAAAACACTCTGCCTGGCGAACCACGCAAAACCGAGTGTAAAATAATATTTTTCGGCTTCCGGCAGACTGCGCTGACGGGAAATGGCGATTATCGAGAAAAGCAGCACAAAACCGGCCAGAGTATAAAGGATAGTATTTAAAGTAAGCCCTAAAGTATAGTTCAGAATCAAACCTGTAATAGAAACCACCGCCAGGCTGAGGCCGAAACTCAGAGCCAACCTCACGATTTCGGATGAGCTTTTTCTTGCCGGGAACAATGTCGAAATAAGTGCGTAACCGGGGAAAAGCAATACGAAAGGCAGCCCCAGAATAATACGGGACACGTTATCGGGGAAAAACAGGATTATCAACGCCAAAGCGGTTGAGACGATAATTACCAAAAACAATATATGGGAATGCTTTATCCGCACGATGGATTACTCCTGTGTTTACCACCGGTAATTGCTCAAGTATAGCACATAAGATTATGCCTGTGTTAAATTTGTAATGCGGTTTATATGAATCAGATATTCAATATAATCTGTTTGAACAAGACAGGTATCCGTTCTGCGGGAAATTTTCAGGACTATTGAAATTATGACATGAAATCTTAAACAATGTAGCCGGCAGTAATCCACGCACGCAGCTATTATTCATAGCGGAGGATAAGACACAAAAGATTCGCTATTATTTCATTAATCGTGATATTCAGCTTTCAATAATTGTAATATGCCTCATTTATAGCTCAATAAATGTTATAATAGGATGAAGAGGTTGGTTTATTATGAAAGTGCTGAGGCGTATTTTATTAATCGTGGTTTTTATTCTTCTGGCTATCTCAGTTACTGTCAATGTACAGGCAGCCGGATCCCATGTGAATGTTCTCGAGGTGAAGGGTACCGTCAACCCCGTACTTGTTGGATATATTGAACGCGGCATCCAACAATCCGAAAAAGATGGAGCGGAAGCGGTGATTATCCTTTTGGATACTCCCGGCGGTTTGGATACATCCATGCGCGACATCGTGCAGTCAATCGTCAGTTCAAATATCCCGGTGGTTGTCTATGTTTATCCTTCGGGTTCACGCGCTGCATCTGCCGGTGTCTTTATAACAATGGCGGCCCATGTAGCCGTTATGGCGCCCAACACGGCGATAGGCGCTGCACATCCGGTAGCTATGGGCGAAGGAGAAATGCCTGAAGGAATGATGGAAAAAGTAGTAAACGACGCAGCTGCTTACATACGCAGCATTGCCGAAAACCACGGGCGTAATGTAGAGTGGGCGGAACAGGCTGTCAGAGAGAGTGTCTCCGCTACGGAACAGGAAGCATTATCGCTGAATGTAATCGACCTTATCTCCCCGGATGTAAATTCCCTGGTTGCTTCTCTCGATGGACGGCAGGTTAAAATGCTCGACGGCAGCATTATCACCATGCAAACACAAAATGTTTCAGTCAATTATATGGGAATGTCAGTCATAGAAAAGTTTCTCTATGCAATCGCCGACCCCAATATCGCCTATCTTCTGCTAAGCCTGGCAACGCTGGGGATAATGGTAGAAATATTTAATCCGGGGCTGATTTTCCCGGGAGTTCTGGGCGCAATCAGCTTATTGTTGTCTTTTTATGCGTTGGGAATGCTGCCGGTTAATTGGGCAGGAGTCTTGTTGATAGTGCTCGCCTTCGGACTCTTTATAGCGGAAGCGTTAACCACTACATTCGGACTTTTTACAGGCGGGGGCGTCGTATCTTTAATTATCGGCTCGATGATTTTATTTGCAGGAGCGCACCCCGTATTCCGGATTGACCCCATCATTATTGCTACAGTCGTCATTTTAGTAAGCAGCTTCTCTATTTTTGTGGTTAGCCGCGCCATAAAAGCCCATCGCGAACAGGCTAAAACAGGTTCGGAAGAAATCATTGGTAAAAAAGCCGTAGTAAAGACGCCCCTGCAACCGAAAGGAACGGTTTTTTACAGAGGCGAGCTCTGGAATGCGGTAACAAACGGGGAAATTATTGAAGCAGGAGAAGACGTTATCATAACCGGTATCGAAGGCTTGACACTACATGTAACCGGGAAAAACGGTAAATAAGAATTCAGCTCATAATATCCTGTATTCGCTATGTCAATACTGTGTTCTGCCGACCGGCATTATGTATAGCGGTTGTTCCTGCAAACCCAGCGTAAGCACTTCCTTTATAAGGTCATCGTGGAAAGCGCCGATGGCTACGGTACCCAAATTAAGAGCCGCCGCCTGCAAATAGATGTTTTGTGCAACATGCCCGGCTTCCATGTGCACATACCTGATTCCTCTTTCTCCATACCTGTCGGTAGTTCGTTCATAAATCGCTGCTATTACAATATTTATGGAAGCTTCCTTGACCCAATCCTGCCCCAGTGCGGCATTATACATTGCCATCCTCATATCGCCATCAAGCACCTTTACTACTGCATGTTCAACCGGAAGATATCGATATACCCCGCTCGACAGGTCTGCTACATCGTTGACTACCAGGCAGACTTCAATCGGATAGGTGCCGCCTGCGGACGGTGCGGTACGAAAACCATATGCACTCGTTATGCCCTGTGCCGCCCATAATAATTGCGACACATCCTGTAGAATTAACGGCTCTCCCGAATAATCTCTGACCGAACGTCTTTCAAGCAAAGCCTGTTCAATAGAGACATCGCTATTAAATCTCGGTTCAGGAAGATTTATCAGGTTTTGATGTTCCGCCTGCTGAGTGATTGTTTTTCCGCCGTTTTCACATGCTGCAAAAGAAGGAGATAGTAATAATACTATCGAAAAAATTACATACGCTGTCATTTTACTCAATCTAATCATAATACCCTCCTCTATATCTTAATTTTATTATAGAGCCGGTACATGGATAGTTGCAGAGGAGATTGTCGTCGTGACTGCAAATAATCACAGATATTGGGACAGGTATATTATAATGAATTAAACAAATCCGGAGTTATGCCTATTGTACACAATGGTGGGCGGTAATGGATTTGAACCAATGACCTCTGCGATGTCAACGCAGCGCTCTAACCAACTGAGCTAACCGCCCTGATAGGGGACAGATAATTTTACTAATTATGGCTACTATAGTCAATAAAAGTATTACGGATTATTGCCGGTATAGTCTTTTTTAGGTGTCACCGTTTTAGCAATCAACGCCGCAGCAACGCATTTAACGATATCGCCGATGACAAACGGAGCCACTCCCATAGTAATCAGTGGGATAATACCGATCGATACGCCGCTGACTGCTTTTAACCATAACCCCAGCCAGATAACACCCGGAACGTAAATAAGGAACATACTGGCAAATAGCATAACACCCAGCATACTGATGAAATATCTGGATTTAATATATTTATCGGTAAAATAGCCTATGAAAAGGGCAGCCAAAATAAAACCGATAAGATAACCGCCCGTAGCACCCAAACCACTCGTCCAGCCGTTGAACCAGGGGATTCCGGCTACGCCGAGCACAGCATAAATTGCCATACTGGCTCCACCCCAGCGCCTGCCGAGCAAAACACCGGCTAATAACACTGCCAGCGTCTGTCCGGTAATAGGAACAGGACTCCATTCGACAAATATCCTCACCTGGGCAAGCAAACCGGTCATTGCCGCCATTGCGACAGCCATAGCCAGCTTCCAGGGAATGCTCAAACTATATCGCCATTCGAAAATGTTATACCTGGTTCTATCGATTGCTGATAATATCTGCATAAATTTCCTCCAGCATTAAGACTAGATGCCGGGCTTCTTAACACCGACCAGAGATATTTCTATATTCTTCCCGCAATTGGGGCAATTTATCTGTAGTGTTACCGGCTGGCTCATAACCCTTTCGATAGCGGCAGACACCATACTGTCTATATCGTCCAGACGACGGTCCAGCATATCCAGACGCTGCTCTAATTTATCGATACTTTCAGTCTGCTGTTTGGCGCCGCTCTGGTTATCTTTTGCCAATTTTCAACCCCATTTTTAAAAATTTTCTCCGGAGAAAAATCAGGATAAAAACAGGCTAATTATACGTGACAGCAATAAATATGTCAAAATAATTCCCCTTTATCTATTGCTTTGGTAATATTCATAGCATATACTAACAAAGTCACTACTAAATGAAGGAGGAATGAAATGCCTGAAATAAAAGTCGGTACGGTATCGGATTTCTTCGCTCATCCGGTGGTTGCCGGTATCGAACTTTCGGGAGAACTCGATACTGGCGATTTAATTCGCATTAAGGGACATACAACCGATATAGAACTAGTTGTATCTTCAATGCAGGTAGATAACAAAACAGTAACTTCCGCCAAAGCCGGAGATGCAATCGGCATCAAGGTTACCGAACGCGTTAGACCCGGCGATACAGTCTATAAAGTTGTATAACAAGGTTTCCCTTATTAACTCAACCCCTTAAGCAAGTTAGCCATTTCGATGGCGCTGGTGGCTGCCGCAAAGCCCTTGTTGCCCATCTTGGCTCCGGCTCTCTCGATTGCCTGCTCCAGATTATCGGCAGTGATGACGCCATTGATTACCGGCATCTCGGTATCCAGAGATACCTTCGCGATTCCCTTGGTATATTCAGCTGCCACATAATCGAAATGGGGTGTGCCGCCGCGTATAATCGCTCCCAGACATATTATCGCATCGTATTTCTTCGATTTAGCCATTTTAAGGGCTACCAGCGGGATTTCAAATGACCCCGGCGTCCAGGCGACATAGATGTCGTTTTCAGCCACCTCGTGTCTTACCAGCCCATCCCTGCACCCTTCAAGCAGCTTGTTCGATATGAATTCATTAAAACGCGAAACGATTATTCCAAACTTTAATCCTTTTCCGACCAGCATTCCTTCAATACTCTTGTTCATGATTCCCTCCGCTATAGATAGTGTTATTTTCTATTCCAGTATATGCCCCATCTTTTCTTTCTTGGTTTCCAGATAACACCGGTTATATGGGTTAGGCTCGATGATTATCGGCACCGTTTCCACCACCTCAAGCCTGTACCCCTCAAGCCCGATTACCTTCTTCGGGTTATTGGTGAGTAATCTTATCTTGTTTAATTTCAAATCGTTAAGTATTTGCGCCCCGATTCCGTAATCCCTTAAATCTGCCGGAAACCCTAACGCAAGATTGGCTTCCACGGTATCCAACCCGTTATCCTGCAACTCATAGGCGCAAATCTTGTTGTGTATGCCGATGCCGCGCCCCTCCTGTCTCATATATAACAGTACTCCGCGCTTTTCTTTCGCAATCATCTCCAACGCTACATTTATCTGTTCGCCGCAATCGCAACGCATACTGCCGAAGACATCTCCCGTAAGACATTCGCTGTGCACCCTCACCAGTACCGGTTCATCGCTTTCTATATCTCCCATCACCAGCGCTACATGCTGGTCGGCATCCATGTCGCTCTTATAAGCGATTATCCTGAATTCACCGTAGCGGGTCGGCAACTTCGCTTCAGCTACACGCTTTACCAGCTTTTCATGCCGGCGCCTGTAGGTTATCAGGTCGGCTATGCTGACTATTTTTATACCGAATTTGTCCGCAATCTCTTTCAACTCCGGCAGCTTTGCCATCGAACCGTCTTCACTCATAATTTCACAGATGACGCCGGCCGGATACAACCCCGCCATCTTCGCCAAATCCACTATCGCTTCGGTATGCCCCGCCCTGACAAGCACCCCGCCTTCCCTGGCCCTTAACGGAAATATATGCCCGGGGCGGGCTATGTCAGACGGTTTGGTTTCCGGATTGATGACCGCTTTTATCGTCTCTGCCCTGTCCTTCGCCGATATACCCGTGGTGACTCCGTGCTTGGCTTCTATCGAGACTGTAAAGGCAGTGGTAAACTTCGATGTATTATGCGATACCATCATCGGTATCTCCAGTTCATCCAGCCGTTCACCCTTAACCGGCAGGCATACCAGTCCACGCGCATGCTTCACCATGAAGTTGACGGCTTCCGTGGTTATCTTCTCGGCCGCTATTGCCAGGTCGCCCTCGTTCTCCCTGTCTTCATCATCGACAATAATAACGAATTTGCCTTCTCTTATATCCTTGATTGCTTCTTCTATGCTCGATATTACCATTTATACCTCGGTAAGAATAAGTTTACCCCGCCGATAAAAATCCGTTTTCCTGAAGGAAATCGAAGGTTATATTGCTGGCGGGAACTCCCATTTTGTTGAATTGAACTATATATTTTGCCAGAACATCGGATTCAAGATTTACAATATCTCCGACCTTGCGATTGCACATTACCGTATTCTCCATAGTAAAAGCAACAATAGAGATGTCGAATGTGGTATCGGTTCTTTCCATAACCGTAAGACTGATGCCGTCGACGGTAATAGACCCTTTTTCCACTACGAAGCTCATGAGTTCTTTCGATGTCTGTATCTTAAAAATCGAAGCGCCGCCGTCGTCTTTTATGGATAGAATTATTCCGGTTGCATCCACATGACCCTGGACCAGATGTCCGCCCAGTAAACCGTCCAATGTCAGCGCCCGTTCCAGATTCACTTCATCGTTCTTCCTGAGCTGTTTTAATGTGGTTCTTTTCAAAGTCTCCGGCATAACATCTACGGTGAATGTGTTTTCCGTATATTCTGAAACAGTAAGGCAAGCCCCGTTAACTGCAATGCTTTCGCCCAACTGCATATTCTTCAACACTTTGCATGCGATTACGGTAATCCTGTTAAAGGATATATCTTTTATTATACCGATTTCCTGTACTATCCCTGTAAACATATCGTTATTCCTTTACATATCCGATAAACATGATATCGTCGCCGAATCTTTCCTCGACTATGTTTTTAAGTTTAACCGCATCCATGATTTTTTCCACTCCCCTGCCGCCGATAGCCGTTTTCGCTTTCTCTCCGCCTATTATTATCGGGGCAACAAAAGCGACTACCTTATGAACCAGTTTCTGGTCGAACAAAGACCCGAAAAGGATGCTGCCTCCCTCTACCAATACGCTCATTATTTGCCTTTTACCCAGTTCCGCCATCAGTTCTTTCAATTCGATATAGCCGTCTTTCGACGGTATTTCCAGTATTTCCGCGCCGACACTTTGATATGCTTCTCTTTCTCTTTCTGTCGTTTTTCTTCCGATGACGACTATCGTTTTCCCGGGTTCACAAAAGACTCTGGCTGTAACAGGAGTAACTCCCATTCCGTCGATTATTATCCTTAATGGTTGCTTCTTGGCAGTTCCACCCCGCCCTCCTCCACACCTGGCGGTAAGCTGCGGGTCATCTGCCAGCACCGTATTTACACCTGCCATAACTGCATCGTTCATATAGCGCAGGTTGTGAACGAAATGCCTCGATTCCTCACCGCTTATCCACTTGGAATCCCCGGTAAAAGTAGCTATTTTACCATCGAGACTCATGGCATATTTCACGGTAACAAAAGGCAACCCTGTCAATTGAAACTTTATGTAAGCTTCGTTGATTTCCCTGGCTTTTTTATCTTTTTCGCCGAGAAAGGTTTTTATACCGGCATTTTCCAGCGCTGCTTTTCCTTTACCACTGACCAGCGGATTCGGGTCGAGAATCGCCATATGCACTTCACTGATACCGGCTTCTATAATAGATTCAGTGCACGGAGGTGTGCGTCCGTAATGGCAACAGGGTTCCAGTGTGACATATATTGCCGCTCCGCGTGAATTATCTCCTGCCTGCTCGAGCGCTACGATTTCGGCATGACTGGAACCTGGGGGTTGCGTATAACCCTTGCCGATAATTTCTTCATTTTTAACTACCACAGCGCCGACAGCCGGATTCGGGCTTACCTGCCCCAGTGCCAGCTTGGCCATGGATAGCGCCTGTTCCATATAGTCCATGATACCATTCTAACACTCTCTTTTTTATAAGTGCAAACAGAAAAAAATAATCGGGGATTTTTAATGAAAACGTTTCCGTTAATAATTAAACAGAAGCCAAGATGTAGATATGTATATGCACAATATTAATAAGGAATGCCAGCTGATAATGCCGAATGTTTTGCGTTTACTCTTGAACTTGAGCCCCAGTATAACTATCAGAGTCATTGTGACCATTGCCAGCGCAGTGAAAAGGTTTTTTGATGATACCTCCGATAATAATGGACCACCGGTATAGAATATGTCGGTAATGAATATATTGGCGGTATTCAACATATTCGCTCCCAGAATATCGCCGACGGCCAGGTCGATAGCTCCTATACGCAACGCCGTTACAGCCACCACGATTTCCGGAAGCGAGGTAGCGATAGCCAGGAAGAGACTGCCTACAAAACTGGCGCTCAGGTTATAGGTAACTGCTATTTCATCACCGATAAACGACAGCCATATCCCGCCTCCTATAATTCCCATGGCAGCGACGGCAAAGTTGCCGTATATCTTCAAGTTGCTTAGTTGCCCATACTGCGATTCCTCTTCGACAACCGGTTCCGGGTATTTCTTGTTATGTATAAACATCTGGCGGATACCGATTATGTATAAGGCAAATATGAGAATACTGGTTAAGCCGAGCCAGCCTAGAGAGAGACCTGTAACACCGTCGCCTATTACAATACTGATAACGGCTACGGCAATTAGTACTATACCGAGGAAAGCCGGCAGAATATACCTGCTACTGGCAGCCGATAACAGGGGTTCTTTTCTATAGAAAATATCCAAAACAGCCAAAATGACAAGGTTGAAAATGCAGCTACCCCAGAAATTACCGAGTGCCAGGTCGGGCTGCCCGACGATAGCGGCCGAACTGACGCCGGTAACCATTTCCGGCATCGAGGTAACAAGTCCGATTAAGATGAGTCCTATCCACATGCGACCCAACCCTGTCCGTTCGGAGATGGCATCCCCATACCGGGCAAGCTTGGTGCCGGCAAATAGTATAATCAAACAGCAAACAACAAGTTTAAGCCATATCAATTTTAGTAAATACCCTTTGTTTTTGAATAGTTGCCGAATAGAATATTTGCTTTGGTAAGCCGAATAAAATCAGGGGCTTATGATAACTAAGCCCCTGATATCATAACATATTCAGGTTAATATTCCTAAAGTTATTGTTTATGCTATCGTATAAACCACCTGTACGGTAACGGAGACTGTCAATTCCCCGGCGCTGATGCCGGTCGATACCCTGCCGTCAATTTCCACAGATTGAACACCCGACTTATTGATTGAATAGTAAGCGCTTTCATAGATGCTGATTGCTTTCCCTACCTTTACGCCGGCTGATTTCGCCAGCTGGGTAGCTTTTGCCTTGGCATCATCCATCGCTGCCGAACGGGCATCCTCATAATAATCAGCAGGATTATCAATCGTAAAAGTAATACCGTTAACAATCACGTATTCACCGCCGGCAAAAACGGCATCATCTATTACATCGCCGATGGCATTCATATCTCTTATCTTAACATTAACGATGTTAGTGACTTTATATCCGATAAACACATAATCGGAATCCACCCATGCCCAAACCGGCTGAATGCTATAGTTGGCTGTTTGGATGTCCTTATCGGCTATACTGTAATTTTTTAATACATCCGTAACGGCGGCCATAGATTCCGTAGCCTGTTGCTGCGCTTCCGCCAGTGTCTTCATCTGTACCTGCACGCCGATATTTACCAGCGCAATATCAGGAGTAACATCCACCTCACCGACACCGGTGACTGAAATTCCAATAGCCTGGTCGCTGTTTATTGCCTGCGAAACGGCAGTATCGCTGGAAGTTCCGTACATATCGCAACCTGATAATATCGTTATGAGAGGGATTAAAAGTAAAACGGCAAAAAATACTGATAATTTTTTCATTTTTTCTCCTTTTATCTTACTAAATTTATTATTATAACCGTACAATTATACTTCTATAGAGAAGTAACTGTAAAACATTTATTCCGTTTGGCAAGCGGTAATAAATAGTTTATAATTCTGAATATCTTGGAAAACAATTTATTTAATTCGAATAACGTAAAGAGTCTGCTTCTCGAATTTGCCGGAATTTTAGCACTGGCAATCGCACTTTTCCTGCTGGTGCAGACTTTTGCCAGTAAAGCCGTCGTCGACGGTTCCAGCATGGAACCGAATCTCAGCCACGGACAAAAAATACTTGTTAACAAGGTGGCATATTTGTTTTCGGAGCCGCAAAGAGGCGATATCATTATTTTCGACCCGCCCGTAAATTCCGATAACGATTATATTAAGCGTGTTATCGGGCTTCCCGGTGAAGTCGTCGAGATAAAAAACGGCACGGTTTACATCCATCAGACAGACGGTAATGTGCTGGCGCTGGACGAATCGGCATATATATTGGATGATCCCGATTATACTTATACCAGTGATGTCATACCTGAAAATCATTACTTCGTACTGGGAGATAACCGTAATAACAGCGGCGATTCGCATTACGGCTGGTTTGTTGCACGTGCGGATATCGTCGGCAAAGCATGGTTTTCATATTCACCATTGTCTGATTTCGGCTTGGTACTGAATTATTCATTTAAATGATGCTATGAATACACAGGAAATATTTAAAAAATCAGGAGCCATTCTGGAAGGGCATTTTTTGCTGACATCCGGACTGCATTCGCCCGTTTACTGGGAAAAGTTTCACGTTTTGCAGCATCCCCGATATACCGAACAGCTTTGCGGTCTTATCAGTAAACATTTTGCCGCTTATAATATTGAAATCGTAGCCGGCCCGACCACCGGCGGCATTATCCTGGCGCATGAAGTCGGCAGGCAACTGAATGTCAGGAGTCTTTTTGCCGAAAAAGAAGGCGACAGAAGAGCTTTCCGTCGCGGATTCGGCGTCAAACCGGGAGAAAGAGTGCTTGTTGTCGACGATATTCTTACTACCGGCAAATCCCTGCGCGAAGTTCTGGATTTAGTGCGCGAACAGGGCGGACTGGTCGCCGGTATCGGGGTACTTGTAGACCGTTCCGAGCAGGAACACGATTTTGAAGCGGAGCTATTCAGCTGCCTGCGCTCTGAAACAGTCACTTACAAGCCGGGAAATTGCCCCTTATGCGCTTCCGGCGTTCCCCTGGTAAAACTCGGCAGCAGCAATCAATCCGCAAAATAAATAAAACGGGCAGGATATCTTACATGGATACATGGATGATAATCGCAATCGCCTCGATAATCTCTATCCTTATAATCGTTATTTCATATTATTTAATAAACTGGCGTTATAAAAATATCTTCAGGCATTGGCAGGAAAGCGAAATCATCGCCCTGGAACAGGAGAAAAAGAATATCCGCCAATCGGCGATTACCCGGAGCCGCGCCGTACTTGCCGGAAAATTCACCGAACAGATGACGCCTTATCTCCCCGAATTCAAATACGACCCCACCGAAGCCAGGTTCATCGGCAGCCCGATAGATATGATTGTCTTTCCGGGACTGGCGCAGGGCGACCCTCAGGAAGTGGTAATCATGGAAATCAAAACCGGCAAACACTGCCAGTTGACCTATGCCCAAAAGAAGATTCGCCAGTTGATAGAAGACGGGATGGTCAGGTGGGAGCTTATCGAGTATAACGGTAAAGAAGAAGATGAACAGACTTCCGAAGATTAGTAAATAATCTTTGCTTATTATGCATCCAATGCCCCAATTCCTCTTATAGAATGATGAAGATGAAAAAGAGATGCTTCTAAGATGCCTGACGGGGTATGTCCGCCGCTACGGATTCGGCAAGCTCCGTTCATCCTTAAGCCTGTCGAACCATAACTATGGTGAACATCGAATTGTATTCAGATACTTCGCTGCGCTCGGCAAGGATGACAAAATAAAAAACCTAGGGACGACCAATGGTCGTCCGCATTTATGTTTTCGTATTTGGCGGACGGGCATTGCCCGTCCCTACGGGATTAACGATTAAATTATCATTCGTGAATAATACTCATAAATGAGAATTTAGTGAGACTAATTCACCCTTCGTTTTTAAGAATATCCTGCGCCTCTTTTAACTGTTCGGCAGTGTTGACATTGAAAAACGCGAGGTGCTGCGGGTCGAATCTGTTAATGATATCTTCGAAAACATATTTGACATCGATTTCAGCAAGAAAAGCCGTTATCTTGAGACGTCCCGAACCCAGAAATTTCTCCATTTTGGGCAGACAGCTTTTCGAATATATGGAATGCAGTTGTTCCGTTTTATCCCCTATCATGGGAAGCAGCGCATCGTAATCGCGCGGCATCGCTACCATATATTTTAGAAGTTCGATATTTATAAAAGGCATATCGCAGGCAACTGCGATGGCATAATCATATCTGACTGAAAGGAGACCCGAATATAATCCCATCAAGGAACCGGCGCCGGGGTTGACATCGGTTGCCCACCTGACGGGTATCGTTATATCCTCATAACGCCTGCCGTTCGTCGATACCACGATGTCATCGCTTACCGCAGACAGTTTTTCGGCAATGGTCTGAATTAAAACGGACTCGCCGTCCAGTTTGACTTTGGCTTTATCGGTGCCGAGCCGCGAGCTTTTACCTCCGGCAAGCAAAATGGCGCTTACAGCTTCTGACATTACAACACCTATGATTAATAATTAAGGAAGACGAATGGTGACTTTAATTTCTCTGGCGTTTTCGGTTCCGTGCAACGCCGCTACCAGCCCGCTGACGGTATTTATGAACATATCCTGAATGAAGGGTTTCATATCTAAAGGAACTCCGTTAACAGTCAGAGATACTTCGGCAGATGCATTATTTTTTAGATATTTTTCGATTATAAATTCCACGATACCATCGGCATCATCCAAGGAAAACTGCGGCACATCGATATCGAATTTGCGGTCGGTAACCAGGGCAATCAAATCTTTTTTATCGGTCAGGATTTTATCGCTTACCTCGGAACGGAATACCTCAATCTTGGGTTTATTGTCGAATTTATAGCCTTCCGAGATGACGATATCCATTCCATCACTGACCATCTCTTTTATCTGGTCGAGCGTTAATTCCTGCCCGGATTTCCGGATAACGGCTGTTTTTCCCGGAGAGGAAATAACCACCACATCGCTGCCGGCTTCCGCCAGTCTCCAGGTGTCCTTTCCCTGTATATCTAATTCGAAGTCGCCTTTGTGATGCTTGATTACGGCTACTTTATAACCCTTTTCCTTTAATCCCCGAATCACTTTTTCCAGGATAGTGGTCTTCCCTGAATTATGCCTGCCGATAAAAGAAATCACCGGTATCATCTTAACGCTGCTCCTGTAGAATTCACAGATTTACAATACCCTGCTCCGCTCATCGATTATGAGGGGAGCAGGTTTATTATTCGGTTATTTGACCGGGGTTTATTTATTCGCCCACTTTTCGGCCAGGTCGCCGGCTAAGGGCAGTTTAAAATAAACTCCCTGATAGGCTTTAACTATAAGGATAACCCAGAGTATAAAAGCAAGGATGGAAATAATCGGCCAGAGGACAAACCAGAAAGGAAGCCAGTTGAAAATTATACTGAGAAGAGTAAATGTTCCGAAAACGATAATCGATTGCATGGCGTGGAACCTGATAAACCTGTTATTGGGCTCGATAAGAAAGAAAATCAGGCCGGTAACCCATCCCAAAACATAACTTAATAAAGCTGCGATATTTTCCTGCAATCCGGTAGAAGTATTACCCATAGTTTTACCCTCCGCTTAAAAATTAATATGGCTGGTTATTAGATTATACTCTTGCGTAAAGAGTGTCAATACTTTTTATCCCTATTTCTTATTTTTAGATTTATTTGCATGTTCTATTTTTTCGATTTTATAGCACAGCTTTCCTGCCGGCACCTGCACATCGATATTGTCGCCGGCGAATTTGCCGACGATAGCCCTGCCGAGAGGGGAAGAAGCGGATATTTTACCATTAGAAGGGTCGTATTCCCTGGCGCTGACCAGTGTATATTCCAGTTTTTCCGCGTTGCTTAAATCGGTCAATATTACGCAATCGCCGATGCCTGCCCTGTCGCTATCTTTTATGCATTCATCGATAATTTCCGCTTTCTTAATGATTTCCTGCAATTCGATGATTTTCCCTTCCAGGTGACTCAGCCTTTCCCTGGCAGCATCCAGCGGGGCATTTTCGCGGAAGTCTTTATCGGCGGCAGCCTTGCTGACTTCTTCTATGGCTTGCGGACGCTGTTTCTTGAGCTCCTCGAGTTCGTTTTTGACCTTTTCATAACCTTCGGATGTCAAAGCAACCCTTTGCGGAGCATCTTTTTTTACGTTATTATTACTTGTTTTTGCCTTGCACTTCCTGGACTTTAAATGAGTGGATAAATTTAACTTTGTTAACCCCTCTTTCTTTGCGTATGAAAGAAAAATCCGTACAATTTCCAGCTTTTTGGTATATTCGGCATCCGAAATAGACAGCCTTTCGGCATAATTAGCGATTTCGGGGGGCGCAAGCTCGCCAAAAAACCTGTCTTTACCAAACCAGCGGGCAAAATGGCTGATTGTCTGCTGATAAGTTTCCCGTTCTTCCGCCGATAACCCGTCAATAAAACAGGCGGCAGCTTCAGCTATTTTAATTCCCTTGTTATTGTTATCCATTCATTCTCCATTTCCAGTAATATTTATTAATAATTTTTATACTATTAAGAGATTCCGCTCAATAACAACTTCGATATCGCCGGAAAAGCGATTGCTTTGCGGATTACCCTGCTGTGAAAATCGAAATCGAGCTCATTCGAAGCGGTTATTTCATCGATAATTCCGGAACCGTTGCCTATATCGAATATCCTGTCGATTTGACGGTTACTCAGGCGTGAATATATACCGCGAGCCATACGGCAGATTCTCAGTTCCTTATTCAGTTTCTTTTTCCACTCTTTTTCATAAGCTGCCAGCTTAACGGCACGCAAATCGCCATCTTTCAATGCTTTGTCGATGTTATTGACGGCAATATCGGCACAAAGCAGCCCGAAATAAATGCCGCCGCCTGTTAAGGGTTTTACCTGCCCGGCCGCGTCCCCGACCACTATAAAACGCTCGCCGTATGTTCTCTTCGGCGGTTGCAGGGTAATTCCCCGATAGGCAGGCATATCTCCGTTGACATCTATTTTCCCCTGCTCTTTAAGGAGAGACAGAAATCCTTTCAGATATTTATTTGGGGTATGTCTGGACATTAAGCCGACCAGGGCTTTTTTATCATCCAACGGTACCAGCCATCCGAAAAAACCGGGAGCGATGTGCTTTCCGGTATATATCTCTATTTCTCCGATATCCCTGTGATGCACCTCGATTTGCGCACCTACTGTATAGTTTAGCGGTTTTCCATTTCCCGTCCCTTTAAACAAGCCGGAATTAAAACCGCAGGCTATGATTAACATTTTGGCTTCAGATGTGTAAAACCGGCTGCCTTTTTGATAATCCATACATATATAGTCTTTAAAGACCTCGAGTTTTCCGGCAGTACAGTTATGCAGATACTCAGCGCCGGCATCTACGGCATCCGCCGCCATAGCGAAATCCAGAGCAGCGCGGTCGATGACATATGCCTGGTCTTCTTTATGGTCTAAACTGAGTACTTTCCCGGACGGGGAATAAACCTTTGCGCTTTTTCCTTTCTTTAAGATAATATCCTTATCCGCAAGATAGGACTGATAACAGTTCTTGCTGATTATCCCCGTACAGCAGATTTTTTTATTTATTCCGGCGTCCTTTTCCAGTACGCCTACCGAATGCCCCTTAGCAGCCAATCCTCTGGCGATATAACTGCCTACAGGTCCCCCGCCGATAATTAAGGCATCGTACAATTAACGTTTCCTCTCTGAATATATACGTTTGCACATGCTTACAAAATTATATCATAAACCGCTTTTTTATGCTTATCCGGCTTTCAAACCCTATTCTCATAAAAATGACTTAAAAAAGCTCGCTCTACCTGTTTTCCATCTGATTTGACAAAGATGCGCAGTTTGTTTTATAGTGGTTACTAATTTAATATTCAAAGGCTGCGAACAGGAATAGTAAGTTTTCCAGCGAAGCACAGAGAGTCGGGGAAGGTGTGAGCCGATGCCGGCGCAGAAACCGAATGGGACTGGGAGCCGTAAACCGAAAGTAATAATTACAGGTAGGTTTTACCGCAGGGGAAGCGTTATCGAATCCCAGGATATTATTAAGTATCCGAAAAGAGATGGTCTTTCACATTAGTTAGACTAAGAAGGGTGGCACCGCAGAGGTAAAGCCTATGCCCCTTCAACCTTATAAGGTTGAAGGGTTTTTTGTTTTTTAGAGTAATTATTGAATATAAAAAATATTTATAAAGGAAGGATTAAAAAATGAAAGAAGCCATGTATTTCCTCGGTCAGAAAGATATGCCTACCAAGTGGTACAATATCCTGCCCGACCTGCCCGAACCGCTGCCTGCAGCATTACACCCGGGAACGGGACAGCCGTTAACTCCACCCGATTTGACCCCGTTATTCCCCATGGAATTGATTATGCAGGAATTCAGCCCGGAACGCTATATAGAAATCCCCGATGAGGTTCTGGATATTTACAAAACCTACCGGCCGACCGTTCTGCACCGCGCCTATCAACTGGAAAAAGAACTGGATACCCCGGCTAGAATCTATTATAAATACGAGGGAACCAGTCCGGCGGGCAGCCATAAATTAAACACGGCTATCGCACAGGCCTACTATAACAAAAAAGAAGGCATCAAGCGCATTTCGACCGAGACCGGCGCCGGCCAATGGGGCGTCGCGCTTTCTATCGCCTGTAAATTCTTCAACATGGAATGCAAGGTTTACATGGTCAAGGTCAGCTATAACAGCAAACCCTACCGCCGCATGATGATGGAAGCCTACGGCGCCACCTGTGTCGCCAGCCCCAGCAACGAGACCAAGGCCGGCAGGGATATGCTGGCAAAAGACCCGAACTGCAACGGCAGCCTCGGACTGGCTATCAGCGAAGCGGTTGAGGATGCTGTTTCGAGGGATGATACCCATTATTCACTCGGCAGCGTTCTGAATCATGTTCTGATGCACCAGACGGTTATCGGCGAAGAGTCCAGAATACAGATGGAAATGGCCGGAGAATATCCGGATATCGTAGTCGGCTGTGTCGGCGGCGGTTCAAACTTCGGCGGCATGATTCTACCGTGGATGAGAGATAAAATCAGCGGAGCCAAACCAGATATGCGCATTATTGCCGTCGAGCCGCAGGCTTCGCCGTCACTCACCAAAGGCCCTTATGCCTATGACTTCGGCGATGTTGCCGGAATGACGCCGTTATTGAAAATGTACACTCTCGGGCATGAATTTATGCCCGCTCCGGTTCATGCCGGCGGCTTGCGCTACCATGGCATGGCACCCATTATTTCACACCTTTATAAATTAGGACTGATCGAAGCTACCGCTGTGCCACAGACGGCTACTTTCGAAGCCGGTATTCAGTTTGCCAGAACAGAAGGCATTTTAAGTGCTCCCGAATCCACTCATGCGCTCAAGGTAGCCATCGACGAGGCTGTAAAATGCAAGGAATCAGGGGAGAAAAAGAACATATTGATATGCCTCAGCGGACACGGGCTCTTCGACCTCCCCGCTTACGGTGAGTATCTCAGCGGCAGATTGCAGGACTTTTCATTCTCCGATAACGATATGAAGAAGGCGCTTGCCAATCTTCCCAAAGTAAACTAATATAACTTTCATAACCAAAAAGGGAGCGATTTTATCGCTCCCTTTTTGGTATCGGTTTTTAACAGGATTAAACTGTTTTAACAACCGCCAGCTTCATCTCATAACCGCTTATCTTATAGCTCTCCGAATGCACTCCCTCTGCCGGAACACCCGCTTTAATTTCATCCGACAGGGTTTCATGCATTATGTAATCTTTATAATCATTCATTACCTGGCAGACATATTCCCCACCCTCGTAATATGATTTGATATGGTCGGCGATTTCGAAACCGGCTTCTTTTCGCATATTCTGCAGGCGGTGCACGATTTCGCGTGCCAGCCCCTCTTTTAAGAGTTCCGGTGAAATTTCTGGATTGACGACGACGCTGTATCCGGCATCGCTTTCCACGACACACCCCTGTTCTTCCAATCCGCTGATATCGTCGATTACCTCTATATCCTTTACATTCAACTCATCGATAACCTGTGTTCTCACTTTTTCAAGCCCGGCTTTTTCGCTGCCGGATAATAATTTTACCTGTACCTTTGCCAGCGGCTGGCGTACTTTTACCTGCGCCCTGCTGCGTGCTGCGCGGCCCAGGCTGGATAATCTGATTGCCAGTTTGGTATCGGCAGACAGATTCTCATCGATTTTGCTCTTGTCGGCTACAGGGAATTCAGCCAGGTGAACGCTTAAGGGAGCATTATTATCGACAGCCCTGACAAGATTTTGATAGATTTCCTCCGCCATAAAAGGCATAAACGGAGCGACCAGCTTTGTAAGCGTAACCAGGCATTCGTAGAGAGTGGCATACGCGGAGAGTTTATCGGTATCGTTTTCGCTCTTCCAGAAACGCCGTCGGCTGCGGCGCACATACCAGTTTGAGAGGTCATCGACGAAGCCTTCCAGCCTTCTGCCGGCTTCGGTCGGATTGTAGCTATCCAGCGCATTATCCACATCGGCAACCAGTTTGTTCAATTCGGAAATAATCCACAGGTCAAGCGTGGAAGGAACCGTTTTCCCCGTTTCGGTCAGCGGATTATAGTTATCGATATTGGCATACAGCACAAAGAAGGAATAGGTATTCCAGAGTGTCAGCATGAATTTATGCGTCACCTCCGAAACCAGCTGTTCCGAAAAACGGCGCGCATTGCCGGGGGGTGTAGCGGTAAACAGGTACCAGCGCAGCGCATCGGCTCCGTATTTATTTAAAATCGGCCACACCTCTACCACGTTCTTTTTGGTCTTGCTCATCTTCTCGCCCTTGGCATCGAGAATATGACCGAGGCAAATGACGTTTTCATAGCACGGCTTATCGAAAAGCAGTGTCGACAGGGCATGCAGACTGTAGAACCAGCCGCGCGTCTGGTCGACTGCTTCGCAGATATAATCGGCAGGGAATCTGCCATCAGCCAGCAGTGTTTCATTCTCGAACGGATAGTGATACTGGGCAACCGGCATAGCTCCCGAATCGAACCAGCAGTCGATAACCTCGGGTACACGCTTCATCCGGCAGCTGCACCCCGGACAATCGAAGCCTAAATCATCGACATAGGGGCGATGTAAATCCATAGGTTCACCGGCTAGTCTCTTAAGCACTAGTGATGATTCTATTCCCTGCTTGTTTGTTAATTCCTCAAGGCTGCCGATGCATTCCAGTCTGCCGCAGGATTCGCACTGCCATACCGGAAGCGGCGTTCCCCAGTATCTCTCGCGGGAAAAAGCCCAGTCGACATTATTCTTCAGCCAGTCGCCGAAACGTCCTTCTTTTATATGCTCGGGGTACCAATTTATGATGTTGTTATTCTCGATAAGCCGTTCTTTGACGGCTGTCGTGCGGATATACCAGCTCTGTTTAACATAGTAGAGCAGCGGCGTATCGCAGCGCCAGCAGAAGGGATAGGTATGGCTGATGGTTGTACTGCGAAACAGCGAACCCATGGCGCTTAATTCCTCGATGACCATCGGGTCGGCTTTCTTGACGAATTTGCCGGAAAAACTGTAGTTGCCTGTCATTTTACCCTGCAAATCGACCGGCTGCACAAAGTCCATGCAGTTTTGCATACCGGCCTCGAAGTCCACTTCACCGAACGCCGGAGCCACATGCACAATACCGGTACCGTCTTCCATGGATACGAAATTGGTAGCCAGTACACGATAGGTCAGGTTATCATCGGCGGGCTGCAGCTCCAGTTCGGAACTGCCGGAGTTTTTAAAACGCAACCTGTCGACACCATATTTGTGCGGATTGTATAAAGGCTGGTAAGATATTCCTTCAAGTTGACTGCCTTTGATTTTTAACACTACGGGATTACCGCCCAACCCGACCGAATCCAGCAAGGCGGAAGCCATTATTATATACTCGCCCTCTACCTCCACCACCGAGTACTCGGCCGCAGCGGAGACCGCCAGTCCGGTATTGCCCGGCAGCGTCCAGGGCGTTGTCGTCCAAGCCATAAGATAGACGGTTTTTCCGTAAAGACATTCACTGATATCCTTGACGGCATCGGCAGAAACGCGAAATTTAATATACACCGACGGGTCTACCGTATCTTCCTTATAGCCGAGAGCTACTTCGTGAGAGCTGAGCGAAGTGCCGCAGCGCGGGCAGTGTGCGGCTGTCTTGTAACCTTTATACACCAGCCCCCTGTCCCACAATTGCTTGATTATCCACCAGCCGCTCTCGATATAGCTGTTATCCATCGTTATGTAAGGATGTTCCATATCGCACCAGTAAGCGATACGCTCCGTCATGGCATTCCATTCTTTCAGGTAGCGGAAAACGCTGTCACGGCATTTGGCATTGAATTTAGCTATGCCGTATCTCTCGATATCGGATTTACTGGTAAAACCAAGCTCTTTTTCCACGCCCAGTTCTACCGGCAAACCGTGCGTATCCCAACCGGCTATGCGCGGCACGTAATAACCCTTCATAACCTTGTAACGGGGTATCACATCTTTGAATACCCGCGATAGCACATGATGAATCCCCGGATTTCCATTGGCGGTGGGAGGTCCTTCATACAAGACAAAAAGAGGACAAGCGCTGCGCTCTTCTATGCTTTTCTTGAAGATATCCTCTTTACGCCAGAATTCCAGTATCTGCGCTTCCTGTTTTGCAAAATCCGCTTTACTGTTTACCGGTTGAAACATATAAACTCCCCTTTAAAAAAATATCCCGCCCCTGACTCGGGACGGGATTAAATTAACCCGCGGTACCACCCGGATTCCCCCGCATACAACGGAGGCACTCGATAAGGCATATATGATGCCCCTGTCATCGATAACGGAGGACAAATCCGTCCAAGCCTACTCGCTTCAACGCCCTTCGGTTGGCAGCTCCGGAGTGATTTTCGATAGAATTTACAGGTCTGCTCCCACCATACCAGACTCGCTGACTGCAGCTTGCTACCTACTCTTCTCCCTCATCGCCTTTCTAATAAACTACCATTATATTTCTATTTTATCAAGATTATCGATTAAAGATTCAATCGTTGTTAAATCTTTAATATTTGGGAATAATCATCACCTTGCGGTCTTCTCCGTAGCCGACACTCTCGGTTTTTACTCCCGAATGGTCTGCCAAAGCAAGGTGAATAATGCGCCTTTCGTAGGCAGGCATCGGCTCCAGCGTAAAAGACTTGCCGCTGTTATCCACCTGCTCGGCAACGCGCTCCGCCAGTTCCTTTAAAACCTGCTGACGTTTTTGCTTATAACCGTTAACGTCGATTACTATCGACGGCAATGAATCCTGGATACGGTTGGCGGCGATAATTTTAACAATATATTGTAAACAGGATAATGTTTGCCCGCGCCTTCCGATTAATATACCCAGTTCATCACCTTCGATATTATAAACCGAAGGAGCTTCTTCAGCATCTTCACCGGTAAAGGATTCCCCTTCCTGATAGGATACAGACGCCTCTATCCCCATTTTCCCCAGTATATTTTCTAATGTATCTTTAATAATATCCATAGTATCTTCGTCTACGCTAGCAGAATTAGCGGCCTTTACTCTTACCCGGGCATCTTCCGTTCCGATTCCAAAAACCCCGCGGCTACCTTCGCTTAGAACGTCTATTTCTACCTCCTCTCGGTTTCTGTTTAGCTCTGTCAAAGCTGGTTTTATGGCCTCCTCCACCGTCATGGCGCTCTTCTCTACCACCTGCATCGGCTCCCTCCTCTGTAACTCGAACATCATCACTTGAAATATCCGACTGCAGCGCCTTTACTTCTTTTTTGCCACCGTTTTCTACTGAGGCAATACGCTCCTTGAGCTTCTTGTCTTTCTTATCAGGCTTTCTGCCCGGTATCAGACCTTTGATTATAGCCAAATACCTTGGAACATCCAGAGAACCCCAGCTTTTCGTAATCATATACTGTATAACTATAGTGATTATGTTGGAAATCACCCAGTATAATGCCAAACCGCTGGGGAAGGTTAACGAAAAGAAAATAAACATCAGCGGCATCATGACCGTCATCATCTGCGCCTGAGACTTCTGTTGCGGGTTTGTGGCAGGCGATGAGGACATCTTCTGGGTAACCCACATCGAAGCGCCGACAAGCAGCGCCAGCAGGAAATCAGGAGTTCCCAGATTCAACCACAAAAACTGGCTGTCTACCGGCAATGCCTTAAAGACAATCGGCCATGAATAGAGGAATTCCGATAGATTCAGGAAATTACCGGGTGCCACCGCCAGAACACGCATAATGGATTGATACAAAGCAATCCATATCGGCATCTGTAGCAGCATCGGCAACAGACAACCGGCAGGGCTTACCCCAGATTCCTTGTAGAGCTTCATCTGCTCCTGCGCCAGTTTTTGGTTGTCTTTGGCATGCTTCTTTTGCAGTTCCGCAAGCTTCGGCTGCAATTCCTGCATCGCCTTGGTGGCATTCATCTGCTTGCGTGTCAGCGGGAACATCACAGCCCTTATAATTATAGTCAGCACTATGATAGTCAAACCGAAGCTGCCGAATAATATATCCGATAAACCGATGAGAATATTAATCATCGGGCCGAGTGCAATTACATCCCAAATCGCTCCAATATCCAATTTAAACCGCCTTACTCTTCAGTTTAACTGACTTCATAGTACCAGACCACCACTCCGGAGTTTCCGTTTATTGCATACAGGTTTTCTGTTTTAATAGTGTGAACATAAATAATTCCTTCATCGACATAAAGCGATGATTGAACCGTTAAATCAAGGGATTTAAGTAAGAGTTTGGTATAGTTACCGGTATTAATGGAGTAGACAGCACCTTCCTGAGTGGATACCATAACCTTATCATCGAATAATACCGGGGTAGATGATATGCCATTGCCCAACTCAACCGCCGATAACAATGTGCCATTGGTCGAATCGATAATATAAACAAAGCCGTCCATATTGGCAGCATAAATCACTCCGTCCACTATTAACGGGGTTGCCCAGAACCAGTTCTTGGGCGTGTATTCGACATTACTTTCGGCAGAAAATTTCCAGATTAATTCGCCGTTTTCCGAGTTTATAGCGTATATACCGCGGTCGAGCGAGCCGATATAAACAACTCCGTTCTCACAAACAGGTGAAGCCACAATTGGGCCATTAGTTTTGAAAGGCTCTTCCCATTTTAGATTACCCGAATTTATATCAAGTGCAAAAAGCCTCTTATCGTACGATGCAATATACAAAGTGTCTCCACTCAGACAGGGAGACGCCCATAACGTATCTTTGGTATTGTACTGCCAGATAACCCCCTGCGTCTCGATATCCAGTGCGGTTACCGTTCCGCCGACAGCCGCAAAATACATTACGCCGTTATCGATAATAAGATCGCCGATTATCCCCTGTACATACCCTTCGGCAGGGTACTTCCACAAAAGATTCCCCGATGCGGTATTGTAGGCATATATTTTACCGGAATAAGTCGCCACATAGACTACGCCGTTATATACAACCGGGTCGGCATATATTACCGAAGCGGCAGAACCGGCACCGCAACTTAGAGCACTTGATGAAGTTGTATCCTTTTCGATTTCTCTCTGCCAGATTACGGAACCGTTGTTTTTCTGTAGCGCCGCTATTTTCCCCTGGGAAGCGACATAAATTGTTCCGCCATCCACCGCCGAACCCGACCAGCCGAAATTGGTATATGCGGAGGAAGAGCAGCTGGCAGAAAATACCGCAGTGATTATAACTGCAAAAAGGATAATTGCCTTAATTATTATATTTTTATTTTTTTTCATATTGATTCTCAATAATAATCCCGTTTAAATATATTATTGCGCTCCTCCGTTTATTTCAGGCACAGGGTCATACCCGCCTTCGTGCCACGGATGGCAGCGGGCGATTCTTTTCATCCCCAACCATATACCCTGAAATATGCCGAATTTTACGATAGCCTCATAGGTATACTGGGAACATGTGGGGAGATAGCGGCAGTTGGAAGGCAAGACTTTCGATATGGTTAACTGGTAAAACCTAATTAACGCTAAGGACAGTATCTTCATCATTCTCCGTTATCAAGGCGGCTTGAGCTAATAATCTCATAACCGTACATTTTAATTCGTGAAACCCCAAATCGGATATACCCGCGCGGGTAATGAAGATTATATCATACCCGGGCTTTATATCAATCTGTCTTATTATTTCACGCAACAAGCGCTTCGTTCGATTTCTGACGACTGCATTTCCGATACGCTTGCTTACCACAAAACCATATCTGGAGTATTCCATACCGTTAACCAGGGTTTTCATCACCAATAACCTGCTCCCCCACGGTTTACCCTTCTTGTGAATCAACGTATAGTCTGCGGTACTGGTAATGCATTCTTTTTTCTTCATCACCTGAAACAATTCCGGTCAAGACTTTTTATTTACAAACACTGTTTTGACATACACGGAGGGAGATATACGAATGCTGCCGCAGCAGCAGTTTTTACACAACGGTTAAGCGTTTGCGTCCCTTAAGACGCCTCGACTTTAACACCAATCTGCCGCCGCGCGTGCTCATCCTGGCCAAAAAGCCGTGCTCTCTTTTCCTGGGGATCTTCTTCGGTTGATAGGTTCTCTTCGGCACTGTAAACTCCTTAATAAATGTTCATCTATCTCTGTTACAGCAACACCCTCCGGAGAAAGGCAGTATCGTAAAAGGGATAGAATTAATTTTTTATATATTTCCCGGAATAACCCGCTCTTTAACGCCTGAGTTACCCTGTTCTTTCTACTGTTCTTTATTAACAGGCTCTTCCTGTTTGGTCTCAGACTTTATTTCTTCTTTTACCTCAGGTTTTGCCTGTTCACCCCTGGCAGCGGCAATCCTTACGGAAGCCACGTCGCCCATTAAGCTGATATGCTCGGGTGCAAACGGCAGCAATGCAATATGGCGCGCTCTCTTTATGGCAACCGCCAGTGAACGCTGGTGTTTGGCACAGGTACCGGTTCTGCGACGCGGGTCTATCTTGCCGCGGTCTGAAATATAATTACTCAGCATAGTATTGTCTTTATAATCGATTTCTTTTATCTTGCCCGTGCAGAATGCGCAAACCCTGCGCCGTGGAGCAAACTTGCCGCCGCTTCTCCATGAACCAGTTTTTCCTTTTGTGTTGGAAACAATTCGTTTAGCCACTAGTTATCTATCCTCTACCCTATAATATTTTTTCAAATCTATTACACTGTTAAAACGGGATGTCATCAGGCTCGATTTCGACGGTTTCAGGTTCTTCGACTTTCTCATCACCCAGCGGTGAAGACGACTGCCTGTCCAGGAATGTCACCCTGTTGGCAATGATTTCCGTCCTGAAACGCTTTTGACCGTCCTGCCCTTCCCAACTGCGATTATGCAACCTTCCTTCGACATACACAAGCCTGCCCTTGGAAAGAAACTGGTTGCATTGCTCAGCCAGTTTATTCCAGGTTACTATTGTGAACCAGTCTGTTTCCTGCTTGCGCTCCCCTTCCGGAGTCGTGTAAACCCGGTTGGTGGCAACTCGAAAAGATGTTACGGGATTACCATTAGGAGTAAAACGCATTTCCGGGTCGCTACCTACATTGCCGATAATCATTACCTTATTTAGATTCGCCATCCTACCCGTTCTCCTTTTTGTCGTCTAACGCATATATATGTAATCAGTCACTTAATTTTATCAGCATATGTCGTATAACATCTTCGGATATGCGAAGCTTTGCTTCAAGGCTGTTTGTCTGGGACGGCTTCATGGTACAGCGGGTTAATACATAATAACCCTCCATGAATTTTTTTATCGGATACGCCAGCTTCCTTCTTCCCCACTGCTCTACCCCGGATATCTCTCCACCCAAAGCTACTATGTTCTGGTTTAACGCATCGATTTTAGTTTCTATTTTGTCTTCTGCGGAACCGGGATTGAGCACCAGCACCAATTCATAATCTCGCTTCTGCTCAACATCTCCGACTACGTTTACAGCTTCTTTTCTTTTTCCTTTTGTTATCGTTGCTCTCGGCACTAACTTAACCCCTCGAAAATTTTATTGTTCATTATAACATACATAAAGAATTGTAAACAACGCGCCGAATTTGCTATTCAATTTTTACCTGATTTCAAATAATTTTTATTTTCCAGACAGGAATCAACCTGCCCCCGATTTGACACAATTATACATCCTTGATAGACTTTATAGGCATCTGAAATTTTTCCCAATAAGGCCCCGTGGTGTAGCGGTCTAACATGCCACCCTGTCACGGTGGAGATCGGGGGTTCAAATCCCCCCGGGGTCGCCATTAATGTCTCCGGTGTGTTTTTCGAAATTTATCCTGAAGAGTTACTCCGTTGCTGCAATCGGAACATCAATCTTTTCCCAAGCGGCATATTCCGGCTCGATTGCTCGAATTCATTTGAATCTTTATCCGGCAATTGCATTTATAGCGCCGCATAAATAATAAAAAACTGCAAGTGCCGCCATCAATGACGCTTCCAATAGTCAACTCATGATTTTTATAAATGTGGCGGGATTATTTTTTAGTATAGCTTTTCATCGCACTGCCATCTATTATTTTCATCCATTGCAAAGCTTCGCTTCCGTATTTCAGTGTTTCATATACCATCACAGGCATAAACGACCAGACCGGCTTTTCCAGATTTCCGGTATAATATGACAGGTCGTCAGCCAATTTTATATCGAAAGTTTGATAGGCTTTCTTTTTTTGATACTCTAGCAGATTCAATGGATTACACCAGTCCTGCGGTGTAAGCGCAAAATAACCGGCGCAGTAGTAAGGGCGCACATTATAGATGGAACATCCGCCATCGCGTAAAAACGGGCAATACAGTCCTTTATCTATAATTGTAAACCGATTGTCGATACTTTGCTTCCACTTCATATCAAGCGATGCGCTCAATAAATAGTGGCAATTATTACGGGATTTTTCTGTAGGCGACACGGTGCTCCTGTATGCCCCGGTTTTCGATTTATTTTCCAGTAAACAATCCACTTCTCTAAGTTTCGATATCCATTCCGGATATATATCGATGAAGTAATTGAACAGTTCCTCGTTCTGATAAAGATAGCGGACTATCAATTCAACTTCCTGTACGGTCGCGCCCACCATCAGTATGCAGCAGTGAGTACATCCTTTTCCACAGCTTATAACACCGCATTCAGAGGTGACGACTTCGTTCTGCCTTCTGGACAGTTCATTAAAAATTTCCGACTTCTTCAGCATGTACTTATGGCAGAATTCTTCTCTTTTGATACCGAGCTCCCCGCTATATGCAGCATCGCGATTTCGCTGAAAAAGCGCGATTTCATCGCCCAGCAGATTGATAGCGGATGAGCTGCAACAATACTTGTATTTCTTGCCGCTGCCGCACGGGCAGGGCTGATTTCTTCTAATCTCTTCCATAAAGTTGTCTTAAGGCAAGCTATTGTATTTTACCGATATTTATTCAAGCTTTCTGCAAGATTCCTTTTCTAATCTCCCATAATATCTTGATTATTTGTAAAGCCGGCAATGACCTGATGACTTTCCTACCTGTTTTTTAATAAAGCAGCTACCGGTTGCCCCTTATTTTCATAGCCTGGCCGCTCTTCTTCGCCTTAGCATATTCAGGATAACCGTTAATATGATAAAAACGACAGCTATTCCCGTCCAGATAAATATTAAGGCTAAAGTATTTTTAGATTTTACTTCGATATTAAACCCTTGCCCGAATATTGTGCTTCCACCCGGTGTCGTAATTGTGATATCTCTCGAACCGATGACGGCATCGGCACTTATAATTATGTTTACACGCAACTGTGTCGTGCTGATGCCGGTAAAAGCGGTTACTTCGATCCCGTTCCCGAAGCCTACCGAAGTTGTTCCTGACAGATTATTGCCGTTTATGATAACGACCAGTGCCGATCCGGGATTTCCCCTGTCGGGATTGACCGATGTAATCACCGGCAACGCCTGTTTTACAGTAAAACCGCCGGGCAAAATAAAAATGCCTCCCGGGGTGATAACAGATACATCCCTGGTGCCTACCGCAGCATCGAACACGATAGTAATATTGACAGCAATCTGGTTAGAGTTGAGCACGGTGAAGCTGTTAATGGATATTCCGGAGCCGAAATTCACTTCACTCGTACCGGTAAAATTCTCCCCGCCGATATTTATATTCATCGTTGCTCCCTGATTGCCGTTAGTGGTACTGAGCAAGGTAATCAGCGGAAGTTCCTGTTTTACAATGAAGCCGCCGGACAGCGTAAACCCGCCTCCGGGAGTGGTAATCGAGACATCTCTCGAGCCCGTTACGGCATTCGAATTGATAATCACATTTACATACAATTGCGTCTGGCTGATATCGGTAAAACCGGTGACTTCGATTCCATCACCGAAGACTACCGAGGTTGTTCCGGATAGATGGTTGCCGTTTATGGTGACCGAGAGCGTCGCCCCGCGATTGCCGCTAGCGGGACTTATAGAGGTAATCACCGGCAGAGCCTGTTTTACCGTAAAGCCGTTCGCCAATGTATAGCTGCCACCCGGCGTGGTAACCGTAACGTCTCTGACTCCTGTCGCAGCATCGGAGACGATAGTGATATTGACGGCTACCTGGTTGGAGCTAAGCACGTTATAACTGTTAACTGATATACCAGCGCCGAACAGGACTGCGCTTGCTCCGTTAAAATTGGCGCCGGTAATTGTTATGTTCAGGCTTTCCCCCTGCCTACCCTGGTTCGGTTCGACAGATGTAATCACCGGCAGTGCCTGTTTCACCGTAAAGCCGTGTGACAATGTATAGCTGCCGCCCGGCGTGACAACCGACACATCTCTATCCCCTGTCGCGGCATCAGCCGCTATGTTGATTTCGGCATCAATTCGATTAGTGCCGACCACGTTAAAGCTGTTAACGGATACGCCGGCGCCGAACTGCACTGCGCTTGCATCGGTAAAATCGGCGCCGGTAATAATTACGTTTAGAGTTTCTCCCTGCCTCCCTTGATTCGGCTCGACCGATGTAATCACAGGCAGGGACTGCTTCACCGTAAAGCCGTTTGACAATGTATAGCTGCCGCCCGGCGCAGCAAGAGTTATATTCCTGCTGCCTGTTGCGGCATCAGGCGCTATGGTAATGTTGACGTCTATCCGGGTAGAACTGGCTACCGTAAAGCTGTTAACCGATAAGCCGGCGCCGAATTGTATTGCGTTTACCCCGCTAAAATTATTGCCGGTAATGGTAATATTCAGCGTTTCTCCCTGCCTCCCCTGGTTCGGTTCGACAGAGGTAATCACCGGCAAAGCCTGTTTTACCGTAAAGCCGTTTGACAATGTATAGCTGCCGCCCGGGGTGGTAACCGAAACGTTCCTGACACCTGTTGCAGCTCCGGGAGTAATAGTGATGTTGGCATCTATGCGGTTTGAACCGGCTACCGTGAAGCTGTTAACGGATATACCCGCGCCGAACTGCACTGCGCTTGCTCCGTTTAGATTAATACCGGTAACGGCGACGTTTAAAGTAACTCCCTGGAAACCTTCATTCGGTAATACGTTATATATCAGCGGAGGGGAATACCTGAGTATAGTCCCTGAAGCCCCGGCAGTAAAAACATCGGAATAAGAAGCCCCCCAGACTGAGCGCAGGTCGCTGGCGGTATTTCTGTCCATCGCATTAAAATTGAATCCGTCATAATTCAATATAACACCCGACTGGCCTGCCGCAAAGATATGGGTGCTATCGGCTCCCCAGATGCTGTAAAGATCGGCTGTAGTGCCGCTGGACATAGCAGACCAGGACGAACCGTCGTAGCGCAAGATGATGCCCGATTTGCCCACCGCAAAGATATTAGTGCTGCCGCTGCCGCGGATGCCGTAAAGGTCGGACGTAGTGCCGCTGGACATAGCAGACCAGGACGAACCGTCGTAGCGTAAGATGGCGCCCGATTTGCCCACCGCAAAGATATTACCGCTGCCGCTACCCCAGATGCTATAAAGGTCTGACGTAGTGCCGCTGTCCATAACAGACCAGGACGTGCCATCATAATGCAAGATGATGCCCGACTGTCCTGCTGCAAAGATATTATCGCTGCCGCTACCCCAGATACCGTAAAGATTAGCCGTAGTGCCGCCGGACATAGGAAACCAGGACGTGCCGTCGTAGCGCAAAATAGTACCCGACTGACCTGCCGCAAAGATATTATCGCTGCCGCTACCCCAGATGCTGTAAAGGTCGGCTGTAGTGCCGCCGGACATAGGAGACCAGGACGAACCGTCGTAGCGCAAGATGGTGCCGGATTTGCCCGCCGCAAAGATATTATCGCTGCCGCTACCCCAGATGCCGTAGAGGTCGGACGTAGTACCGCTGTCCATAACAGACCAGGACGCCTGGCTATCGGCAGATACCGAAGCGCCAACCGAAAGTAACATTACAAGAGCGGCAATTACTCCGGCAGCTATTTTATGATTATTTTTTATCGCCATATCCCGTATTTGCCTATTTATCGAAAAATGCAACAACTGATATTTATTAATGATTTTAGCACATTCGCCATCCTGTTGTTCAAGACTATCGAGCTGAAATTATCGTAATTACTTGAATTTTCGAATACGCCGGTGATATTATGGGTTTAAACAAGTCTAAAATAGCCATGAAAAAATCCATTATAATTTTCTGAAGATAATTATGAAACGACTGGCGATAATACTGGCAAGCATTTTATTTTTCAATATGGCAGCTGCGATGGCGCCTGCGGTACCGGTTCAGGCAGCGTCGGAAAATAACGTAAAGGAAGTCAATTTTGTTTTCCTGCACGGTTTCAACAGCAATGCCAGTTCCCTTCAACTGCTCGAGGATGTAATTACTGATAAACTGCCGGAATATATCGCAGGATATGAAAGGGACAACCCAGATATTCACATCGCTACCGATACGCTGAACAGGTCATACATAAATAATGTAGATATCGATACATGGGCTAATAATATTGCCAACGATATAAACAAGCGTTTCGCCGGTAAAAGCAACCTGGTGCTCATCGGACATAGCATGGGCGGCAAGGCAGCACTCTACGCTGTGGCGCATAATATCGGCAATATAGCCGAAAAAGTGGCTATGGTCGTAACTATAAACAGCCCCATAAAGAAACTATCGAGTTATTACTTTCTCGGAGGAGACACCAACCTGGGTTATGAAGGAGCCCAGCTTTTATTGCCCGACCAGGGAATACTCAATTCTCTGGCCAATTACGACAGTTCCGCGGACGGGCTATGGGTAGCCGACAACAAACACTGGCTGGCTTTCGTTTCCGCCGAATCCTATCCGCTGAGCAGTCAATTCGATACTAACGGTATCGACCTGCTGCCGAGGGATATGGACGACCAGATTGTGCCGATTTCATGCCAGTATGCCGACGGCGCCGATGTAATTTATTACGGAGAATATGCTCACAGCGATTTCAAAATACTTAAAGAAGTGGCAGATAATATAGGAGACCAGATACTGAGATATATCTTCGGCGGGAATATGGGTTTTTCTGTGCTCGGCAGAGCCGGTTCTTTCGAGCATAAGTCCGACCTTTTCCCGGGAACGGATTACTGGCAGGATATAGTCGGCGGGATTCTTGCCGAAAGCGGCACGCTGACGCACTTTAACGAATCCTGGTTCAAGTGGCAGGAGTGGGAGGACATAGTCGGAGAATACCATATAGATGGGATGCGCAGCACTTTCCAAACAACTCAAAAGAATTCTTTTTTCCTGTTTACCGGAATCAAGGAAATAGGATGGGTAGACCCGGATAATCCCGAAGACGGACGGATATATATAAAGACCAGAGCTGCCCCGAGAAGTACCGTGCAGGTATCTTGGAGCGTCTATCAACAGGGGCTGCTACCGGAAGGTATCGAGCGCAATCATTACGAAGTCGAAATAGAAACCGGCACCCAGGTAACCAGCATAAGCGGAATATCCTGGCAAACCGGCAATCCGCGCGATATCAGGTTGAACATCCTTTCACAGGCACAAAGCCCCTTCCACTGGTTCAGGGTTCAATGGAGAATCTATTACACGGAAAACCGTGAGGTTAAATTAATCGACTCGCTTCCGCTTAAGGCTTTATCGGAATAAACCGCTGGAAACGGACTATATTCCGAATCCGGCGCGGATTTTAGCCAGTTTTTTCAGGGCGGACATGCTTACTACGCCGATAATATTGGTGTCTTCCAGTACCGGTATATATTCTATATTCCGCTGATACATGTCTTCATATAATTCATTTGCCGCTTGATGCCTGTAGGCAATCCTTATTTGCCGGTATGGCGTCATATACTCGCTTACAGGAGCTTCAGCCTTTCTTTTTCTGAGGGCAGACTGAATTTGTTTCAGGGTCAGCAGCCCCTGCAGCCTGCCTCCATCGGCAATCAGTACAAAACGGCTTCCCGATAGTAATATCGATTCCCGCATCAC
The DNA here is from genome assembly GCA_964399425.1 of uncultured Dehalococcoidales bacterium. Classification (GTDB taxonomy): domain Bacteria; phylum Chloroflexota; class Dehalococcoidia; order Dehalococcoidales; family UBA5627; genus UBA5627. Next base: position 57,514 of record CAYNQR010000002.1, on the reverse strand, counting down.
CCGTCTGATACTGACCTGTTCAGTTACTACAGGGAAATCCAGGGACATGACATCTTCCGCTTTAATAGTTTTTAATACCTCGTGTATTTTCATCTGCCGGCGGATAGACCCGGCGGCGATTTGAATTGTCAATCCGAGCAACACTATCAACAGGTCGATAGCCCATTGCTGCGTAATAATGAGCAACATAACCCCGGCAAATATCATGAGCAGACCGGCAGCCCATCCCATCATGCTGGCTATGCGGGTTGCCCGGTAATAATCACGGGTTTTTCTCCAGATTATTAAGCGCAGGATTTCCCCTCCGTCGAGAGGATAAACCGGAAGAAAATGAATCAGGAAAAACACGAAAAATATATACGAAAGCCATTCGGCAACTCCGGCCAGTGTAAAAATAGCTGCATCTACTAAGGTTGCATAGAGTCCGTAAAATATAGCCGCCAACAGGAAATTAAAAAGATACCTGGAGAAATACAGCAGCGGGGGGTGAGTCGAATAATACCTGTCAGAACTTTCCTGATATACTCCGCCGAAAGCAAAAAGGGTTATCTTTTTCATCCATGGCTCTTTACGGTATGCAAACGTAGCAAATATATATTCCCGGAAAGCCAGCAGCATAAAAAACAGCAGTGAAACAACAACACCGAGCAGTATCCTTAAAAACAACGAATATTCTTCGGCGAACTGCAGTGTTGCAATCGATGTAATCAGGATGGAAACCGGTATCCAGGTGTAATGTAATTTTATTCTCAAAACACTAAGCCCTGCCTGTTATTTATTAATTCGACCCGATTATTGCTTGACATTAACGTAAAAGAACAATAAGCCTTACCAGTTATTATATCGCTATAGCAGGATTTGTAAATATATTCTATCCGGTGTAAGTATACTTTTTTTCGGGTTTTGACGCATCAAGTGTATCATAACGATAAAAATTAAACCGGATACCCGAAAGGACATTCCAGTTTATTATTCGCCGGTAGTGAATAGTCCGGGTAAATTAATCCATCCTGACATCACGCTCGAGTTGTATTGCCACGCCATACTTGCCCCGACATATACTGAAAGATTAGAATAATTACTAATCTGCTATCGGAGGCTGAACATGCTATCTGAAGATATTCTAAAAAGAGTGCTTATATCCCAAAAAGCGGAAATAACCGAGCATAATATTTACAAAAAACTGGCGCAGGCAACCAAAGATTCCCATAACCGTCAGCTTCTGCTCTCTATTTCAAATGATGAACTCAGGCACTATAAGATTTGGGAGAAATATACCGGCAAAGAAGTAAAACCAGCCATGTTAAAAGTATGGTTTTACTATATAGTATCACGGATTTTCGGCATAACTTTCGGCATCAAACTGATGGAAAAGGGAGAAGGACAGGCTCAAATCAATTACCGCGAGATAGCGAAAAGCATACCCGAAGCCATTATAATTGCCGAAGAAGAAGATAAGCACGAAGAAGAACTGATAGGGATGATAGAAGAGGAACGCCTCGAATATGTCGGCGCCATGATACTGGGATTGAACGACGCCCTGGTAGAACTCTCCGGTTCGCTGGCAGGTTTTACACTGGCATTGCAGGACCCCAAACTGGTAGCTATGGTAGGGTTGATTACCGGCATCGCCGCCTCCCTATCGATGGGCAGTACCAGCTACCTGGCAAGCAAAGCGGAAAAAACCGGCAGATCGCCGGTTAAATCGGGGCTTTATACCGGAATAGCCTATATTTTTACCGTGACAGTCCTGATTCTGCCGTACCTGTTGCTTTCGAATGTATTAATCGCTCTGGCTGTTATGATATGCAATGTGATTATCGTAGTGCTGATATTCAATTTCTATATTTCGGTTGCCCAGGACCTGCCGTTTATGAAACGGTTTTCCGAGATGGCACTACTCAGTATCGGGATTGCCGCCGTTTCATTCGGTATCGGATTCCTGATGCGGCAGGTATTCGGTATCGATATTTAAATGACTTCAGATATTTAACCGGAAGCATAAAACAATCCCGCGCCCGGTTAGTGCAACGCGGGATTAGTTTTTCAAGACTTTGAATTTTATCAGTGTAATTTAGCCGGAGGAATTTCGCATACTTCCTTTTTGCTTTTATCTTTGTATATCCAGTTTCTTAACATCAAGGGCGGAATAATAGTTGTTATCAGACACATCAGGATAATGGCCGAATAGACACCCATGTCGATAAGCCCCTGGTTAAGCCCGATTAAACCGATAATCATGCCCACCTCTCCGCGTGGTGCCATTCCCACGCCTACAACCGAGGCATTCTTCCAGCTCATTCCGTAGAGCTTGGCCGGTAAACCGCATCCGATAATCTTGGTAATTATGGCAATTACAGTCAATGCCAGCACGAACCAGATTATATCGAGCGTAATATAATGGACATCCATTATTACGCCCAGCGAAACAAAGAAAATCGATGCAAATATAATCTGCAGATGCTCAGCTCCCTCCCTGAAAATAACGCCTCGTTTTAATTTAACGTCAGAAAAGGAAGCACCTGCTAAAAACGAACCTACTATAGCTGACAAACCTACCAGTTCTGCTACCAGACCGTACAGGAAGGCAGTCATAATCGCGAAGATAAATATGGATTCCGGATATTTATTACACAGCGAGGTGTTATCGAGCCTTACCATAAATCTGGCAAAAACGAATTTGCCTACCAAGATGCCGATGCCGATAAATGCAATAGCGATAACAGCTGTTACAAGAATAGAGACAGCCGATATATCACCCGACACTATGCCTTCCGCCATCGATAAAAATAAGAGAGCCAGAACGTCATCCACCACTGCAATCGCTATAATTGCCTTGGCGGCTTCGGTCTGCAGCTTTCCCATTTCCCGCAGAACATTGGCCGTGATGGCAATACTTGTGGCAGACAGAGCCACACCGATAAACACCGCTGCCTTGAAATCGAACCCGAAAAGCTCAGCTGTAAAAAAACCGCCCAGCACCGGTATGATAACACCGCATAAACCGATAACCAGATAACGCACCTTGGCAATTTCCTTTATATTGAACTCAAGACCGATAGTGAACAAAAGAACCACTGCTCCCAGGTGCGCCAGGGAAGATACGAAATCGGTATATGTAACCAGTCCTAGTAAACTCGGACCGACCAGGATACCGGCCAGTATGATTCCGACAACGGCAGACTGATTAATTCTATATGCAATTAAATAACCAGCCAGAGCCACAAACAACAAAAGACCCATCTGGAAATCCGGGTTCGACAGAATTTCCCCGCTGAACAATTGTTTCGCCTCCTTTTTAATGCCTGATTAAGAATTAGTGTATAAAAGTCAAAATATCGGATAAATTAAAGGATAATATAACTCGGAACGGGAGATAGCAGTTGCCCGTAACAAAGCTTTTTGACAAGCGCCGCCTCTATCATTTTTTCCACAAGGAAATAAAACTCTAGCTAAAATAATATCTTTAGACTGTACTGGCTGTCAAATGAATAAAAACACTTGTAATTGAATACGATTTGAGATTGAATAGGTGGGATTTTATACGGTTTATTCCGCCATAATAACCAGTAATTCGGGATGCAGGTAAAGATAACAATTATTATTTTCAGGCAAAGGATTGACACACGATTTTGAGATGACAGCCTCCAGGTATCTTTTTTCCGATGAGTCGGAATTGACATGAAACCGGTAGTTGGTGCTGGCAATTCCTTCCATTTTATGAATAGTCATGGCGGGTAATACATTTTCTCCCTGCTCTTGATTAACTGTAATATATTCAGGGCGTATCCCAAGCAATATATCTTGATTAATATAAAAATTGCTTGCTCTCTCGCTAACTACTCTCAATCCTGCTCCCCACGAGGGGATAGCTACGGTTACATTTTCGCCGTTTATCCCCGTAATAACCCCCTCGATTATATTTCGCATACCTGTCATTTTTGCCACATTGCGGTTAACCGGATAAGCAAAGACATTCTCTTTCGTATCGTGCTGAATGATGGAACCGCTGTGGTAAACAGCCACCATCGAACCCAGTTTGTAGCCTTCGTTAAGGTCGTGGGTTACAAAAAGAATACTTCCGCCGAATACCTTCTGCAAATCCAGCAGCTCCAGCTCCAAACGTTCTTTAAGCAACGGGTCGAGCGCCGAAAAAGGCTCGTCGAGAAGCAGCACATCCGGTTCCGGCGCAAGGGCACGTGCGATGGCGGTTCTCTGCTGCTGCCCGGCGGAAAGCTGGCGCGGATATCGGGCTTCCAACCCGTCGATATTCATGGTTTTCAACAACTGCTTTATTTTGGCTTTCACATCTTCCTTAGGACTGTCTTTCAGACCGTAGGCAATATTTTCCCACACATTAAGATGAGGAAACAGGGCATAATGCTGGAAAACAAAACCGACCTTGCGTTTCTGTACCGGCATGTTAATCTTGCTTGCGGAATCGAATAAAACTCTGCCGTTAACCTCGACATAGCCTTCGTCGGGTTTCATCAAACCGGCAACGCTCTGCAGCGTCATCGTCTTTCCCGAACCGGAGGGACCCAGTATTGCCAGTATCCCGCTGTCAGCATTCAGACTGACATCCAGATTAAATCCGGGTAATGATTTTTTGGCTTCTATCTTTAACATCTCAACTCTTAATATGTGCTAAGGTTTTATATTTCAACTTACTTTGACCGGCTTCATTTTTGCCGCCATTCCCTTCCAGTAAGCGATTGCCGCCAGGGAAACAAAGGATATGGCAAGCACGATGATGCACAGAACCATTGCCTTATCCATATCCCCCGCTTGTATGGCAAAATAGATGGCTATGGGAATCGTCTGGGTCTTTCCGGCAATATTGCCTGCCAGCATCAGGGTGGCGCCGAATTCGCCCAGTGAGCGGGCGAAGGCCAGCACGGTGGCGGCAATCACTCCCGCTTTTGCCATGGGAAGCGTTACCGTCCAGAAGACACGCCATTCACCGGCGCCCAGAGTACGCGCCGCCGCCTCGATATTGGGCTCCACCTGCTCGAATGCGCCTTTAGCCGTCATGTACATTATCGGAAAAGCCATTACGGTCGCGGCAATAACGGTAGCTTCCCATGAAAAAACAATTTTTTCCCCCAGAGCCAACAATACTTTACCGACGGGGCCGTTAACACCGAACAGGAGCAGCAGACCGTAACCGACTACCGTCGGCGGCAATACCATCGGCAGGATAAACAATCCGTCGATCAGGCTCTTGAACTTTCCGTTATAGCGCGCCATCCAGCGCGCCGCCGCGATACCCAGGAAAAAGGTAATCACGGTAGTTACCGTAACTGTTTTTAACGATACCAGCAAGGGTTCCAAATAATCCGTCATAATTAGTGTTGCTTGTTATTTATTTTCCTGCTATTTTATTATTATTGTCTCAATTACTCAACTGCCGGACTGAAACCGTATTTTTCAAATATCTCCATCGCTTCGGCGCCGGAAAGAAATGCCAGGTAATTTTTAGCCGCTTCAACATTTTCTGATGCGCTGACAACGGCGGCAGTCATTACAATCTGTGAGTTTATTTCATTCGGAGCCGTATCTATAACCACCACACGATTAGATGTCAAGGCATCCGACAGAAATACCAAGCCGGCATCGACATTCCCTGTTTCTACATAGGTCAATACTTCTCTTACAGTGCTGGCTAGTATCAGTTTATTCGATAAAGGTTGCGAAATATCCAGCAGTTCGAATAACTTTTGCGCATATATCCCGGCGGATACCGCCGAAGGGTCGCCGATCGCTACAAGATTAATTGCGCTTCCGGTAAGGTCTATAAAACTGTTGATATTTTTTGTATTCGAGGAAGGAACGATTAAAACCAGCAAGTTGGAAAGTATATTTTTTCTTGTGTCAGATAGTATCAATCCTTTATTCTGAAGATTATCCATATTCTTTACATTAGCTGAAAAGAAAACATCGCAATCAGCCCCGTTTTCTATCTGTGATTGTATAGTACCCGCACTGGTGAAGTTGTTGACAATTTTAATATCGGAGTTCTTCAGTACATAAAGGTCATTTACTTCTGCCAGAGCGTCAGTTAAAACCGCTGAAGCTGATATATTCAGGGTAATGTCTTCTCCCTGCTTATCCGCGCATGAAACCATCGGCATTATCAGAACAATAGCGATTACGCCTGCCATTGTTTTTAAGAATTTTTTTATCATTATTTTTTACTCCGTTAACACTGGTATTTGTTGCCGTGTTTTTAATAAATCTATTAGATATTGATAACTGTCTCTGGTTACCTTTTCCCTCCTTCAATCAGACGCACTTTACCTGACGGTAAAACAGGACTACCTGACAAAGTTCGGGAAACAGAGAAAAAAGACATGAGTTCTTAATTGATATGAAAGGCGTTATACGGCAATAATTCATTTCTTCTCCTTTTCCAACGGGAAGCAAAACCGTTTCCGGTAGTGCCGTCTAGATATTTCATCTACCGGCTGCCCGCCATAGAACGTTCCTTAGGCATAACAGCTCCGGAGAAATCATACATTTATAACATACTCGTTGTAATAATGTCAATATATCGTTATTACTCCTCTTATTAATAAATAATTACGATTGATATAATGATTATTTATCCCTGTAGACTTATACAATTATGGAAAATATAAATTCCGTAATATTTAAAGAATAACTATCGTCGGTCTCATTTCGATACGCGAGTGCTATTTTCACGCAATCGAATAACTGCTATAATCTATTGTCAATAAAAGGAGTATACAGGAAAATATATGGATGTTGCAGATATACATAAAAACGCAAAAATATTAGAGGACGGAATCCCCTATACCGTAGATGACCTCGAATTTACAAAACCGGGCAAGGGACGCGCAATCTACCGTGTCAGATTGAGGAATTTGATTGACGGCAGTATTGTAGACAAAACCTATCACTCCGGAGAAAAGGTGGACGAAGCTCAAACCACTTACCAGCAGGAACAGTTTCTCTACCAGGACGGAGACCACTATGTCTTCATGAACACGGAAAACTTCGAACAGATTTTTGTTACCGAAGCGCAAATCGGTGATAAAAAGAATTTTCTGAAAGAAGGCACCCTGGTCGACATGCTGATGTTCGGCGAAAGGCCGATAGATATTACCCTTCCCAATTTTATCGAGTTCAAAGTTCTTGAGAGCGAAATCGCTATCAAGGCGCAAACGATTTCACCGCAATTGAAGGCGGCCACCATTGAAACCGGCGCCGTTATCGGCGTTCCCACTTTCATAAACGAAGGTGATATCATAAAAGTGGATACCCGCAGCGGTACTTATGTAGAACGCATAAACAAGAAGTAGCATAATGGGTGAAGAACGGCAGCATCTTCTGCGGCTTGAATCTAATTTAAAGAAGAGAGCTTTAATCTACAAGTTTATCCGTAAGTTTTTTGAGGACAGGGGGTTTCTGGAAGTGGAAACACCTGTCCGCGTTCCGGTAATCGCACCGGAAGCATATATCATGCCTTTCGAGAGTGAAAGCTGGTTTTTATCCACCTCCCCGGAGCTTCATATGAAGCGTATGCTGGCAGCCGGCTATAAAAAACTCTTCCAGTTCAGCCGCTGTTTCCGCAAGGGCGAACAGGGACGCCTGCACAACCCGGAATTCACCATGCTGGAATGGTACTGTGTCAACGCCGGTTACATGGTCATAATACAGCATATCGAAGACCTGGTTTCATATCTTGCGAAAGAGATGGGATTGCGGAAGATTAAATACGGCAATTCGGATTTCGACATTTCCACTCCCTGGTCGAGAATGACGGTAAGAGATGCTTATTTAAAATTTGCCGGATGGGACCCCACCATGCAACCCGACCCGCTGAGATTCGATATCGATATGGCTGAAAAAGTAATCCCCGGGCTTTCGAAAGACCACCCCACCGTGCTTCTGGACTACCCGTCTTTTGCCGCTGCCCTGGCAAGAATCAAGCCGGATAACCCTGCTGTTACCGAGAGAGCCGAGGTTTTCTTCGGTGAACTGGAACTTGCCAATGTTTACAGTGAGCTTGTGGATGCCGATGAGCAGAAGAAACGCTTTGTCGAAGCAATCGGGCAAATCGAAAAGGAGCAGGGAAAAAAGATGCAAATGCCGGATAAATTTATCGAAGCCCTGCCATTTATCCCCGAATGCGGCGGCGTTGCCCTCGGCATAGACAGGCTGGTTATGTTGTTATGTAATGCTGCTTCCATCGATGAAGTAATGCCCTTTACGGCAGATAACGCGTAAGTATGGTAAAAAAGCCTTCCACTGGGGGAAGGTGTCATCCCGACAGTTCAGGATGACGGATGAGGGATGGTATTCCGCCTGTTGCCGTTGGTGCCTCTATGCTATTTCTCCCCACATCCCCAGATTCTTCAGTCACCCCTTGTGATTTCCAGCATGACAAATCATTCAAGCCGCGCACGATTTATCGAGGTGCGGCAATTTCTACTGAATAGTCTCAATGTCATTCGTAGGGACGGGCATTGCCCGTCCGCCCTGTCTGTATAGGAAGCGGACGACCACTGGTCGACTCTATATTAACTTTCAGCCCGCCAGCGGCAGAACGACCGTAAAAGTGCTGCCCTCCCCCACCCCGCTCCTCACCGCTATTTCGCCATCTAAAAAACGACTCCCTTAAAAATTATCGACAAAAATACTAAAAAACGTATCTATGCAATAATTTGTTTATTAATTAGTGATATAATATAATCGGATACGATAAAAAATGTTAATAAATTTATATACTCAATAAACCATAAGGAGTAATGTTATGAATACATCATCATATAAATTTATCGTCTTCACCTGCGTCATTCTCTTATCAGGGCAATTGCGCGGATGTACAGCTGACCCGATAACTTCAACCATTAACAATACGATTACCGCTACTATTACTGAGACAAATACAGCTACCGCTATAAAAACTGAAACCATAACGTTAACATTACAAAACCGGCAACCGGTTGAAATTGTCTCCGTAGAAGCTCTATCCGAACTCATTAACCCGGGAGGGCCGGTCGTCGGCATAACCCTTAAAAATATAAGCAATGATAATATCGTTTCTTTAAACGCCATACTCAAATTGAGTATGGAATTCAGCTTTGAATTCAATATCTCCAGTGAGAATCCGTTGCTGCCGAACAATACCATTTACGCGGAGCGGATTTTAATCAACGGAGGATTTGCAGACGATATTTATTATCCACTGGAAATAAGCGGGACATTTCAGGATGGAAGCATTTTTTCTCATACGGAACAGGTGAAGATTACATAGTATTGATATTAAGAGGGGGGCTGTATAGTACAACCCCCCTTAAATCCATAAACCTGTTGCTTAATCTTTCTTGATTCCAAGTTTTTTATGCCCGAAAGGCCACCAGCTTGCTCTGCCGAAGATGCTGGCTATAGCCGGCAGCAGGAAGACAATCACCACGAAAGCCTCCAAAAAGACGCCGATGGCTACGGCGACACCCAGTTGGAACATCGTCTGAATCGGAGATACCATCATTGCCAGGAAAGTGCCGCCCAGTATCAAACCGCAGGCCATAATCACATATCCGGTGCTCATAATAGCGCTTCGAATCGCTTCTTTCATCGGCTTTGTTTCGGCTTCCTCACGGATACGCGACATCATGAAGATGTTATAATCGGCGCCGAGGGCTATCATCAACACAAAGACAATAATAGGAACGACAAAGCTGACTCCCGAATGTCCGAGTATATCAGTAAACAACCAGGCTGATATCCCCATGGTGGCACCATAGGCGAAAGTAACGATAGCAAGTATGAACAGCGGAGCAATCAGGCTTCTCAGCAGCAGGCACAATACTACAAACACACCGACCAGAACCACTATCATAATCCTGGTAAAATCGGTTTCCAGTACGCTGCGCACATCCGACATAGCGGAGGTTGCGCCGCCTACCGCCGATTCGTTCATATCGAAATACTGGTAAGAATCCCCGTTATGAATCACTGCCCTGATTTCCTGTATCGTGTCCATAGCCGCCTCTGAATAAGGATAATCATCAAGTGTTATCATCAACCTGGCGGCATCGCCTTCAGCCGAAATAAAGGTACTGATTAACTGACCGAGTTCGGGATATAAAGCCAGCAAGCTTTGAGGGATAAAATACGGATTTCCCTTTGCAACGAAATAATCCCCCAGTCCCGTTAAAGCCTGGATAAATTCGCCGATATATGACTGGAATGCCGCCTGAAGAGCCGCCAGGGAAGCCATGTCCAGTTTTTCGATATCGACGGTCGCCAGCGTTGCGCTCATATTATTTAAAATCGTTACAGCATTAATAAACGACGGTTCGGCAATAACCTCGGGAAAGGCATTCCCCACTTCGCCCAGATAGGTACCCAAAAGCTGGAACATCTGCATCGTATCGGAAGCGAAAAGCGCCGTCGGGTCGGTTGCGGCGCCGCTGATTGCGGCGTTCAGCTGCTGCAATAGTATATTTATTTGTCCCGTCACAGTAAGTTCAGCCAGCGGCTCTCCCGTTCCGTAAGGCGAAACTACGGACAAGACACCGGAAACACCATCTACGGAAAGTAATTTAGCGGTTATTTCCCCGATTTCCCCCAGGGCTGCGCTGGATGTAGCGCTACCCGAAGAGGTTGTCAGGATAACGGTGGAAGGCATCATTTTGCCGATATCGAAATGTTCATTCAATATTGCAAACCCTTTAACCGAATCCGAATCGTCCGCCAACTCCGAGAGCGTATCGTACGATGTATCCATCTGGAAGTACGGGATATACGGGACTGCCAGTACAATAATAATCAGTAAAGCCACAACAAAAGAATGTTTTGTGGTAAGCTTGGCTACTCCGCGCCAGAAACCGTTCTCACGCGTCTCGCCACTGCCGGCTCTGGATACGTCCGCCTGTTTGCCGGGCCAGAACATGAACTTCCCGAAAAGAGCCGAAAGCGCCGGATTCAGAGTCAGGGCAGCCAGAAGAGTAATAAAAACCGCCGTCGCCAGCGCCAAACCCATGGTATGCAGCATGCCGTATTCGGCAACCGTCAAACCGGCCAGACCGATAATCACGGCGAAAGCGCTGGCCGCAATTACGGAACCGACCGAACCGACGGTAGCGCGCAGGGCATCCAGTCGCGTCGTGTGGCGTTTCAACTCCTCTTTATAGCGGGATACCATAAACAGGCAGTAATCGGTACCGGCTCCGAATATGAGAACGATAATAAATACATCCAGTTGAGACCACAGATTGATGCCCCACTCCCCCATATAACCCAGCACGCCGCGGCTTATCAGATAAGCCGTTCCTATGGTCAACAGGGGTACCAGCATCGCTATCGGAGAACGGTAAATTAAAAGCAATAATACAATAACCAGGACTACGGTTACAATCGTCGTGATATCGATGCTTTCGACCATAGTGGACATCAGGTCGTTCATAATTCCGGCTTCGCCCGAGATATAAACCTGCAGAGATGAAGAACCCTTGTTGCCGTCGATATATGTTTCAAGCGATTCCAAAATAGCGGAGGACGATTTTCCTGATGTAGTTATGTTAAGCCCGATGTTAACCAACATCGTGGTATTATCCGGAGATACCAGGCTGGCAGCTAAAGCCGGGTTGGTAAAAACGGATGTTACCGACTCTATGCCAGCCGCCGCTCCCTGCTGGCTCAAATACTGCGAAAAAGACTGGGTAAAAGCCATATCCCCGGCATTTAAACCGTCCGGATTGTGAATAATGATAGTTACCGATGAATCGGTGGCTTCTTCCGGAAAATATTGGGCAATCAGTTCAGCTGCCTTGCCCGATTCGCTGCCTTCGGGCAAAAAACCGGAAACATCCAGCTTACCGGTCTCACTCAACGTCGGCGCCCAGAGCACCATAGAAACGGCCAGCGCCACCCAGAAAAGAATTATCAAATACTTGAATTTGGAGGCAAACCGCCCCAATCCTTTAAACATAAACCCCTCCCGAATATTATTTGCAATGTAATATTTATTTAACAGGTTCGGACGATATTGCACCGTCCTGATTCTCTTTCCTTTTCATCCAGGCTCTTTGCAGAATATCGATAGAATTGCCGATAATATTTAATTCTTCCGATGTTATATACTCCGAAAGAGAGCGCGCATTTTCCCAAACGATCTTCCAGATACTATCCGTAATCTTATGTCCCTTATCGGATAAGGCGCACAATATAACGCGTCTGTCGTCCTCGTTCATTTCTCTTTGAATCAGTTTTTTGGCTATCATTCTGTCCACCAAACCGGTAGCCGTCGAAACATGTATCGTAAGACAAGATGCTATCTGCGTCATTTTCATCCTGCCGTTTATTTTCAGAAGTAACAACACGCGTAACTGTGACATCGTCAGGTTATCTTCCATTTCAATAAGAACGGGCGCGTCCGACAATAATTCGGCAATGAAATCGTTCAGTTTCTTTAACTGGATATTGAACTGCTCTTCTTTTACAACCGCCCTTTCATCCATGTTTCATCCTTATCTAAATATTACTATGTTTTATACATACTATTATTTTAACACATATATTATTGTTGTCAAATAGTATTTTACAGACAATACAAGTTTTATCGGGATGATGCCCGTCGTGTTTTATCGTTCTTAAGAACAGCCAGCTATCTCGTGATAGCTTGTACACATAAATGAGTATTGACAAGTACATATTTTTACTGATATTATTTGATTCTGAATTAGTTAAATTTAAATATTTTAAAAATTACAGATTTTTCATTTGAGGAGGTTTAACATGTCTCAAGACAAATCCACCCCCCCGAAAGAAAACCCCGTCGGTAGCCTTTCTATACTCGTCGCTGATGCCGATGCAGGTCTGCGCAGTTCCATTACAGATTACCTGAATCGAGGGAACTATCGCACCATAGCGGTAGATGACGGAATTAAAGCCGCATCTGCAATTGCAGCAGAACATTTCGATTTGGCCGTTATTTCCCTGGAAATCCCTGCTAAAAGCGGTCTTGAAGTGCTCGCCGAAGCAATTAAAAAACAACCGGATATTAAAATCGTAATTACCTCCGCCGAACCCACCGCAGATGCGCTTGCCGAATGTATTAAAACGGGAGCCTTCGATTACCTGACTGCTCCCTTTACCAATGACGAACTGGGTAAAGTAATAGACGACGCGCTAGGCACTAAAAAAACCCCTGAAACAGAAACAGCTACTGCTAAACATGATGAAAAACACCAGGAAATAACCTCCATGATGGAGGAAAAAAGAGTATTTAACCCTCCTCAGGAATTTGTCGATCAAGCGGCAGTTTCCGGCATGCGACACTATAAAGCTTTATATAACTGGTCTGTAAAAGACCCCGAAGGCTTCTGGGGACACCTTGCCGAGCAACTGGACTGGTATAAAAAATGGGATAAAGTGCGCGAATACTCATTCAGCGGAAACATCAATATCAAATATTTTATCGGCGGCAAAATCAACATCAGTTATAACTGCCTCGACCGCCACTTGAATACCTGGCGCAAGAATAAAGCGGCGCTGGTATGGCAGGGCGAAGGCGAAGACGAAGTCAGGACGTTTACCTACCAGCAGGTGCATCACGAGGTATGTAAGTTCGCAAATGTGTTAAAGAAGCACGGCGTTAAAAAGGGCGATGCGGTTACCATTTATATGCCCATGATTCCCGAAGCAGCCTTCGCCATGCTGGCCTGTACCCGTATAGGGGCTATTCACAGCATCGTATTCAGTGGATTCAGCGGAGAATCCTTGAGAGACCGCATTCTGGATTGCAATTCCAAGTTGGTCATCACTGCCGATGGTTATCACCGCAACGGGCAGATTATCAGGTGCAAGGATGCCGCAGATATCGCCATGAAAGATTGCCCCAATGTAAGAGATATGATTATCGTCAAGAGACTGGGGCTGCATATAACAATATATGAAGGCAGAGACCGCTGGTGGCACGAAGAAATGGAAGCCGATGATATTTCCTCGATTTGCGAACCGGTGGTTATGGATTCCGAAGACCCGCTGTTCATTCTTTATACCAGCGGCAGCACCGGCAAACCCAAGGGTGTCATGCATACGCAGGCAGGGTATCTGCTGCATACGGTACAAACAATGAAATGGGTGTTCGATATCAAAGACGATGATGTCTTCTGGTGTACCGCCGATATCGGCTGGGTAACCGGGCACAGCTATGTTGTTTACGGACCGATGGCTACAGGAGCAACCAGCTTTATTTACGAGGGAACTCCGACCTTCCCCAAACCGGACAGGATGTGGCATATCGTAAATAAATTCAAGATAAATATCTTCTACACCGCTCCCACTCTTATACGCGCCCTGATGCGAGACGGCGAGGAATGGCCGAAGAAACACGACCTCTCAAGCCTGAGACTTTTGGGAACTGTGGGTGAACCCATCAACCCCGAGGCATGGATGTGGTATCACCGCGTTATCGGACGGGAGAAATGCCCGATTGTCGACACCTGGTGGCAGACAGAAACCGGCGGTCACCTGATAACTCCCCTGCCGGGAGCCATTCCCACCAAACCGGGCTCCGCCACTATGCCCATTCCCGGTGTCGAACTGATGATAGTCAATGCCGAAGGAAACGAGGTCGATGTCAACGAAGGCGGCTACCTGTGTATCAAGAAACCGTGGCCCGGTATGATGCGCACCATCTACGGAGACCATGAAAAATTCAAAAATACCTATTTTTCGCGCTTCCCTGGTATGTATTTCACCGGAGACGGAGCCAGGAAAGATGAGGACGGCTATTACTGGATTATGGGACGCATCGACGATGTGCTTAACGTATCCGGTCACCGCATCGGCACTGCCGAAGTGGAAAGCGCACTGGTTTCCAATTCGAAGGTAGCCGAAGCCGCGGTCGTCGGCATCCACCACGAGATTAAAGGACAGGGCATTTACGCTTTCGTTACCTTGAAGCATGGGGAAAAACCGAGTAAAGCCATGGAGAAGGAACTGAAAGACCACGTCAGAAAGGTCATCGGTCCGATTGCCAGCCCTGATAAAATACAGTTTGCCGAGGGCTTGCCCAAGACACGCAGCGGCAAGATTATGCGCCGCATACTGGTCAAGATTGCCAACGGCGACATCAGCAACCTGGGCGACATCACTACACTGGCAGATCCGAGCGTCGTTGAAACACTGGTAAACGAAAGGGTGTAGATACCGGTAAAAATGTCGTTCTTCTCCCGATTTATCGGGAGAAGAACCTGGTGGGTTGGGAGAAATAGTTAAAGAGTATTCCCCGGCATCAGTTATAAAATAAAAGAGAGAGGCTGCCCCGGTACAGGGACAGCCTCTTTGCTATTGTTATATATCTAATGCCTGAACCATAAGAAACCGATTCAGGAGTTTATATTTTTCTGATTATTATGGTTACTATCAACCCGCCGGCAAGCAACCCGGCTACAGAGATAATGATTATCAGCGGCCAATCCAGTGTCTCTTCGGTTGCAGTCAAAGTCGTTGTAGTGGTGTGATTGACAGTTTGCGGAACGGAAACCGTAATCGTCAGGGATTGCGTATCGGTGCTTGTTACGAATTGAGTTGACGTATTTGTTTGCGTATCCGTAGATGTTACCGATTGCGTTTCGGTCAACGTCGTCGGATCCAGCATGGTAACAGTCCCTTCAGGAACCGTCGATATCGAGGAAATCGTTCTTATAACGGTATCCGTATTCGTTTCAGTAGTTGTAGACGTCTCGGTAGCAGTAGATGTTAATGTCGCCGTTTCCGTCAAACTGGTCGTGCTGGTTATTGTCGATGTCTCAGTCGATGTGCTTGTTGCTGTTGTGGTAGACGTTGTGGTTATAATTGTCACCCACGACTCAATTTCCGTCATGGAATATAGTACGGGAGAATACAGGCGATCGGCCATGTTAACATAACCTAAAACATCGTTCCAATTACCGGCCCAATAGTTTTGAGTGGCATCGACAAAATAAGTGTCACTAAAATATTCAACACCGGTATAATTGTTGGTTAGATTATTATTTTTAAAATATATCAGGCTTGCATCTATCTCCGGAACGTTAAAATAAACACCGCGGTCATTATCATCCAGCGTATTAAATATGAAAGTATTGCGCGAATATAATACATTTGAGGAACCAGTTGTTATATAAATGCCATAACCTTCACCATAATTGCTGCATATATTCGCCACGAAGACATTATCTATGGCATCCAGTAAATAGATGCCGTAATCACCATATTCACAAGAGTTGCCGGATATATTATTTCTGGCCGATTCTTCAAGATAAATTGCATAATCACCCTGGCATATATTGTTCAGTATAATATTGCCCTCTGAATAATATATATATATGTCGTACACCGTATTATCCAAACAGGTATTCCCTTGTACGATACATGTATTTGCATACGATAACATGATTGATATATCAGTAGAATCACCAATCGTGTTGCCGGTTATGGTACAACCTGAAACACCATCCAAATATATCGCATCATAAGCCCCCGTTATGGTGAAGCCTTCTATGGTAACATTATCGGCAGTTATATAAAATCCATTGCCGCCGGATGGAGTGAGAGTTGCCGTTTCAAGGCTTTGCACTTTTATTTTCACGCTCTTGTCTACGTTTACCGTCTCTGTATATGTTCCGCCGGCAACAATAATCGTATCACCATTAGAAGCGGCGGTAACAGCTTCTGTAATCGTATTATAAGGATTAACCAAAGTTCCGTCTTCGCTTCCTGTATTATCATCATCGACATAATAAACGACCGGGTCTGCCATTACCTGAGTGGAAGCCACCAGGCACAGACTTAACAGTAACGACAGTGTTATAAGGATACCGGTTATTTTACTCTTCATCTAAACTCCTCTAATATCCGGATAGAATATATAGTATCGGTACTTTTGTAAAAATTACAAAACAGCTAATAGTATTACAGAATCAGGCATAATGTCAACCTATTTTTTAAGAATACAATGGAATTATATTACCTTTTCAGTACTTCTTTGCAGTGCTATCTGCAACAAGGCTGTTTGTAATTATTTCACCAGACTTTTCGTTAATATAAATATACCCCGAACCTTTTTCAGGTTCGGGGTATTAAATTAATCGCGTTTAAATCAGACTATTTTTCGGATTCTTTGGCAGCTTTTTTAGCGGCTTTCTTATCGGCAATGGATTTTATGATGTTTTCACCCATCGGCTTGATGAAATCAGCTTCGTAATCTTCCACCCTGCCCTCGTCGCACAGTTTTGCCAGATTCGGGTCGACCGGAATCTGGGCTAAAAGCGGGGCATCGGCAGCCTGAACCATCATATCCGCCTGGCTGGCTCCGAACAGTTCCACTTTCTGCTTCAATTCGGGGATGTAGATGTAACTCATATTCTCAACGACACCCAGCACCGGCTTCTCCATATTCTTCGCCATGCTGAAGGCTTTGCGGACAATCATCATCGCCAAATCCTGGGGAGTATAAACGACTACAGCGCCGGTTATGGGTATGGACTGCATCACCGTTAAAGCGGCATCGGAGGTTCCCGGCGGCAAGTCGATGACAAGGTAATCAAGGTCTCCCCAGTGGACGTCCTGCCAGAACTGCTCGATTGCCCTGGCAATCAATGGCCCGCGCCAGATAACGGCATCATCTTCTGCCGGCAGCAGCAGATTGATTGACATTACCCTGATACCCGATTTGGATAAAACAGGCAGGATACCGGTTTCGTCTCCGGCAGGCCTGTCGGTAACGCCGAACATCTTGGGAACACTGGGACCGGTAATATCGGCATCCAGAATACCGACGTTGTAGCCCATTCTTTTAAGCGATACGGCTGTCAGCCCGGCTACCAGCGATTTACCGACGCCGCCCTTGCCGCTCATGATAGCCACTATATTTTTAATTTTATTCAGGACACCCGGCTTAACATTTTCAAAATTCACTTCCACTTCGCTGCCGCCGCTTAGCGGCCCGACGATTTTGGTGATTTTGGCTCTTAACACGCCCTGTACCAGCGTGGTCATACCGGCTGCCGCCAATGTTAAAGAAACCTTTTTCTCTTCGATTTTGACATCCGTGATCAGGTTCATACTGCCCACGGTTCTGGTCAGGCCGGGAACTACCAGTTCGTTCAGTTCCTTCCTGATTTGCTCCTCAGTTACCATCAAATACCCTCCATAACTTAATTATTTTTATATATTCCGTATATAATACAGTCTATAAACTGCTGATGTCATCTTTTACTGTTTATTGCGCCTGGGGCAATCCTGCGGCAACCGGCTTGTCACATGCTCGCCGGTAGCATACCATTTATTTCCCAGCGGACAGGTAAACTGCCTGATGGCCGATATTTCAAAATTACCACCCTCAATAACTATCGCCTTGCCGTTTAAAAGAGCATCGGCAATATTTTTACGCGCTGCATCCAGTATGCGTGAAAAAGTGGTGCGCGATACGTTCATCTCCTGGGCGCAATCCTCAAGCTCCAGTTCTTCTATATCTTTCAAACGGATGGCTTCAAGTTCTTCGACGGTGAGTTTTACTTCCTGAAACGAGGAAAGCTGCTTTCCGGACGGCGTAAAGCTGGTGACTGCGGGGATGAAACCCACCCTGCGACACAGAGGCTGTCTGCCCATTAAGCGTATGACTCCTGAATGATTTGGTTAGTTATTTTGCCCATATGACCGTTATTATAGTTTTTTGATGGTGTGATGTCAACTAATGAGGATAAGGCTTATTTATAAATCCCGGAGGCTTCCGATCTTAAACCCTTCGACAGGCTCAGAGCGAGCGGATTTTTTAACTTTGTACTTAAAAAAAACTATAGCCACTCGTGTCCTTCGATAAACTCAGGATGCACGGGATAAATAGCAAAGCCGTGCCGAAAGATGTTGAGTTCCATAGTTCGGAACGAAATCGCGATTCATCGAGATCGAACCATAACTGCGCCTAAAATCGAATTGCATTAAAATCCCTCTTAATCTCCCTTTTCCAAAGTGAGAGAATCGCGGAGTGCTATTTCCTGCCTTTTTTTACAATTGCCATTGTGAGTCCATTCCCGGAGGCGTAAGTCCCCTTTATGGGGAGAAGGCGAAGCAGCTTTCCCAAATAGACCGTATGGCAAATAAAAACATAGTGACGACCAAGGTCGTCCGCATTTATGTTTCCGTATTTGGCGGACGGGCAATGCCCGTCCCTACAGGGTTAACGATTAAATTGTCATTTCGGACAATTCGACGACTTCCCTGCATAATATTTAATGTTCCTGACAGAGCATCAAGAAAAGTACTATTATCGACGATTCACGTTACGAAGAGAATCAAATCAATTATCGAATTTTCAATTTTATATATAACTCTTTATAATACAAAGATAGTTATGGACAACAAAGACCTGGAACTGCTGGAATTCCCGCGCATCCGTGAAATCATCGCCGGCTATTGTTCGTTTTCGATCAGCCGCGATATGGCGATATCTCTATCCCCTTCTACCGACATTGACGAAATAAATAAACGTCTTGAGGAATCGAAGGAAGCCGGCGTTTTGATTGAAGCGGACAGTTCGGCGTCCGCCAGCGGAGTCGAGGATATTCGCGATTATGCTGTTGCCGCATCCCGCGGGCAGGTACTCGACCCGAAAACGCTCAGGTTGATTTGTACCTCTTTGCAGACAATGCGCCTGCTGCGTAGCGAAATAGCAGACCATCCCGATAAATTCCCCGTGTTATTCGAATATGCCGACCGCATCAGCGAATTTATCCCGATTGAAAGAGCCATCGACCGGGCGATTTCCATAGACGGCGAAATCCTGCCCAACGCCTCGGCAAAACTGATATCGATACGACAGAACCAGCAGGCAAAAAAGTCTGCCCTGATGAATACTTTACAGGGGCTTATATCCACCGGAACGCAGCAGCATTTCATCCAGGAAGCTTTAATCACAGAGCGTGAAGGACGTTATGTCATCCCGATTAAGAGTGAATACCGCAAGGAAATCAGCGGCATCGTTCATGATGTTTCCAATTCGGGAGCCACCCTGTTTATCGAACCATTACAGGCGCTGGAACTTGGCAACGCCTTAAAAGAAGAACAAATAGAGGAAAAACGTGAAATTGCCCGCATACTGACCGAAATAAGCGAACTAATCGGCGGTGTCAGCGATGATATAATCGACAGCATCGAAGCTACTGCCGTACTCGACCTGGCACTGGCAAAAGCGCGTTTTGCGCGGCGTTTCAAGGCCAGCGAGGCCTCTGTTTATAAAGCGGATTCATCTACGCCTCCCGTAATCAAGCTCGATGACGCCCGCCATCCCCTGCTGGGAGACAGTGCCGTTCCGCTCAGCATTGAAATCGGCAGCGATTTTTCGATCCTGATTATCACCGGGCCCAATACCGGGGGCAAGACCGTCGCCTTAAAAACAATCGGCTTGTTATGCCTGATGACGCAGTCCGGACTGCCGATTCCCGCCGCACCTACCAGCAGGCTGCCGGTACTTGACGGCATCTATGCCGATATCGGGGATGAGCAAAGCATTGCGCAGACGCTCTCGACCTTCAGCTGGCATATGAGCAATATTGCCCGCATCCTGAAAAAATTACAGGGCTATAATTTGGTTCTTTTAGACGAACTGGGAGCCAGCACCGACCCCAATGAAGGCTCGGCTTTAGGCAGGGCGATTTTACTCCATATATTCGCCTCTCACTCTCTGGCTGCCGTGACTACCCATTATACAGACTTGAAGGTATTTGCGCATGTAACCGAGGGATTGCAGAATGCCTCGTTCGATTTCGACCCCGAGACGATGAACCCGACTTATAAGCTGACGCTGGGAACCCCCGGCGGCTCCAACGCCATCGCTACCGCCGCTCATTTCGGGTTGCCGCAAGAGGTCATAAGCATGGCCAGAAGCTCTCTGCAGGAAGGCTCGCGCCAACTGGAAGAACTGTTAACCAATATCCAGCAGGAAAAACAAAGGTTGGAGACGTTGAACCGGGAACTGGAAGACGCAAAAATATTATACACACGCCAGAATAGAGAACTGACAACCGAATTGAAGAAATTCAAGGAAGAAAAGCAGATATTGAAGCAGAACGCCCGCGACTCCATTATCGAAGAGGTATCGCGGCTGGAAAAGGAACTGAAAATCGTCGTTACCGAGCTGCGCAGGGAGAAATCGCAGCAAGCTATCAGGGGAGCCCGGCAAACATCTCAATCCGTTCGCCAGCAAATACGTGAGGGTCTTCTGGCTGAAGAAGAGGAAACATTGCCTGAGGACGATTCGGTTATATCTGTCGGCGATAACGTGCTGATCAAGGAAGTCGGCGTCAAGGCGAAAGTGATCTCGATAAATGACAGGACCGGGCAGGTGGAAGTAACAACCGGGTCGATGAGCTTCAAAACCGACCGCAACGGCTTATTAAAGTTGTCGTCTGATGATAAAAAAGAAAAGGATTACAGCGTGCAGGTGAATATTCCGTTACGACAGATGTCGATGGAACTCGACCTGCGCGGCAAACGCGCCGACGAGGTAGAGGTACTGCTGGATAACTACTTAAACGATGCCGCCGTCTCCAACCTGAAAAGAGTGCGCATCGTGCATGGCTACGGTACCGGAACGGTACGCTCGATTGTGCGCGATCTGGCATCACACCACCCGCTGGTAAAGAATTTCGAAACCGTACCTGCCGGCGAGGGCGGGGATGGTGTGACGGTTATCAATTTGAGGTAGAGATTTACAACCCTCATCAGTCTCGTCCCGACTGGTCGGAACTCAACACGAGCGACTGAAAAGATTGAAAACAACGATTAATTTCAAAAATGATTGTAACTGTGAAAAATCGTTAAACAAAATAAACAGATAATTCTTATTTTAAATCCTTTAGAATCTTATCAAACAAGGGGATTAAACCGGGAATATCCTTTTTAACAGTATTCCAGACTCTTTTAGTATCAACACCGAAATACTCATGGATCAGCTTATCGCGCATACCGGCCATTTCTTTCCAGGGTATCTGCGAATAATCCGTTTTTACTTTATCGGGTATTTTTTTAGATGCCTCGCCAATAATTTCTATCGCCCTGGTAACAGCATAGATCGTCTTTTTATCCGCAGCGAAATCATCATACTCTTGTGTATTCTTCACAAATTTCATCACATCGCCCATAGCTTCGGCAATGTCTTCGAGATAATCCAGAAACTCCCCTTTCATAATCTGATGACTTCTTCCAAAATACGCATCCCTATCCTGGGTTTTAAAGCAGTTTTTTCAACCAGATCTACCTTTAGTTTCAGTACTTCGCTTAGATAATTCTCCAATTTAATAAAATCCAGAAGGCTCAAGTCAGCCGATTCCTCAAATTCAACTAAGATATCGATATCGCTATCCTTTCTTTGAGTGCCTTTCGTATAGGAGCCAAAAATGCCAATACTTTCAACCTTAAATTGTTCTTTAAGTATCGGCTTTAGGCTTTCTATTTTCTTAACGATTATATCAATTTTTTTCATTAGACTTTCCTCTACTTTTATAATAAGACACTTTGCCTTTCAAGACAACTCTTTCACGCGGAAAATTTGACTAAAATTGTAATACGGAGTAAATATTACCGCATAATTGCAACTTTCCCCTTACAAAATCAGCATAGCATCGCCGAAGCTGTAAAAGCGGTAATTCTTCTCGATTGCTTCCTGATAAGCTTTTTTCATCAGTTCCATCCCACCGAAGGCGCTTACCATCATCAACAGGGTCGATTTCGGCAGGTGGAAATTGGTAATCATGGCATCGGGGATAAGAAATTTATAGCCCGGCAGTATGAACAGATTAACCCAACCCTCGAACGGGTCTAACGGAGCATTTTTACTGATGCCTGCCGCATATTCGACCAGCCTGACCGATGTCGTTCCTACGCAGATTACCCTTCTGCCATCCCTCTTGGCACGGGAGACCTCATCGGCAACCTCTTTGCTGATATAGCCGTATTCGAAGTGCAGTTTATGCTGGCTAAGGTCTTCGCCCTGTACCGGACGGAAGGTATCCAATCCGACATGCAGCGTGGTAAAAAGGCACTTGATTCCGTTTTTATGCAGGGCATCCATAAGTTTGGGGGTAAAATGCAGACCGGCAGTTGGAGCGGCGGCACTGCCTGTTTTTTCGATATCGGAATAGATAGTTTGATACCTTTCGGGATTCTTCAAAGGTGTGTGAATATAGGGCGGAAGCGGCATTTTCCCCAGCACAGGCAGATATTTCTCGTCGGAAAAGCGCACCAGCTTGATTCCCTCATCCTTGATATCCACTATTTCGGCAAAAACGACAGGTATTTTTTCTTCCGGAGGGAGAGAATCATTGTACAGCTCGATTTTTGTGCCGGTTCTGACGCGCTTGCCCGGCTTTACCAGCGCTTCCCATGAACCGTCTTCCATGTGCTTTAAAAGCAGCAGCTCCACTTTACCGCCCGTTTCAGGCTTGATGCCTTTCAGGCGCGCCGGCATAACACGGCTGTTATTGAACATCAGCACATCCCCCTCTTTCAAATAGCGGCAGATATCGGAAAAGGCATTCACATGGGTTATGCTGGAATCCTTGCGGTTGATTACCAGAAGACGGGAGCTGTCTCTGGGTTCGACCGGGGTTTGGGCAATCATTTCCGGTGGCAGATAATAATCGAAATCGCTGGTTTTCACGCGTATACTTTCTGTTTAAAAATAATGTTTAATGTTTTCAACAACTTCCCTGACAGGGTCGAGTTTGTTTAAAGTGAAAAACTGGATGCCGGGAGCGCCGCCTTCAAGCAGTTCTTGACATTGCCTGGTAGTAAATTCAACCCCGGCTTTATAGGTTGCTTCATCGTCTCCGTCGAGTGGGACAAAAATATCGTGGATTTTTTGAGGCACCGTCGCCCCGCATCCCTTGCAGAAGGAAAGTAGTTTTTGATAATTGGTAATCGACATGATACCGGGCAGAATACGCTCTTTTACGCCCGCCTTCCTTAACCTCTCGACATACTCGAAATAGTCTTTATTTTCGAAAAATATCTGGGTAATCACGAAATCACCGCCGGAATCGATTTTCTTCTTCAGATAAATCGAATCCAGTTCCCTGTTCGGGCAATGGATATGCCCCTCGGGGAATCCGGCAACACCGATACTGAAGAAATCGCCGTGTTGGCGAATCATTTCAATAAGCTGATAACAGTATTCGCATCCGTCGACAGCCGGTTTCCAGTTTTCATCCTCGGCCGGAGGGTCGCCGCGCAGGGCAAAGATATTACGGATATTCCTTCTTTTCATCTCTTCTATTTTCTCTGCCAGAGCCTGTTTACTGTCGCCGACGCATGAAAAATGATGCATGGTGGGTATCCCGAAACGCTTTTGGAATTTATCGACGATATCCAGGGTAAGGTCGCGGGTGCCGCCGCCGGCGCCGTAAGTTACCGAAAACCAATCCGGTTTAAGCGCGGCAAAGGTTTCAGCTATCTCATACAGTTTTACCATTCCGGCTTCCGTTTTGGGAGGAAAAAACTCGAATGAAAAAGTTCTCTCTTTCTCGCTGAAAATATCGGATATCTTCTTCATGGCAAACTCCTGTTGTCTAGTATAACAATAATTCATATTTTAAGAAAATATCGGGTAATCGTTATTATATTTGTCGTTACGATATGCATCTGCTAAACTTTATTATCAATTGATTTAACGATATGAATATACTGCTTTCAAACGATGACGGAATACTTTCCCCCGGTTTATGGGCTTTGGTTAAGGAATTACAGGGAATCGCAGCCGTAACAGTGGTAGCCCCGGACAGGGAACAGAGCGCCACAGGCACCATGGTAACCCTGCGCCAGCCCCTGCGCGTCCATAAAATCAATCCGTTAGTTCCCGACATAGACGCCTACGCCGTCGAGGGCAGCCCCGGCGACAGCGTCATAATAGGCCTGGAAATGGTCGTCAAAGAGAAGCCCGACCTGGTCATTTCAGGCATCAACCAAGGGCTTAATACCGGCGACGACATATTGATTTCGGGAACGGTCGGCGCCGCACTGCAAGGGTATCTGAGAAATGTTCCCGCTATCGCAATTTCAGTATTAAATTACGAGAATGAGAATATCGATAATGCGGCGCGTTTGGTCGGACTGATAGCAGGAAAATTCAAGGATAAAAGTTTATCCGGGGATTTCTTTTTGAATATAAATATTCCCGACTACCCGGTTTCAGAAATAAAAGGCATTAAAATAACCCGCCAGGCGCATAAAACTCATATTGATACCGTAAAGGAAGGGCATGACGGTAAACACGAATACTACTGGCTGGTCAGGCAGCAGCTTAACAAC
Organism: uncultured Dehalococcoidales bacterium; assembly: GCA_964399425.1. Classification (GTDB taxonomy): domain Bacteria; phylum Chloroflexota; class Dehalococcoidia; order Dehalococcoidales; family UBA5627; genus UBA5627. Next base: position 32,191 of record CAYNQR010000002.1, on the reverse strand, counting down.
AACGCGGAAAAAGATACCGATATCTATGCCTTAAAAGAAAAAATTATTTCGATTACCCCACTAAACGAAACGCTTTTCCAGAGAAAAGCCGCCGGTTTGAACGATATAATATGTTCGGATATCTTCAAGGAAATCAGCCTTATCCAATAACAAATGTACAATAAAATTAGCTATTTGAGTAGCATATTATTTTCAAAGATTGACAAGGGATGTCAAGAAAATATTGACAAATTGTTCTATTATGTTATTATTGGGTGTAATTAAGAAGGAGTGTGTAAAGTGGCTAATGTATTAGATGTAGCTTGTTATATTCTCCAAAAACAGGGGCAAATTACTACTTGGAAACTTCAAAAACTTTGTTTTTATGCGCAAGCTTGGTCTTTAGTTTGGAACAATAAACCTTTATTTGATTCAAGAATTGAGGCTTGGGCAAATGGACCTGTTATTCCTGATTTATATAACCGTCATCGGGGAGCTTATTGTATATCTGAAATAGATGGAAATTCTTCTAACCTCACGAAAGACCAAAGAGAAATCATTGATTTAACTCTAGGTGTTTATGGTGATAAAGAACCTACCTGGTTAAGTGAACTCACTCACAGTGAAGCTCCTTGGCTTAATGCTCGTAAACGTGCTGGTTTAGGGCCTGGGGAAAGAGGTGATTCTGAAATCACCTTAGATGATATGGAAGAGTATTATACCGGGCTAATTTTGAACATTGAAAAACAGTAAAAAGAAATATATCCCTACCCCCCAAAACCCGCAAACAGCAAGAAAGACTGCTATATACCTGGGACCCGCTAATATCGAAAATTACTATATATCATGGAGATTTAGCAAGGCTGATATAGGGGGCCCATATGCTTGTAATGATTTTTCCCACAACGATTTTCAACAATTATGGGAAAGACTGCGCGCATTTGAAAACATGAACACAGAACAGTTAAGAGATAATGGAAGTTTTCATCCAAAACCGGTTGACGAATTGACTAGGGAACAAAAAGAAAGACTTCAACAGATAGAATTAGATGATATCGATGAAATATACTCATTTAGAATAACTGGCAAGTGTAGAATGTGGTGTATAAAATATGGGAGTATTCTTCTATTACTTTGGTGGGATAGAGACCATGATATCGCACCATCAGTAAAGAAACATTCATAATTATTTGACATATCCATCCGGGGTTAATACAATTAAGTTATAGGCCATCGACCTTATGGCGGTGAGCTTTTGGTTATTAGCCGGTATAAATCGCTTGGATCCAAAAGACCGAGACGCGGATGTTTTATTGACCTTCCCGTTGTTTCGGAGAAGGTTTTTTTATTTTTAAATGCCGGGGATGAATAATGACTGACAAAATCAGGTTGGGGTTTATCGGAGCCGGAGCGCTGGCAACCATGCTTGCGATTGAGTTCAAAAAGCGTGGATTTAAAGTTGCAGCCGTCTCCAGCCGCGGATATGAATCAGCCAGGATGTTGGCAAGCCGTTTGGATGGGTGCCGTGCCGCAAGCGATAACCAGCAGGTTGCCGATAACGCAGACTTTATCTTTATCGCGACGCCGGATGATGTCATACCTGTAGTGGCTTCCCAGGTACGCTGGCGCAAAGAACAGATGGTCGTTCATTGCAGCGGCGCAGACTCGGTAGATATCTTGAATCCTGCAAAAACAGCCGGCTGCCAAACCGGGGTTTTTCATCCGCTTCAAACATTTGCTGCCGGGTTGGAGGATAGTTTAAAAGGCATAACCTTTGCCGTAGAAGCCGAAGAACCTTTGCTGGCACAACTTAAAAATATGGCACAGATGCTTGGCGGGCACTGGATTGAATTAAAATCGAAAGACCGCGTAATCTATCACGCAGCAGCTGTTTTCGCCTGTAATTACCTGGTTACGCTAACCGATATTGCCGCCGGACTCTGGGAAGATATAGATATTCCCCGTGACAAGGCAGTGCGGGCACTATTGCCGCTGATGAGAGGTACGCTTAATAATATCGAAGCGATAGGAATAACACAGAGCTTGACCGGGCCGATTGCCCGCGGGGATTCGGGCACAATAAAAAAACACTTAACGGCACTGGATAAAATAAACCCCGATATCACGAAATTGTATCGTGAGCTTGGTTTAAATACCATCCCGATTGCCATGGAGAAAGGCAAACTGAATGTTTCACAGGCTGAAGAAATAGCAGGGATTCTCGAACACTCAATACAATAACCGGAGCGTAAAAAATGAGAACAATGATGAAAAGCAAAATCCATCGCGCACGTGTTACCGACCTCAACATTGACTATGAGGGAAGTATCACAATTGACCGGAACCTGATGCAGGCAGCCGATATCCTGCCGTATGAACAGGTGCATATCCTGAACATCAATAATGGAGCGCGCTTTTCAACATACGCTATAGAAGGCGAGCCGGGCAGCGGGCAAATCTGCCTGAATGGGGCCTCCGCCCGCCTGGTCTGCAAGGGCGATATCGTTATTATCCTCACCTATTGTCAAATGGCGGAAAGCGATACGGAAGATTTCAGCCCGACAATGGTTCATGTAAATAAAAATAACGAAATTACCACCATAAAACACTCTATCGAATCGCTTTCCTTCTAAAGAGGCTGGTATGAGAACAACTGTAACCCGGGTAAAAGCAATGAAGCAGAAAGGCGAGAAAATCGCTGTGCTGACCGCCTATGATTATATGACAGCCAAGATTATCGATGAGGCGCAAGTACCCGTTATACTGGTCGGAGACAGCCTGGGAATGGTAATACTGGGCTATGATTCCACCATTCCGGTCACCATGGACGATATGATTCACCATACCAAAGCGGTGGTACGCGGCTCTAACAATGCTATGGTCATCGGCGATATGCCTTTCATGAGCTATCATATAAGTGCGGAACAGGCTTTGTCGAATGCCGCCCGCTTTATACAGGAAGGCGGAGCACAGGCGGTCAAGGTAGAAGGCGGAGTCAATGCTGCCGACAAGATTAAAAGAATTGTCGATTGCGGCATACCGGTGATGAGCCACATCGGTTTAACCCCGCAATCCGTCAATCAGCTCGGCGGCTATAAAATACAGGGTAAAGACTCAGAGACAGCTAAAAAGCTGCTGGAAGATGCTAAAGCCGTAGAACAGGCGGGCGCTTTTGCCGTGGTGCTGGAGACGGTTCCCGCAGCGCTGGCTGCTTTTATTTCTGAGAGCATAAGCATACCTACTATCGGTATCGGCGCCGGAGCCGGCTGCGACGGACAGGTGCAGGTTATAAGCGATATACTGGGGCTGTTTACCGACTTCGTGCCGAAACATACCAAACAGTATGCCAGAATCGCCGATGAGATGTCCGGAGCCGTCAGCAAATACTACGAAGAGGTCAAATCGGGAGCTTTCCCCACGGAAGCACAGAGTTTTCCGATGGATGAAAACATTCTTAACGAACTAAAAGACAGGTGATTGAATAACCTTGCAGGAGCCGTTGTGAATTCATCAGAATTCCCCGATTTCGTAAAAAAGCTGCCACGGGCAAATATAGCTTTCAACGGTTTAAGCGGATGGCTGCTTCAAAGCGATTCGGGGCAGATTTTATTCAATGAGTCCGATGTAGAAGTCGTTGTATCCGAGCACAGCCACGGTGACCAGTGGGGCATAGTAATCGACGGAATAATTGAATTGACGGTCGATGGCAAAACTAATAAATACAGCCGGGGCGATACCTATTTTATCACTGCCGGAGCCATACACAGCGCAAGAATCCACCCCGGATTCAGAGCAATAGACTATTTTGCAGATAAGGATAGATACAAGACGATATGAAAATAATCAATACTATCAGCGAAATGCGGGATTTCAGAAAAACGCTATGCGAGCCTGTCGGCTTCGTCCCCACTATGGGATATTTACATGAAGGTCATATTTCACTTGTCAGGAAAGCAAAAGAAGAAAACGCTTCTGTCGTCGTCAGCATCTTCGTCAACCCGACCCAGTTCGGCCCGAATGAAGACTTTGAAAAATATCCGCGTGATATGGAAGGCGATACAGAAATGCTGGAGGAAGAGGGAGTCGATGCAGTATTCGCGCCCGAAGCCATAGAGATGTATCCGCCTGATTTCAGCAGTCGTGTCGAAGTTACCGGCATAACCCAGAAATTGGAAGGGAATTGCCGCCCGGGACATTTCCGCGGAGTGACAACGGTTGTCAATAAACTATTCAATATAGTGAGACCTGATAGAGCCTACTTCGGGCAGAAGGATGCCCAGCAGGTTATCGTTATCAACAAGATGGTAAAAGACCTGAACATGAACCTCGATGTAATTACCTGCCCTACTATCCGCGAAGAGGACGGACTGGCAATGAGCAGCCGCAATGTCTACTTAAATACCGAAGACAGGCAGGCGGCTACCGTTTTATATCGCTCGCTGATGCTTGTAAAGGACTTGTATGACCAAGGCGAAAGAAAGGCCGAGACCATCCGCAAAGAAATGGTCAGGCTGATTAAAACCGAGGAATTGGCTAGAATAGATTATGTTTCGGTTGCCGACCCCGTTACCCTCGACGAGCTGGATGAGATTACCGGAAAAGCGCTGGTATCTATGGCAGTCAAGTTCGGCAAAACAAGATTGATCGATAACGTGGTGCTGGGGTAGAAACCAGATAATTATTCTAAGATAATATCAAATTCACTTCTTTTGGTAGTGTTATTGCCAAAAAGATGCGTTTGAGTTAAACCGCTGACAGGTTGTTCCTTCACAGTTATTTTCTTATTAGGGAATGTTTGTGTTAGCACAATATAAGTGGTATCAAAAGTGAATTTCCGAGAATCTGTTCTTACATATATCACACTATCTTTATTAGTTAAACATGATATTTTATTAAAAGCGGCTTCTAATAAACACTTATATTCAAACTTGCTCTGAAATCGCTCTCTATTTTTCCCCATGCTACTATTAGGTTCAGGTGGATAACCTAACATCCACAAACGTATCCATTGATCATAATGATAATTTATAATGCCAGAATATGGAGGAGAAGTAAAAACTAACCGAACTGGTCGTTGATCTTTTTTAAGTTGATCCCTGCGAATATCTGTAAGCACACGATTACAATCACCAAGATAAATCTTACTTTTATTACATGGGGGGATCCCTTTAGCATATCGCCATTTTATTTTATTTAACAGGAAGGCAACAGGATCTAAGTTAGGAGGTGTCAAATTACGAGACTTCCACCAATTAATAGCATAATTGGGAGCCATCGACTTTGTCTGTCTCATTTGATTCGACATAGCTTGCCCTCGATTCCCATGCAGAGATACTAACAAAAGAGCCATAATTGTCCAATCAGATGCTCGCTGTTTCCATTTAAGTTGCTCACGTGCTGCCAATAAAAACTTTAATACATCTTGACTAAAACAGAGATGAAAAAATTCCGGAAGATCATTGGCAGCTTCAATATATTCATTGGCTATATTAGAGATTTCATATAATCTATTTTTGACGCTTTCTTGCTTAGCTGGATGAAGTTTTGCCTTTCCATAAACCCATCCAACAGGATTTAGTTCAATTCCAATTCCGACACGTTTCCTTATCGTTGCACTGTAAATAGAAGTTGCACGTCCTGCAAATGGGTCAAGTACTATGTCACCTTCATCCGTATATTTTTCAATAACTTCATTTGCAAACTTTATTGGAAACATGGCATAGTACGGACCGATACCAGCCCATCGTTCTTCTGCGGTATCAAATTTACCTTTTGGCAAAATTAATTTACCCCCATTAAAGCTTGCGCAAGTTGTTTTAATACTTTGTTTCCTAAATTGAGAGGAATTGATGCCTCTGCATGTGCAGAAATAATAGGAGACAATGCATTAGGAAATCGAGAAGATACCAGTTTATCTAAAAGCAGGCAAACCACATTAAATTGAGGATAAAATTTAACATCATCAGAATTTATGGTATCTTGAGTGTCATTAAGAAAAGGAATGCTTGCAACAATTCTCGATCCATTTCTTGTTTTAAAAAAAAATTTCCGCCCAAAATAGGTGTCTTCACCATATCGCTTTATGCTAGAGGATTGTTGAATACGTTTCTTTATATATTCATCTATTAACAATGCAAAACTATGAGGCTTAAACAGGTATTCCCCATTTGTATTAATACAATCAATTTCGGAAAAGTGATCAATAAATTGGCCACTTTTCTCAATTCCTACTATTATAAGGTCTTTACCTGTTTCTTTTTGGACAATTTTATTTAAACGCTTTAATTCAATTTTAATCGCATTGCTCAACCACGCTGGTGGCCCAAAAACAGCAAGCGGCCCATCGATAAAAAATGCTATTTTATCCATTTGTCCAAGCAAATTACGTTTTTCAAAACACCTCAACAGATGTACTAACAAAATTCTCTCCCATACTTGTCTAACATAGGAAAAAGCTTCTCCATTAGCCCCGAGATCATTGAATCGCTCATGTATACGTAGAGCATCTGTAGAGAATATAGGTTGTTTACATTCAGTACAATGGATAGTTCCAGGTGGTATATAAAATGATGATGAGCAACCATTAGTTTCTGAGTATGGACATTTTTGAAGATCATGGGGTTTCAATTTTAATAAAGCTTCATATGTATCTATTAAAGGTATTCTATCTTCTTCATCAAGAATAGTATTTTGAAAATGATCGTATAGTTCCTCCCTAAATGAAACCCGGGCAGATGTTTGTCTACGTGTCACAACATTACTTCCAGGTAAAGCAGCGTCTATTGTTGAAGCATTTTCAGTATTACGAAATTTATTAGGGTCTACAGGTCTATTAGCATCAAGTTCATCAATAAGTGCTAAATCAATAAGGACACTAGCTACTGTACAATATCCTATTCTTGCGCCAGGGTATCCATTTACAACAGGAACCTCAGTATCACTGCCATCTATAGCGACAATAAGCTTTGGTAGTACATAGTCATGTTCAGATAACAAAGATGGTATTAAAGTACTTAGAGTAGGATCATTATTATTACATACTTTACATCTTGATAGTAATTGTTTAACGTTCTCTGTTTCTACGATACGACGTAATGGCTTATAACTAGCAAACTCACCCTCATATGGCATTGTCCTCTCCTATGCAGATTCAATTGAAAAAAGACTAACTTGAACAGGAATTACATATGGATTTGATAATGTTTTAACTCTTAAAAATCCCTTATCTTGTGCTCGTAAAATGCTCCCTTCAAAATCAGCAAAATCGTAGAATTTCCTTATTTCTTTCGTTTCATCAGTATTATTCAAGTGCCCAATAAACCAGTTGGCGGTATTCCGTAATATATTTTGTTGAATAGAACTTACTTCTTGAGTTGCATATATCAAACCAATGTGATATTTAGCGCCCTCTTTGGCTGTACGTACCCAAACATCCTGCAAATCCAAATCTCGAGATGATGGTAATACATTATGAGCTTCTTCTACATATACAAGTATATCAGTAGGTGTTTTAGCATTACGAAATTTTTTTTGGTTAGCTTCAAAAATATAACGCATTACTCTGTCAGCATTAGCTTTATTGAGCTCTGAGTTCCCACTAGATTGATCCACAATTACAAGGTTCCCCTTTTCAAGCTCTTTGTAAATATCCTCTGCATAATCTGAATTTATAGATGAGCTATGTTGCTCAAAAACTCGGCCAATAAGACGAGAGCCATTAGGATAATAAAACATCTCAAGAATTTTTCTTAGATCATCATCTGCCCAAGACCCAGTCGAACTTGTTTGTACATATTGTTGATCGAATGCACCAAATCCGGATCCTTTATCTTCAATATAATTACGTAGTATTTCAAAGGCTTGAGATAACTCTGCCCATGATGGATTTGTTTTCCCTAGTATCGTTGTGCAATTTCCATATGCATCAGGATCTGTTCCATTTCTTTGTAAATGATCATTTTCCATCGCTTTTAATAACTCAGAATTAAAGAGTCCTGATGTACTGGGATTCATAGTACTCGGCGGTGGTAATCCTGCTTTTTTTAGAAGAGACCGATAGCATAACACTCGCCGTCTATAACGCGTCATAGCTGAACGGTCATCCTGAGCAGGAGCCTCAAAAATAACATCTCTGAAATTATCAATATACTTAATCCCTCCTCTAGGAAGCTGCTCATTTATTATTTCTTTCCCTATCTGTAGATTCTCATCGCGATAGAAATTAAGCCGCATTAGTTTACGATTGGGATCAAGAGGATGTTCTGTAATACCATAAGTTGCGATTTCCTTTTTTAATTCGTCCTGCTTATTGAGTGGCCCACATTTCCATACATTTTTTATGGCTTCTGGATTAAGGCTCTTTCCACTTACGTCCTGTTCATTTTCATTAGCATATTCGCCATTGGGGTCAAATATTATTTGCCCGATACGACGCTCGTCCTTTTGCCATCGCAAAGCAAAAATGGAGCGTAGTATTATCTTCGTCGTATTTGATTTACCAGTTCTTGTCATCCCAAAAAGGGCTGTTTTTTGTCCCAATAAATCTAAAGGGGTAATACTCACAGGTACACCATTTATTTGTTGGAATGGTCTATTAGTAGATGCATAACGTACTTCCCCAATAGGTACTGTATAACCAATTGTATTGTTATCAGAATACTGACCACGATAGTTCACAATTGCTTCTAAAAACTTACCTTTGGGTTTAAATACCTTTAGTCCTCGATTAGGATAATAATTACTTAAATCCGAACCAAATGAAAGCCTGTAAGTTAATGAACCATTGTTATCTACAGCTGATATATAATATGTACCAATTACTCTACAACGAACACCTGCGTAGCTCAATAGATTATGGGTAGATGGATCCATAATTCCACGGTCATCCCAATTTTTATCTATTTCACCACTAACACGTTGTGCATTTTCAACTCTAACACGTAAGGCTTCGTCAGAATTGGGAAGATTAGCCTTATCTAAAACACGCAACAAAATAATTGAAGAATCTTCCTGCCGTATATCAACCTGCTTTGATGGTATAATGCGCGTAGCAATTAAAAAAGATAAAGCTGGAATTCCACCAACCAGTTGTCTATGGAAGTCATGAATTTGAACTAATGCTTCTTCATAACCAAGTGAATATACCTCTCCTACATATGCAGCCTCATCAATCAAATTTTTTAATACTTCTGAAGCATTTATTAAAGTTTCGCTAAGCTGAGGAGAATCAAGTTTACTGGAAGAGGAGGTTATTAGATCTGCCATTATTAAGTCTCCTTATTTTAATAGTAAAACAATAAATTTTTATCTTGACTTTCCAGCATTATACACCTTAAATCCGGCATTTTCGATACTTTATATTTAACTTAATAATTATATTTCACTTTATATGTTAATATTCCAACTTTATAATCATAATATAAAACTACTTCTCCAGCCCCACAGCCCTGGCCAATCCGGTAACCATATACTGATTAAGGCTTACCCCTTCGCAGGCGGCTCTTTGCGCCAGCGCCTGATGCAAAGACGGCGGCATCCTGACCCTGATCTCTCCGCTGTATTTTGTAGATGTCGGTTCAGGAATTGGTAAACCGTCTTCCAGATTGGATTTAATCCAATCGAGTTTTACTTCTTCAATTTCCTTAATAGCCTCTTCAGGAGTATCGCCATGTATCAAGCAATGCGGCAACTCGACGACTCTGGCTACCCAATAAATGCCCTGGTCGTCATGCCTTTCAACTATTACTGTATAAGGCAACTTTTTATAATACTCTAAATTTTTAACCATAGTAGCCACCTCCAGCTACATACTATCGATTATTATTAATAGTTCTTTCACATAGCATATTTTTACCGGATTTTCTCTTTTATAAGGCATGGTAAAATTACCTATTTTAGCTTTGGGATGATTCCCTGAGTCTTTGATATAACCATATCGATTAATCAACGATTCGAAATCCTCCAATGAAACATTGGCAGGATTCTGTCTTATTTTTTGCTCTCTCTTATCAGCTTTTGTCATCATCCGGCTCTACAATATAATGGTATCACCGATGACACCATCAGTCAATATTTTTAACAGAGCAGCGGACTGTAAATCAGCGTGTCCAAAATCAAGTAGCCACTAAAAAATAATTATGTTATAATATTGCGAATTAAAGGATATTACCTTTTTATCCCGTTTCGCCGAGGTAGCTCAGCAGGTAGAGCAGCGGACTGAAAATCCGCGTGTCCCCAGTTCGATTCTGGGCCTCGGCACCATAGTTTTGTTCCTTGATAAACAGACTGGTTATATCCAGCCGAAGTGGCGGAATAGGCAGACGCGACAGTCTCAAAAACTGTTGAGGGGCAACTCTCGTGTCGGTTCGACCCCGACCTTCGGCACCATTTTAGCAGCTTAATATTATAGAATTTTTGTTGCCGAGTTGTGTAGCGGTAGCACGAAGGACTTTGAATCCTTTTGCCCAGGTTCGAATCCTGGCTCGGCAGCCATTAAGCGGGCTGATTCACCGACAAGTCGGGATTAACCTCCAGCTTGTTTTGGATGTTTATTTTAAATTAAAATATTGGGTATTACTACTGTTCCCCGATAGCTCAACGGTAGAGCGCGCGGCTGTTAACCGCTAGGTTCTAGGTTCGAATCCTAGTCGGGGAGCCATTTTATATTATGGCTTTCTTCGTTTATATTTTGCGTAATCCAACCGGCCGTTATTATATCGGTCAAACCTCAGATTTATCTCTAAGTCTTTAACCTTAATCTACCCTTTCAAGACCAACTTTTACAAATGAACATTCTTCAGGTTACCGATGCGTTTGTACTTAATGGCTTCCTTGAAAGTGGTCAACGATACCTGTTCCGCCATTTTGCTGAGCCTGATTACATCCACCAGGTATTCCTGCCTGGAAGTATGCACCTTGGTTCCCAGGTATATTTCTGTTATTTGATTGTCACGCATTGCCGACTCGATCAGCAGCCAGATATCCACCCCCCACCCGTCCGGCCAATCCCGGCTTTTTAAAAGCGTCTTAAAAAGTTCGGCGGTAGCGCATATTTCACCGCTTAGAGGTTGATTAAAGTGGGAAATTTCCGGAAAGAAGACTCCCGATAACGGCTTGGCAACCAGCTTGGTGACAGCGCCGTCATACTCAGCTCTCCTGTAATACCCGCGTGACATATCGCAGGCTTGCTCGATTACCGGCTCAGCCAGCAGGTCTACCCAATCGGGTGTAAGATTAATTATATCGGCATCCAGAAAGAGTATTTGCTGCGCTCCTCTCTTTATGGCTTCCCTGGCGCCGTCTCTCATTGCGGTTCCCTTGGCAGGATAGATGTTTTTGCTTTGCCTGATAACGATAGCGCCGGCATCTCTGGCTTCCTTCTTGGTATTGTCGCCAGAGTTGCCGTCCACTACCAAAATTTCCGGTTTGAACTTGCTTTTTCTGGCTATTTCGATGCACTGGGCTATAGTTTTTCCTTCGTTGCGTGCCGGGAAAATAACGAATAAACTCATTTTAATTACCTCTCCTATCGGTTATTAAAGGTCAATTCCTATATGGTCGAGCGAACCCTCTTCGCAGAGCATAATCGCCCTGCACAGCACCATGGCAGTCTTGGTCTGCATCGTCATCTCGCTCCTCTTCCCTTCATAATCCCAAAACTCAAAGATAATCTCTTTTTCATCGGTATGGCGAACAACGAGCTTCTCGGCATCGATATCGATATCGTTTTCGACACCGGATACGAGTTTTGTCCATGTTCTGACCTGCTGTGACATCGTTAAACCTCCTTAAATTCACTATTTTATAACGATATAGGCAGAATCAAGGCATTACAGTATATATTGACCGTATATAGAGGTAGCTTAATTATACTATGCTATCCCATCAAGATAAATAGTTTTTATAAACTTTCTTCCATTCTCATGAGAATTAGCTGTTTTTTTCTGTTTCTATTATTTATTCCCTATATTTATAATAATGATATGTTATGACTGGAAACAATAATTTTTAACATTTCCTCTTTAAAGTCCACAATAATGAAAAATTTTATCTTACCGAACTCAATACCCCGACCGTGAGGTCGAGGGATGAAGTTCTCCCTACATCTTTTCGATAGTGGTATTTAGTTTTCTTTGCCGAAGGACAAAAGATGTAGGGCAAACAAAGTTTGAAACAGGTTAATACCCCGACCGTAAGGTCGTGGGAAGTTTATTAAAAAGAAAGCTGATGTAAAGCCTACTTGACATTGCCTAAAAGCGGCATTATAATATATGTAAAGTTAACTTTACATCGGGGGTCGAAAAAGTATGCAAAACAAGCTGGAAGAACTGAGAAAAAAAGCCGGGATTACACAGGAGATACTGGCAGACAGGCTTGAAGTATCCAGGCAGACCATCTGTTCACTGGAAAGCGGACGCTATAACCCTTCAATAGTGCTGGCATTTAAAATCGCCCGTTTTTTCGGGGTAACCATCGAGGAAATATTTATTTACGAGGAGGGAGAATTAATATGAAATCAAATACCAAACAGCTGCTATATATTTTAGGAATAATTTCAGGCATAGCATTGGTGATTGCCGGAATATTTTTTAAAGATGCGGAACTAAAAGGGCTGATGGGCGTCTGCGTTGGCGTGGGTGCAGGGCTTATCGGTATGTTTATCGCGAGCCTGATTACCTTGCGAATAGAAACCAGACATCCGCAAGCCTTTGTTAAAAAGAATATCGAGGTCAATGATGAACGCAATACCATCATCAGGGATAAAGCAAAAGCCAAAACCAACAGTATCATCATGCTGGCGATTATGCCGATATTAACACTGGTTTTCATACTGGTAGACGCGGAATTATATGCCATAATGGCTTTAGTAGGACTGATATTACTGAACGCCGCTTTATATATCGGTTACGCAAATTACTATAACAAAATACTGTAATATAATCCCGAACGCCGTAATTCAGGATAAACCCCGCCGCTAACGACGGGGTTTTGTTTTTACCGACATAATAGGAATGAATTTGAGTGTTGCTATATCTCCGTTATGCAGAACGGATAGTTTATCTATACAAAGCCATCGTCAAGAAACCCTTGACAATAAATTCCAGAGTACATCAATACTAACAAAAAGCCATAAATATCGTTTTATATTTAGAGGCTTATAAAAATACAGGTGCTAAATAATACGCCGCTATAGCAGAAAGGAAGTAATTATGAATAATTTTTTTCAAAAAGATTCTGCAAATTATAACGAAAAAATAAATAAAATAATCGAGGCGCTGGAAGCGGAGGCGGCCTATCTTCGACAATTAAACGAAAAACTGGATAAGCTATCCGACGAATGGCAGGCTATCAAGGAAAACCTGGCAGGTTGTCTTGATATCGACATGCAGGAAAACGTAAATACCGGTGATTTCGATACAGAAAAGAATATACGAAACCGCACGGCAGAAAAAGAAATGGAAGAACTGATACTTTGCATCGTTAAGGAAGTTAACAATCACCATATCGAGTTCGTTTGTTTGAACTAGGGATTACGCTATTAGTGATTAATCCGGTTACTTTATAGGTTGCATAACTTGTCTGCCAGCGGAATGAACAACACAAAAATACCGATAACCAGTGCGGTTAGAGCAGAGACTAACACAGCGACGGCAGAGATATCTTTTACTGCTTTGATAGACTGGAATTGTTTTCCATCCGAGACGGCATCACTCAATCTTTCCACAGCGGTATTAAAAAGCTCGGAAACCAGCACAAAACCGATAGCAAAGGCTACCAGGCACCACTGCATATCGGAAAGACCAAGATACAATCCGAGAATAACTACCAAAACAGCGGCGACCAGGTGGATTTTAAAATTGCATTCGGTTTTTACGGCTGTTAACAAGCCCTCGAAAGCATAACCGAAACTTTTGATAAAACCTTTCATGCCATTCTCCTGCTGTTTTAACGACTGTACAGAAACTCTTCGATATCCTTGATAAAACCCAGGGTTCCCTTTTCTATCTTCTCCGTTAGCTTATCCAAATCACCGAAATCGGGATTATCGATTAAAGTATGCTCCAAAACAGAATCGACTCCCTTATCCTGTGCAACAAGACGGTATTTATTCCAGCCGCTATCATTGATTAACTTCCAGTATTGTTTCTGGACGTTCCTGTTATATCCCGATAACCATACCTCGAAGCTGAATGCTTCATGAATAAAGACAACGGCAATCTTCAAATTGCGCTCTTTTAAAGACCTTGGCGAGAAGGAAAAATAGGTCATATCCATATACCCGTAATAAATATTGCCGGATACGAAATAATCGGGATACTTATCCTGAAAATAAGTCCTTAAAGCCATGATGTATGACATCAAGCTAAGATATGCTTTGGGGATATGTCCCAACTGCATCTGTTTCTTATATTCGTTCATGTATTCCGGTAATGATTCCATATCTGAATTCCTCCGCAGACTACCGCTAAAACCGATAACAAATTCATATATATCGATAGAGATTGCTTCGCCCTCCCTATCGGGAATGGACTCGCAATGACATTATAATGTTTATTTTATCTCTCCCCACACCCCATCCTCATAAAGACGGGTTATAAGGACTGCGGATATCACGTTGGTCAAATCCCCGTCGCTTTCGGTATATACCTTTATGTAATTGCCGGTATACCCACTCCAGATGCTGTTATCCGATTGCTCCCAGAGTACCTCGAGTTGTTTACCGATAAAATTGCTGTGGAAGGCAGCGGCGGACTCCTCCGCCAGTTTAAGCATTGAATCGCTGCGTTTTTTCTTTACCTGCGGGGATACCTGGTTCGGCATTATATTTGCGGCAGTACCGCGCCGCTTCGAATAAGAAAAGACATGAATGCGGGCAAAGCCGACTTCTTTACAAATATCGTAGCTTTCCGTAAACTCTTCATCGCTCTCTCCCGGAAAACCGGCGATAATATCGGTAGTTATCGCCGCATCCCCTGCTACGGAACGTATTAAGGAAACGGCATCGAGATAACAGGCTGTGGTATAAAGCCGCTTCATTCTCTTTAGAACTGCATCGCTGCCGCTTTGCAAAGACAGATGGAAATGCGGACACAACCTCTTGTCTTTCCATAGTGAAATTAAACCGGGAGTGACTTCCTGGGGCTGCAGAGATGACAATCTTAAGCGTTCGACATCGGTTTTCATAAGTATTATGTCAATTAAGCCCTTCAAATCCACCCCGTCATAACTATAGGAGCCGATTTCCGTGCCGGTTAACACCACTTCCTTGTATCCGCGAGAGACCTTATCGTTAATCTCTTTGACTATCTGTTCAGGGGAAACGCTCTTTTCCCGGCCGCGCACATAAGGCACAATACAATAGGAGCAGAAATTATTGCAGCCGTCCTGAATACGTATAAAAGAACGCGTTCTGGAATTGACGTCAAAATCACTGTCAGCGATAATAACTCCATCAGCCGATATTAATCCCGATTCTCTCAGTATTTGCGGCAGCCTCATCTTTTCATCGTTACCCACTGCCAACCGTACGCCTTCGATTTTCAAAAGGTCGTTGGCAGCGTGTTCGGCATAGCAGCCGGCGGCAACCAATACGGCATCGGGATGGCGGCGATGTGCCATTCGTAAAAGATGGCGCGCCTTTCTGTCGGCAATATGGGTAACCGTGCAGGTATTCAAAATATAGATGTCGAATTCCTCGTTGTGACTGACGATGCGATAACCTGACTTGATGAACTTCTCCGTAAGAGCTTCAGTTTCCGCCTGGTTCAGCTTGCAGCCCAGCGTATCGAAAGCTACGCGTATATTACTTTCTCTTTTATTCAATCCCTGCCTCCGGATGCAATAAAGATTATAGCAAATGGTGCATATCCTTGCAGATAAAGCGCAAATTATGTTATAAATAGCCAGAATATTCACCGACTCTTAACATATGTTTCGAAGTAACGGCATTAAAAAAACGCCTCTCTCAGGGGCTGATATCGAGAGCTGATGCCGAAATAAAGCAGATGTTGCGAAGAGTAGAGAGGAAACAATTTGAATCACCTTCGCTGGAATCTCCTGCCGCCGGTACCTGCAGGTCATCCTGTTAACGATTGCGGCTTTTCGCCCTTACTGATCCAATTGATGTATAATCGCGGATTAACCGATATAGCTCATATAGAATCATTCACTAAAGCAGATAGCAGCCTCTCGGGAGACCCGCAACTGCTGCCGGATATTCACCAGGCAATAAACAGGATTTATCAGGGTTTATTATCGGGAGAAAAAATCGCTGTTTACGGCGACTTCGATGTCGACGGGATTACCGGCACCGCCATTCTGGTACAGGGATTGAAGGCGCTCGGAGGAGATGTCACTCCTTACATTCCTCATCGTATCAGGGAAGGGCACGGGCTCAATTCCGATGCGCTGGATTACCTGAAAAACGAAGGCATGTCGCTGGTTATTACGGTGGACTGCGGAGTTACCGGCATAGCACAGGTAAAAAAGGCCAAAAGGCATGGGCTGGACATCGTAATCACAGACCATCACACGCCGCTGGGAGAACTGCCCGACGCTGTTGCCGTCGTCGACCCCAAGAGAGAGGATTCCAGGTACCCGTTCAATGAACTGGCAGGGGTCGGCGTTGCCTATAAATTTTTGGAAGCTTTATATAATGGAATGGGCAAGGAAAAACAAATAGAAAATTACCTCGACCTGGTAGCTTTGGGTACGGTCGCCGATATGATGCCGCTCCTGGGAGAAAACCGCTACCTGGTAAAACAGGGATTGAAAGTGCTCAGCAAGAACCGCCGCCCGGGTATCAGGGAAATCTCGACGCTGGCGGGAATCGACGCCGGTAGCATCGGCGCCGAAGAAATCTCCTGGGCTTTGGCTCCGCGCCTTAACGCCGCCGGCAGGCTGGAACATGCCCTAACCAGCTATAAACTAATGGTAACGGAATCCACCGAAGAGGCACAGGATTTATCGATAGTATTAGAGGAACAGAATGCCGAACGGCAGAAGATGACCAGCCGTTCACTGGCAAAAGCCAAAGAGCAGGTACAGGCCAAGGGAATAACGCCGCTTTTAATTGCCAGCGACCCCGACTACCCGCCCGGCATCATCGGATTGGTGGCAGGCAGGCTTTCGGAAGAATTCTACCGCCCGTCCATCGTCATCAAGGTGGGAGAAAAATCCAGCAACGGCAGCTGCCGCAGCATTCCCGAATTCAATATTATAAAAGCGCTGAGCGAATGCCACGACCTGATGAGCGATTTCGGCGGACATGCCAGAGCGGCCGGTTTTACCATGCCGACTAAAAACCTTGCCAGGCTGGAAGAAAAACTCAGCCTGATGGCTGAGGAACAATTGGCAGGGCTCGACCTGCGCCCCAGGCTGGATATCGATACCGAAATTAAACTTTCGCAGTTGGGAGGCGATACTTATCAATCGCTGCAAAGCCTGGCGCCTTTCGGTATGGGAAACCCGGTACCCACCTTTTTAAGCCGCTGTGTGGAGGTTGTCGATTGCCAGACAATGGGTAATAACGGCGGGCACTTGAGACTGAAATTAAGGCAGAATAATGTCAACTGGGAAGCGGTGGCTTTCGGTCTCGGCGAATGTTCCAAAGAAATGCATTCGCATATCGACATAGTATATAATTTAAGACTGGAACGCTGGCGCGGAGAAGAACGGTTGCGTCTGAATGTTCAGGACATTGCTCCGTCGCAATAATATATTAAGTCAAATAATCGGGGAGGAATAAAGTGACGGGTATAATTATAATTCAAATCATCGCTGCTTTTATAGCTGCCTATTTGCTCGGTTCCATACCATCCGCCTATATCGCCGGAAGGCTGACCAAGAAAATCGATATCCGCACCGTCGGCAGCCATAATATGGGCGCCATGAATTCATTTTACAACCTCGGTAAAGGCGTCGGTATTATGGTATTGGCTGCGGATGTGCTCAAAGGCGTCGCCGCTGTAGCATTAGCCGACCTTGTGCTGAATATTCCCAACCTCTATATGTTCATCTGCGGTTTTATCGTAGTTCTGGGGCATAATTATCCGGTCTGGCTGAAATTCAAAGGCGGTAAGGGCGGAGCCACCGCCATCGGCGCCATTATCTATTTCATTCCCTGGGGTATCCCTATCGGATTTGCCGTCTTCCTGCTCATGCTGCTTATTACCAAATTCCCCACCCTCAGTTACGGTATCGGCATGGCGAGTTTCCCCTTCGTAGCATGGCTGGTATACGACCGCCCCGATTATATACTCTATACGGCTTTGTTGATACTGGTTCCTTTCTTAAGCTATATCCCCAGAATCAAGGAAATGAAAGCCAAGGGGGGAAGCTGGAAACGTGTCGTCAAGCGCAAGAATCTGCAGGACAGGCTTTAATTCTATTTTAAAGAGAGAGACGAAAAGGAGCGGGGAACCCCGCTCCTTTTTAATTACCCCGATATTCCCGATTTGACACTTCCCGGTAATCGGCATATAATTTTCATTTCTTAGGCTTACCTAAATTTCTATATCGGAGGAATCCGCATTGACTCATAAACACGATGAAGCAGAACATTCGCATGCGCACCTAAGCGAATACCGCTCGGTAGAGAAGAAAAAGCTCTCCCTTTCGCTGATGATTACCTTCATTGCCATGATAATCGAATTCATCGGAGGGTATATCAGCAACAGCGTAGCCTTAATCAGCGATGCCGGACACATGTTCACCCATTGTTTTGCCATCGGCATCGCCCTGGCAGCCATCTTCATCGCTGTAAAAAGACCGCCCTGCCACCACCGGACGTTCGGCTTATTCCGCACAGAGATACTGGCGGCATTCATCAACGGACTATTTCTACTGGCGGTAGCCGGAGTAATAATCTACGAAGCCGTAAATCGAATCATCAATCCGACCGAAGTTTCGGGAATGCAGATGCTGGTTATTGCTGTCATCGGCTTGATAGTTAATCTAGTCAGCATTTATATTCTTCACGGCAGCGATAAAAAGGATTTGAATGTAAAAAGCGTCTTCTATCATATGGTTGCAGATGCGGCATCTTCGGTAGGTGTAATCATAGCCGCCGTTGTAATCTACTTTACCGATTGGTACATAATCGACGCGCTGGTAAGCTTGATGATATGTGCCGTTATTATTTTCTGGGCATGGGGAGTATTGAGAGATTCCGGTAGAATACTGCTTCAGGTAGCGCCTAAGGGACTGGACACGCATATGCTCGGCAACGATTTAAAGAGGCAGTTCCCGCAAATAGCAGCGGTTTATCACCTGCACCTGTGGACGGTTACCGCCGACATGCTGGTATTCTCCGCCCATATAAAACCGGTGGATTCTCTGCCCTGCGACAGGTATGAAGAACTTGTTTCCGGGATAAACTGCTATCTTCGCGATAAATATCATATCATCGAATCCACCGTTCAGGTCGGCTCGGATGAAACCGAGAACTGCAATATCTGCCCGCAGAAAGAAAATTGCTGCGATTAAAACGGAAGCCAGCCTGTTAAGGCTGGCTTCTCATTTCTATAACCGATAATTGACGGGTAAAAGCAAATTACTTCTTTCGGGCAATTATGGCAACGAAGTTCATGTATTTGCCGGCTCCCGCTTCCATGGACGGGCGGTCTCTTATGGCATATTCATTATCGCATGCCAGCCAGTCGTTCCATAATTCATCAAGATTCTGCATTTCGCTGACGGATTCGATTTCGATTTTCTGCGATTTGCCCAGTAGTTCTCTCCACCATCCGCACGAATGAAAGGTTTCTAAATCCTCTGCCGTCCACGAATACGTCATTTCGACCGGCAGAGCGCCCTGCAATTCATTCTTAACCCCCGGAATGGCTATGGCAATAATGCCGTCTTTCTTTACCAGCGGAGCCAGTTTTTCATCCATATAGCTTTCGTTCTCGCCGAAGTACTCGTAGGCATCCACGCTGATTACAGCATCGAAGTATTCATCGGCATAAGGCATATCGAGCGCATCTCCGTGAATCGGAATAATAAGATTATCCAGATTGAATGATTTGAACCTCCGGTGGTTTTCGGTGGCGCCGACCCACAAATCGTGCGCAAATACCTGTACACCGTATTCTTTTGCCAGAAAGATGGAGGTCAGACCCTTGCCGCACCCCAAATCGAGGACTCTCATACCGGGTTTTAGAGTGAGACCTGCCGTCAATTCTTCGACGATTTTCATGGCGTTCGGTCCCATCATATTGTCAAAAAGGAACTGTTTATCGTATTTAGCTGTTCTTATATATTTCAAAGTAAACTCCTGTTAATATAAATGTTTAAATAAACACCAATATCCGGCGACCTTTCAGCCGCGGAATCAGTTTATAAAAAATCGTTAAGAAATCTTTGTTGTTTATTTTATTGGGAGATTACTTTACAGGCTCCAAAAATTCCTCCCACAGGTTATTGAAAATAAAAGCCAGCCCATATAGACTGGCTTTCTGCCGATTTACATATAGGTCACTAAAACTATACGGGGTTAGACTGCTTATAGCGTTCCTGCGCCTCTTTTATAATTCTCAGCGTCTCGGTTAAATCCTTGTTCCAGCCTTCCACCCCCGTTTTTTTCTTCTCCAAATCCTTGTAAATGGTAAAGAAATGCTCGATTTCTATCAGCAGATGCGGAGGCACATCGTCCAGTGTTTGCAGGTAATTCCACATCGGGTCGGCTACCGGCACGCAAAGGATTTTTTCGTCGGGACCTTTTTCATCGCGCATCTTGAACAAACCGATCGGTTTTACATCGACCAGACAACCGGGAAATGTCGGCTCTCCCACCAGCACCAGCGCATCCAGCGGGTCGCCGTCAAGCGCCAGCGTTTCCGGAAAATAACCGTAGTCGCTGGGATAATGCACCGACGAAAATAACATGCGGTCCAGTTTTATCAGCCGTCTTTTCTTATCGAATTCATATTTGTTACGGCTGCCTTTCGGTATTTCGATCAGAACCTCGAATACCATTTCTTCTTCCTTGTTATCAGTTTCCAACTTCTCCTTCTTCCTTTTCAACCATATCTGTTTTCTTTATAAATCTAACTTTATTTTTAATCGCCAGAGCGATGATGGCTATCAATATAACTATAGCAATGACCTGCGCCTGGTGCAAACCGAACAGGAAAGGCGTTCCCTCCCGTACAAAATCGATGAAAAAGCGCCATACGGCATAGCAGGCAAAATAAACCATTGCCAGGGAGCCGTCCGGCTTCAACCTGCCGCGCAGCTTATAGAGTATTCCAAATAAAGCCAGCATAAATATTACTTCATATACCTGCGTCGGGTGCACCACACCGGCGCCATAACCGTAGCTGTTGGGATTGGTATATTCGATTCCCCAGGGAACGGTGGTATTATCTCCATAACAACACCCGTTCAAGGTACACCCCACCCTGCCGATAGCCTGCCCCACGGCAACACCGGGAACAACAATATCCAGTAAATGCCCGAAATTAATCTTGCTGAACCTGCTGTAAATCCAGATTCCCAGCAGAGCTCCGAGGACGCCACCGTAAATGGATAGCCCTTCTCCACCGATAATCCTGCTAAGATTCTGACTGTAGTATTCCCACTGGTCGATTACATGCACCAGCCGGGCAAAGATTATACCTGTAGGTATGCCGACAATCGCTGCCATCAGTAAATTGTCGTAGGTTATGCGGGCGCCCTTCTTTATCTCATATGCCGCCCAGAACACGACAAACATTATTCCCAGTGAAACAGCCAATCCATACCAGCCGGGGTGGAAAGGACCTATGGAAAATATTACCGGGTCAACACCGATCTTTATCATTCACCCTCCGTTAAGGTCATCCGATTCATAATTATTATAGCAAATCTTTCAGAATATGCAGAGCCGCCGCTTTATCGAGCGGATTATTATTATTGCCGCACTTGGGGGATTGAATGCAACTCGGGCATCCTTCCTCGCATGGACAGGCGGCAACAGCATCCAGTGTAGCCTGCCACAACCCGGCAATCAGGTCGAATCCTTTCTCAGAAATACCCACCCCGCCCGGATAAGCATCATAAATAAAAACCTGCGCTCTGCCGGTATCAGAATGGTAAACTGTGGAAACTCCGCCGATATCGTTGCGGTCGCACATGGCAAAGAGCGGCAGAATGCCGATTGCCGCGTGCTCTACGGCATGCAATCCGCCGGCTGTATCGAGACCGGCTTTCTCAAGTGATTTTAATTCGGCATCAGTTATGTCAAACCAGAGCGACACGGTGCGCAGTCGTTGCGGCGGCAAGTCGAGCGGCTCTTCTCCCAGTGTCTCTTCGGTGTACTGCGCCTTCCTCTTAAAACCGGTTACCACAGTTATCACCTCTACTTCCCCGAGGCAAACCTGTGTCTTGCCGCATTGTTTTTCCTTCAGCTTTTTCAAGACTGTTAAATCTGTTAATTCTTTCGTTACCGTATAGTAATTGGTCTTGGACGGCTCGCATCTGGCGATGCGCGCTTTCATATCCAGTGAGGTTACCAGATAGGCGTCTCCCTGGTGCAGATAGATGGCGCCCGGGTGCACCTGCATTATGGCGAAACCGGCTTCTACGGTTTCCAGTAATAAATTAGTAGAGGTATCGATAAGCGCAAAGCTATCCGCGGAAGCGGAACGGATGTTTACTTCCTGCGAGGGATAGTTAACAGATGGCGACGGGTACCAGCGGCTATGTCTCTGCCTGATTAAACCCTCATTTTCCAGTTGCGAAAGACCGCCGGTAAAATCGATGCCGAAGTACTGTTTATCGCCCTGTCCCAACGGTAACTCCCAAGCGGCGCACAAAAGATGCTCGTTTAAGATATAGGGATTTTGCGGATTGATGAGTGCATTCTCAAAGCTCTTCTTAAAAAATGTATCGGGATTTATCATAAAATACTGGTCGAGCGGATTATCCATGGCTACTAAGAAACTGAGCGACCTTTCCCCGCCCCGCCCGCTCCTGCCGGCCTGCTGCCAGGCGCTGGCAATGGTGCCAGGGTAACCGGTAAGCACCGTCGCATCCAGGTCGCCGATATCGATTCCCAGCTCCAATGCATTGGTCGCCACCGCCCCCATAAGCTGCCCGTTCAGTAATTCCTGCTCGATTTTGCGCCTTTGCTCCGCCAGGTAGCCGGCGCGGTAGGGCTTGATTCTCTTGGCATGCAGCGGACTTAATTCCTCCAGCTTCTGCTGGGAATATTTATAGATTAATTCAGTCAACCGGCGCGTCCTGGCAAAAGCCAGCGTGCGGATATTATGCCGCACCAGTTCGATAAAGAGATTGGTAGCTTCGCTGTTGCTGCTGTGCCTGGTTCCCCTTACCACATCGGTAACCGGCGGATTCCAGAAAACGAAATCCTTGGCCCCGTGCGGCGAGCCATCCTCGCTAACCACCTCGAAAGGCAACCCTACCAGCTTCTCAGCGTGTTCGCAGGGGTTGTCTATAGTTGCCGAACAGCAGATGAATTGCGGATTGGCATCGTATTTACTGCAAATCCGTCTCAACCGCCGCATGACAAGCGCTACATGCGAACCGAATACACCGCGATAGCTGTGCGCTTCATCTATGACAACATATTTAAGATTGTGCAAAAACTTTACCCAGTCGTCGTGGTTGGGGAGAATGCCGACATGCAGCATATCCGGATTGGTTAAAACGATTCTGGCCTGCTTTTTGATTTCACCCCTCTCCGTTTGAGGAGTATCCCCGTCGAAAGTGACCGCCTGTTCCCTGCCTATAAACTGAGGAGCGAACATATAATGCAATTTTCCGAGCTGGTCCTGCGCCAGCGCCTTGGTCGGAAAGAGATAGAGGGCGCGGCTGGCAGGATTAGAAATAATTTCTTCGATAACAGGAATGTTGTAGCACAGGCTCTTGCCGCTGGCGCTCGAGGTGGCAATCATCACATTTTTCCCGCTTCTGGCGATATCGATTGCCTGCGCCTGGTGCAGATAGAGCGGATAGATGCGTTTCTTTCTGAGCACTGCCTCGACATCGGGATTCAATGGTTTTTTCGTTTCCGCATACACAGCTTTACGCGGCGGAATGTTTTCCAGATGCGCAATCTGACCGTTGTAGCCGGATTGCCCCGTAATGTATTTAATAAAAGAAGCAGTGTCCATAGTTAGAAAGGTATGATTTCGATTTCCTGTTCGATAATTTCGACTTCGAATCGCCCGCTGTTGATAAAGTTAATGATACTTGAAATGACTTCATCGCTATATTTCGAGTCGTTGCTGATAAAACAGATTCCCAAAGTGGCTATCTGCCAGAGGTCGTTATCTTCCACCTCGGCAATGGAGACGTTGTACTTGTTTTTAATCAGTGCAATAATCGGCTTAATCACCTGCCGTTTGCCCTTTAACGACATGCCCTCAGCCAGTTTAAGCTTTAATTTACATACCCCGACATTCATACAGCGCTCTTAACAGCTTTATCCCTATTTCTCCCAATATAGGTTATCCGATGACCTAAGTCAAGACGATATAAACTTCAATCCACACCTCGCATTATTGCGATAAGAAAAAATCCGCTCGTGGTGAGCTTGTCGAATCCATAGCGGCGATGATTATTTCTCAATAGCAATCATGAAGGACAGATCCCGTAATTCCAATATGATTAAGCAAATCGCTCTATTACTACGCAAATCAGAAACCTGATTGCGGATTCGGGCAAAGATTGATAAAATGCTTATCGATAAGATAATGTAAACTATAAGTAAAGCAGAATCGCAATCCGAAGGATATTTATCAAGAAATGAACTCTTTCGAACTCAACAGGGAAATCGCCTATCTGGGACTTGTCGGCAACTTAAGAAAAGAATACTGCGCCAGATTTATACAGAAGAAACAGGAGTTCTTCAATGACCTTTACCGGCAGCAGGAAGAAACCGTTTCGTCAAACTCCGAAACGCCGAGCTGCTTCAAGGGTTGCAGCCGCTGTTGCAGCCTCTTTATCGGAGCATCCGTTCAGGAAGCCGAAGCGATTGTCTACTACCTGTATCAGAACGGGGGGAAACTGCAACGCTTTCTGGAAACCTACCCTGTCTGGAGGGAAAGAGTAAAAGAGACCGGCGACCTCTTCAGAAAACCGGCAGCAGGCGATAAAAGCAAAAGTATCGGCGACCTGGCGGCCTACGCCAGTCAGAATATCCCCTGCCCCTTTTTACAGGATGACGCCTGTTCCATCTATGAAGTGCGCCCGTTCGTCTGCGCCGGACTGATTGTTACCACTCCCGCCGAATGGTGCGACCCGAAACATCCGAAACACAGCAAGAGAAAAAGATATATAATATCCGATTCTGCGCTTGCAGACCGTACCTTCTACTGGAAAAACCTGGAGAAACCGGTATGGTCTTTTATGCCGATAATGGTCTATGACATCCTCGAACAGGGAATGAGAGGGATTCCCGGGATATCGAGAATGGGAGACCTGCTGTCACGCTATATCTATGACCCTGATGTTCAGGATGTAATCCGGCGTTATGAAAAGCCGTCTGTTTAAATAAGCTTAATCAACATCGAATAAAGACAACTGATAAATCCCCCGCAAATTGACATAGCTCTCCAGCCGATTCTATAATTATCTAGCAATTTTGCATTTATTTTAAGGATAAGGAGACAGAGGAAAATGGCAATTATTAATTTTGGCGGAACTGATGAAGAGGTAGTAAAGCGAAGTGAATTCCCGATTGAAAAAGCCCGCGAAGTATTGAAAGACGAGACCATCGCCATTCTCGGCTATGGCATACAGAGCCCGGGACAATCGTTGAATTTAAAGGATAACGGTTTCAAGGTTATCATCGGACAATCGAAGCAATTCCCGGAAGACTGGGACAGGGCTGTCAAAGACGGCTGGAAACCGGGTGTCGACCTGTTCGAAATCGAGGAAGCCTGCCAAAAAGGCACCATCATCGAGGTTCTGGTAGCCGATGCGGCGCACAAACATGTCTGGCCGACCATTAAAAAACACCTGACGCCGGGCAAGGCGGTTTATTTCTCGCATGGCTTTTCCATTGTTTACAAGGAGCAGACCGGCATCATTCCTCCCAAGGATGTCGATGTGATTATGGTAGCTCCCAAGGGTTCGGGCACTTCGCTGCGCCGCAACTTCCTTTCGGGTGAAGGCATCAATGCCAGCTTCGCCGTCTTCCAGGATTATACCGGAAGGGCTAAAGAGCGAACACTGGCTATCGGTATCGGCATCGGCGCCGGTTATCTCTTCCCGACCACCTTCGAAAATGAGGTTTACAGCGACCTGGTCGGCGAGCGAGGTGTTTTGATGGGGGCGTTAGCCGGCATCATGGAAGCCCAGTATGATACTTTAAGAGCGCACGGACATTCCCCCAGCGAAGCCTTCAACGAAACCGTCGAAGAGCTGACCGAGAGCCTCATCCGCCTGGTATCCGAAAACGGTATGGACTGGATGTATGCCAACTGCTCCGCCACCGCTCAGAGAGGCGCGCTGGACTGGAAACCCAAGTTCAAGGCAGCAGTCATGCCTGTCTTTAAAGAGCTTTACGAAAAGGTAGCCAACGGCTCGGAAACGGCACGCGTCATCAGCGCCTGCGGCGGCCCCGATTACAAGCAGCAGCTCGGCAAGGAACTATCCGAAATGGGTAATTCCGAGATGTGGCAGGCCGGCAAGGCTACCCGCTCGCTGAGACCGCACGAGAAAGCCAAAGCCAATTACGAGACCGCCAAAGGCATCGAGGGCAGAAAAACCAACTGATATTAAACCGTATTTAGAGTATTCGAATCCCCTTCCGATAAATTCGGAAGGGGATTTTTTATTTCTTTTTTAAATTACAGTATCTTTCTATTGACACATACGTTATAAAGTATATACTGATATCCCAAGAGGGATATCAAACATTCTCGCGGTTAAAGGGAGGGTATCAAATGAAAAAGGTATTCGTCTTATTATTGTCTTTCTTCCTTATTCTTACCGTTTTTTCGTGCGCCGGCAGCGCAGAACAGCAGACAGGAGACAGTCAGAACAAAGATTATTTTACTGTTACGACCACAATCCCTGCTTATTATCCCGGCGTTACCACCACCAATACACAGGGCGAAGATTCCAAGGGCGGCAGCGGCGCGATTACCACAACATCCATAGACCGCATGATAGTAAACAACGGGAATATGACGTTGATAGTGCAGGACATCCCCGATACCCTCGATGAAATCAGTCGAATCGCGCAAAGCTATCAGGGTTATGTCGTAAACTCCAATAACTGGAAAAGCGGAGAGCGTATCTACGGTTATATCAGCATACGCATACCTGCCGAGTATTTCAGCAATGCCATGAACACCATAGCGCAGCTGGCAGTCGAGGTTGCCGCCCAGAGCACGTCCGCACAGGATGTTACCGAACGGTATGTAGACCTCACATCCAGGCTGTCGAACCTGGAAACCACCCGCGAGCAGCTTCTGTCTATCATGGCTAAAGCGGAAAAAATCGAAGATATACTGGCAATACAGATGCAATTGACCTATATCGGAGAACAGATAGAACAAATCAAAGGCCAGATGCAGTATCTCGAACAGACTTCTGCCACTTCCCTTATTTCGGTTAACCTGGAACAGGCAAAGCTGGAGGTCAAGTTCACAGCCGGCAGGGTCAATGCCGAAACGGGTGATGATATACAGTATATTCCGGATGTTGTCGGCGGATTTGCGCCATACAGCTACTTGTGGGATTTCGGCGATGGCAAAACCAGTACAAATGCCAATCCGCTACACAAATACGAAAAAGCGGGAAGCTATACAATCAGCCTTACGGTAACCGACGACCGCGGCAACACGGCAACCCAGACACGCAACGACTACGTAACTATAACCCAGGGCGGATGGACATTCGGCGGCATAGTCAGCAGCGCCTGGGGTGCTTTCCTGGCTTTCGGTCGCGTGCTGATATCAATACTTATCGGCATTGCTATCTTCAGCCCGGTATGGATTGTTATCGGTTTGATTATATGGTATGTCAGGCGGCAGAGAAGAAAAGCGAAGATGGGAAGCGGAAAAGCCGACTGATATTAAAGCAAGCTAAGAGATAATCGAATCCCCTTCCGGTGTATCCGGGAGGGGATTTTTTATTATTCGTCCCGATGAAACAAACCTGGACTTCTGACTGGTTGGTTATTGCCTTATGATTCAGTCTGGCTATTGTCTGCAATAATATATTAAAAACACCACCCCTTTTTGTTTTACACTCATATTTCGTTATGTTATAATTGTCCGTAATTTATGCAATACAGGAGTTAAGATTTGGACAGCCAGACAAAGGCAAATATCATCAATGAGTTCAAGCTTCATGAAGGCGATACCGGCTCGGCAGAAGTGCAGATAGCTGTTTTAACTGCCAGAATCAAGCAGTTAACCCGTCATATGACAGCTAATACACATGACAATCATACCAAGCGCAGTCTGCTCACTCTTATCGGACAGAGAAGACGTTTACTCGCCTATCTCAACAAGGAAGATGTAACCCGCTATAAGAGCCTTATTGAACGACTCGGCTTACGCAAATAAGTCCTTAAGTAAGTTCTTGTAAAGCAAATAAGGAGAAGCCATTGACTACATCTCAATCATTTGAGCGCATTATTTGCGGCAGAAAACTCACTTTGGAAACAGGCAAACTGGCCTGGCAGGCGGAAGCTGCGGTTACCGTTCGTTACGGAGATACTGTTGTTTTATCGACCGTCTGTGTTGCCCCCAAGGCAAGAGAAGGCACGGACTTTCTTCCGCTGACCGTCGATTACGAAGAAAGAATGTACGCTGCCGGTAAAATCCCCGGCGGTTTTCTGCGCCGTGAGGGACGCCCCAGCGAAGAGGCCATTTTAACCGACAGGTTGACCGACCGACCGCTGCGACCGTTGTTACCAAAGGCATGGCGCCGTGAAATTCAGCTTATTTCTACCGTCTTAGCCGTAGATAAGGAAAACGACCAGAGCATATTATCGGTTATCGGATGCTCGGCGGCGTTAAGTTTATCTTCCGTCCCCTTCGAAGGGCCGGTTGGTATCGTGCATGTCGGTTATATCGACGACAAGCTGGTCGTAAATCCGACACTGGTCGAACTGCAAACCAGTAAATTAGATTTGGTCATCGCCAGCACTAAAAAAGCTGTCGTTATGATGGAAGCGGGAGCCAACGAAATTTCCGAAGACATCTTCGCCGAGGCGATGAGGCTGGGGCACGAAGCCAATCAGGAAATCATCGCCCTGCAGGAAGAAATGGCGCAGGCTCTGGGTAAACCGAAAGAGGAAGCGCCGGTTATTGAAATCAGCGCCGAGACCAAAGAAGCGGTTGCTGCTTTTATCGGCGACAGGTTGAATCAGGCTTTCACTCTGCCCACCAAGGCGGAAAGAATCGGTTCAATCGATACACTGAAAGCAGAACTGGTTGCCGCATTGAAGGAAAACCATTCCGAGTTCGATTTACTGGAAGCCTTCGACAAGGAAGTCAGGAAACTCATTCGCGGGAACATCCTTAAAAAGGGAGAGCGTGTCAGCGGACGACAGTTAAAAGAAATCCGCCCGTTAAGCTGCGAAGTAGGATTGCTTCCCCGTGTTCACGGTTCGGCATTATTCTCACGCGGCGAAACACAAATTTTAACCGTCACCACGCTGGGACCGATCAAGAAAGAACAGCAAATAGACGGATTGGGATTCGACGAATCCAAGAGATATATTCATCACTACAATTTCCCGCCTTTCTCAACCGGCGAAGCCAAGCGTTCCGGGGTTACCGGCAGACGCGAATACGGTCACGGCGCTCTGGCAGAGCGTGCTCTGTTGCCGGTAGTACCGGCGGGTGAAGACTTCCCGTATACTTTAAGATTGGTATCGGAAGCCTTAAGCTCCAACGGAAGCACCTCAATGGCAAGCTGCTGCGCATCGACTATGTCGTTAATGGATGCCGGCATCAAAATCAAAGCCCCCGTCGCCGGTATTTCCATCGGTCTGGTCACCGGGGAAGGCGATGAATACGCCCTGCTGACGGATATCGAAGGCATCGAAGATAATTACGGCGATATGGATTTCAAGATTGCCGGCACCGAGGAAGGTATCACTGCCGTACAACTTGATATCAAGCCTAAAGGCATCAGCGCCGATATTTTAATCGATGCACTGGGGCAGGCTCGTGAAGCCCGCATGTTCATCCTCGACAAAATGCTGCAGACCATCAGCGAGAGCAAAGCGGAGCTCAGCCCGTACGCGCCGCGCATGTACAAAATTGCCATCCCATCCGATAAGATCGGAACGGTCATCGGGCCGGGAGGCAAAACGATACGCGCTATCGTAGAGGAAAGCAAAGCCACCGTCGATATCAATAACGAAGGCATCGCTATCATCGGTTCGGCAGACGAAGCGTCCGCCAGAAAGGCGATGGATATGATAGACGCCCTGATAAGAGATGTCGAGGTCGGCGTAATATATACAGGAAAAGTAACCCGCATTATGAATTTCGGCGCTTTTGTAGAAGTGCTCCCGGGCAAGGAAGGTATGGTTCATATCAGCGAACTCGCTGATTACCGCGTTGATAAAGTCGAGGATGTGGTCAAAATCGGCGATGAAATAACCGTCAAAGTGACTGAAATCGATAATCAAGGCAGGGTGAATCTGTCCAGAAGGGCTGCTTTCTCCAATTCATCGGATACAGCGGAAGACAGACAACCAAGAAGAAGAGACAATTTCAGTCACCCGCCGCGCCGCTCAAACCCTCCTCAGAATAAACGCCGTTTCTAGTATTAAAGGAGGTGTGATATGGCACCGATACGCGTAGCAGTAAATGGCGCTTCCGGCAGAGTGGGCCAGGAAGTGGTCAAGGCGGTCTGCCTTGACCCCGATACACAGCTTGTGGGAGCAATTGAAGCCAGGGTTCCCTCTGAATTTCTGGCGCTCCCCGACGGCTCGGGAAAAGTACCGTTTTCATCGAATCTGGAGCAGATTCTCATCGATTGCCGTCCCGATGTTATGGTGGATTTTACCGTCGCTTCCGTTTCTTTTCAGGCGGCTATGCTTGCTCTGAAACACAAGGTCAATCTGGTCATCGGAACCACCGGACTTAAACAGGATGAAATGAGCCAGATTGACAATCTGGCTAAGGAACAGGGTGTGGGTGTGGTTTTAGCGCCCAACTTCGCGCTGGGGGCTGTAATTATGACCTACCTGTCCAAGATTGCGGCAAAGTATTTCGATTATGTGGAAATTATAGAGCTGCATCATCATCTTAAAGTAGATGCCCCCTCGGGGACTTCCATAAAGACAGCTATGGCAATCGCCGAAGGCAGAAACGGGAAACCGGCAGGCTATATGCCGGAACAAAAAGACCCCGAAAGCCGCGGCAAGATGGTAAACGGCGTACCTATTCATAGCGTACGTTTGCCGGGAATACTGGCAAGACAGGAAGTCAGATTCGGTGCGGCGGGACAAACCCTGAGCATAATACACGACACCACCAGCAGGGAATGCTATATGCCGGGAGTACTATTGGCGATTAAGGAAGTAATAAACCGCAAGGGATTGGTCTTCGGGCTGGATACCCTGCTGGGATTGTAGGAGGTCTAATGAAAGGTTACAGAGTAGCGATTGTCGGCGCAACAGGCATGGTCGGGCAGGAGTTCATAAAAGTACTGGAACAGCGCAATTTCCCGATGGAATCCATCGATTTACTGGCATCCGACCGCTCGGCGGGGAAAAAACTGTTTTTCAACCACCAGGAAATCGAGGTCAGGGAAACCACGCCCGAGTCTTTTAAGGGAATAGACATCGCCCTGTTTTCGGCCGGCGCTGAAATCAGCCGCTACTTTGCGCCGATTGCCGCCCAAGCGGGAGCAGTCGTGGTGGATAACAGCTCGGCATGGAGAATGGACCCCAAGGTGCCGCTGGTGGTACCCGAAATAAATGTTGAAGATATCAGAAAGCACAAGGGGATTATCGCCAATCCGAACTGTTCGACCATACAGATGCTGGTAGCGTTATATCCGCTGCACCGGGTAAACCCCATAAAGCGCATCATCGCCAGCACCTATCAATCGGTATCGGGGACGGGAATTGCTGCCATAGATGAGTTGACAACCCAGACAAAACAGATATTGAACGGGCAGACGGTCGTACCCCATGTCTATCCGCATCAAATAGCCTTTAACGTGCTGCCGGAAATAGATGTTTTCCTGGATAACGCCTATACCAAGGAAGAATGGAAAATGGTGG
>CAYNQR010000001.1:0-220736 GCA_964399425.1 uncultured Dehalococcoidales bacterium | reverse complement strand
GGGCTATGCTCTTTCAAATATCCAGCATCAATAGCTTATTCAGAGGTTCCTTAATTATCATCCTCCAGTGTAGTATTTATATATACTGTAGTATTACGAAAGCGTGTTTTCAATACCTTTTATCACATTTGTCCCGATAATTTTATTAAATTATGTTGATACGATATCAAACATTTGTTACTTCCGTTTTTTTGTCACTGATTGATATTTGAGTTATAATGCTGGTCACGATGACCAAAACAGGCTTTAGTATGTTGAATTTAACAGATAAGCAAATAATCGAATATTTTAAAAAGAGCTACACGTCCGCAGACGGTTTGTGGTTTATGAAAACCGAAGAAAAATTCGATTTCGATACGGCTCTTCAAATCGATGCAAAGGTCTGGGAAACAATGCCTAAAATTCAGGCGCGCATGCTCAAACCCCTTGCGGATTCCGGTAACCGGTTAAGGGATTTGCTGGAATGCCTGACAACAAAACTAGCACTCGAAGATTTTTCGTTTCGTGTCGAAGAAGGTGCGGATTTTACTCAGTTTTCTATTATAATCAGCAATTGCTCCTGGCATAACTTAATGATCAAATCACAGAGGGAACATCTTTCCAATAAAATCGGTTCGCTGGTATGTAAAAACGAGTATGAGGTTTGGGCAAAGGAATTCGGCGCAGATATCGTTTTTAAGCTGGACGGGCAAATTTGTGCCGGTAATGAATGCTGCGTTTTACGGTTCAGCCGCTAAATGATTGCTGTAGTCATTTATAATATACTTGTGTAAGACAAATATTATAAAATTGCATATCAATATGTAGACAAGCCCGTCTCCAGGTGGTATGATACTGGAAACGTTTTTATAAACGTAAAAATAAAAAAGGAGGCTCGATGAAATGGAAATGAACAATTATCATTTTCGAACGGAAATCTTCTACAACATCATCTTCATGTCTTTCCCGGAAGGTGGCTACAAATGATTAACAGAGAAAACGAAAAGAACGCCATTACACGCAAGGATTTTTTGAAAGGAACCGGGGCATTAATTGTTGGTGCTGCCGGTTTTTCTGCTTTTGGAGGCGCCATGTCCCTCTTCGGAAGCAGTTGCAGCAATTCTGGGGACGTAATCAATCTTACATACAGCAATTTCTTCCCCCCCACTCATCTCAATTCTATACTGGCGAAGGAATGGATTAACGAAATCCAAAGGCGTACCGACGGTCAGGTGAAAATCGAGTATTTCCCGGGAGGTAACCTGACCCCAGCGGCGGGAGTATACGACGGTGTAGTCAACGGTCTTTCCGATATCGGAATGTCATGTTTTGCTTATACTGTCGGGCGTTTCCCGGTTAACGAACTGGTGGATTTACCACACAAATATCCCAACGGATGGGTGGCAACAAAGGTTGCCAATGACTATTATAACGAATTTAAACCGGCAGAAATGGATGAAACGCATCCGCTTTATTTCCATGCTCACGGCCCCGGTGTTATCATCACCAAAGACAAGGCAGTGAACAAAATGGAAGACTTCAGCGGATTGGTAATCAGGGCTACCGGTGTGGGAGCCAAAATCGTGCAGGCTCTCGGCGCCCAGGCATATGGCGCCTCTCAGGGTGAAACCTATGAACTCCTTTCGAAAGGAGTCGTCAACGGCAGTTTTACGCCCAGAGAAACACTGAAAGGCTGGAATCATGCCGAGGTTACCAAATATGTAACCAACTGTTATAAACTGGGTTACACGACAGATATGTATGTTGTAATCAATAAAAACAAATGGAACAGCATGCCTAAGGATGTGCAGGAAGTATTTACCGAAGTCAGCGAGGAATGGATAGAAAAACATGGCAAGGTATGGGATTATTACGATAAAGTAGCTATCGATTATTTCCTTAGTCTCGCTGGCGGCAGAGAGGTCATTGAAGTCGAAGACGACGAAATGTCTAAATGGCTGGCGGCTGTTTCTCCGCTTGTCGATAGTCATGTAAATACACTGAATACAAGCGGTTTATCAGGGAATGAATATGAGCAGTATTTACTCGACAGGGTTGAATACTGGAGCGATAGAACGCCTTCGATGGAAGAAAGCGTCGCCTGGGTCGAATCAGAGGTTTTACCCTTAACGACATCATAAAATAAAAAAAGCTGGTGAATCAGCATTCCTGCCCGTATTCTATAATTTTAAAAACGGGCAGGAAGGTTTTCGTTTTTTATTATGGCTATTATAGAAAAACTCGAAAAATGGGCTAAATTAGTCAGCAAATGGATAGTCTGGGTAGGCGGAGCCGGTGTGATTTCCATGCTGTCTCTCACCGTGGCCGATATCATCGGCATCAAGATTTTTAAGTCGCCTATTCCGGGTGCAATTGAAATAGTTGCCTTTCTGGGGATAATAATTACAGCTTTCGGCATGGCATATACCCAGTCTCAACACGGCAATATCCAGGTGGAATTTTTTGTTATGCGTTTACCGAAGCGCATCAGGGCTGCCTGCGGCGTTTTTACTTCTCTTCTTGGCTTTATTCTTTTTGCTCTGCTGGCATGGCAGAGTGTCAAATACGGAATCAGCCTGCAACAAAGTGGCGAGGTCTCCATGACATCGCGGATACCTTTTTATCCTTTTGTCTATTCCATTGCCTTTTGTTGTGTGCCTGTATGCTTCATATTGCTGATAGAAATGATGAAATATATTATGAAAGTTGCAAATAAATAGATGGATCCTGTAGTTGCCGGTATCGTAGGAATAGTAATCCTGATTGTATTGTTTATACTGGGAATGCCCGTCGGTTTTGCTATGGCATTTGTCGGATTTGCCGGATTCAGCTATCTCGTCAGCCCGACTGCCGGTCTCGGTTTGCTGGCACGCGATGTTTTCACGAATCTCTCATCTTATTCGCTGACGGTTATCCCGATGTTTCTGTTAATGGGTTCGATTGCTTTTGCTTCCGGAATCAGTAGCCGGTTGTATTCAGCCAGTCATACTTTACTTGGAAACGTGCGCGGCGGGTTGGCAATGGCGACTATATTGGCGTGCGCCGGATTTGCTGCTATCTGCGGTTCGACCAGCGCCACTGCCGCTGCCATGGGGAAAGTGGCATTGCCGGAAATGAAAAAATACGGATATGCCGATACACTGGCAACCGGCAGCGTAGCTTCCGCCGGAAGCCTGGGTATCCTCATTCCGCCAAGTACCATATTTATTGTTTACGGTATACTCACACAGCAATCCATCGGCAGCTTGTTCCTGGCCGGCATACTGCCCGGAATACTTTTATCAACTTTATTTATCATCGTAGTGGCTGTAATGTGCAAGCGTAATCCGGCTCTGGCTCCCGTAGGGCAACCCTCTACTCTCAAACAAAAGATTGTGGGATTGACGGGCGTGACCGAAATGCTGCTGCTCTTTATGCTGGTGATGGGCGGTCTTTTCGCTGGATGGTTCAGTCCTGTTCAGGCTGGGGCTGTCGGCGCGGCAGGCGCTCTGTTAATCGGGCTTGTAAGACGCAACTTGACATGGAAGGCATTGAAAGATGCCATCATAGAAACGGTAAAAGTAACCTGTGAAATCATGATAATCGTTACCGGTGCAGTGGTGCTAGGGCATTTTATAGCAGTTACCACAATTCCCAATATGCTATCCGGCTGGATATCCGGTCTCGGTTTGCCCGACGTTGCGGTTATGGCAATGATTATACTGATGTATCTTATCGGCGGTTTGTTTATGGATTCGCTGGCTATGATAACGCTCACTATTCCGATTATTTATCCACTGGTATTAGCCCTGGGTTTCGACCCGATATGGTTCGGCGTTATCATCGTGCTGGTTACCGAAATGGGTGTTATTACCCCGCCGGTAGGCATCAATGTATATGTAATCAAGGGGATTACAAGGGGAATATCGCTGGAGACGATATTTAAAGGCGTATTCCCGTTTTTAATTGCCATAATTATTTGTGTAGCCTTGCTGTTGGCTTTCCCGAAAATCGCCACCTTTTTACCCGGCATGGCATCATATTAATCTCATCTTCGGAGGCTTTATAAATAATGACAATATCGGATATGCTTGCGAAAAATGCCCGATTGTATCCGGATGATATAGCTCTGGTCGAATTAAAACCGAGTATAAGCTTTAGAAAAGAAATCACATGGCGAGAGTTCGACAACAGGTCTAATAAGATTGCCAATGCCCTCTCAGGTATCGGAATAGGGAAAGGCGATAAAGTCATTCACCTGATGACCAACTCCATCGATTGGCTGGTTGTTTATTTCGGTATTATTCGGACGGGCGCCTGGGCGGTTCCGCTTAATTTCAGATTCGACAGCAAGGATATTTTATATTGCACCGAAATTGCGGAAGCCAGGGTGTTTATTTTCGGCGAAGAATTCATCTCGAGAGTAGAAGAAATCAGGACGAAATTAAAAAGCATACAAAAATTTATCTACGTTGGCGAAAATACTCCTGCTTGGGCACTGAATATCGATGATTTTATTACAGAAGCAGCAGAAAACCCTTTAGCAATCGAACTGAATGGCGAAGACCCCTGCGGGCTTTATTTTACCTCGGGAACTACCGGGCAGCCGAAACCGATACTTTTAACCCATAAGAATATGGAACACGCGGCCCTGGTAGAGAGCGAACATCACAGACAGACCAGGAATGATAATTTTATCCTGCTGCCCCCTTTGTACCATACCGGCGCCAAGATGCACTGGTTCGGCAGCCTGTTTAGCGGCAGCAAGGCAACTATATTAAAAGAGATAAAACCGTCCTACATTTTTGAAACGGTGCATAAAGAAAAAGGCACCATCGTCTGGCTGCTGGTTCCCTGGGCGCAGGATATCCTGGTGGCTTTGGATAAAGGGGAACTGAAGAAGGAAGATTATCAACTGGCTCAGTGGCGCCTGATGCATATCGGTGCGCAGCCGGTTCCCGAAAGCCTGATAAAGCACTGGAAGACCTATTTCCCCGATATGCTTTACGATACCAATTACGGACTGAGCGAATCGACCGGCCCCGGATGCGTGCATCTGGGCGTCGAAAATATCCATAAGGTGGGTGCAATCGGCAAAGCGGGTTACGGCTGGCAGGTGCGCATCGTTGATGATAAAGACGAAGATGTCCCCGATGGCACGGTAGGCGAACTGCTGGTAAAAGGTGATGGTTTAATGAGGGAATACTACAAAAATCCCCAGAGAACCGTCGAAGTACTGAGAGGCGGCTGGCTGCATACCGGAGACCTGGCAAAAATGGATGAGGACGGTTTTATATGGTATGTCGACAGAAAAAAGGATTTGATTATAACAGGTGGCGAAAACATCTTTCCGATAGAAGTGGAAGAGGTATTGCTCTGCCATCCGAAAGTATATGATGCGGCTTTAATCGGGCTTCCCGACGTCAGGCTGGGGGAAATAGCTGTTGCCGTAATCGACCCGAAACCCGGGGATGAGATTACAAGTGAAGAAATAGAAGCTTATTGCATCGACAACCTGCCGAAGTACAAAAGGCCGAGGATAGTTGTTTTCGACAAGGTGCCGCGCAATCCTACCGGTAAAATTGAGAAAGTAAAGCTGAGGGAAAAGTACAAAGACCTGAAATATGTGCGCTGATTTTTACTCTTATGAATTATTGTCCTTTTGTCTCCAGTTCCTGTCTTGAAATATAGGGGAGGCGACACCTGCCGAAAAACTCTGTTCGCCGCCGCATAGTTCGACAAGCTCACTATGAACGGGATTCGATCCCGACACGTTGGGGTAATTCATCAGAATCACCCTGACTCGCAAAATTTATCTTCTGATTCAGAATCCTTCATCTGAAAAAATGATTAATCAGTATCAAAACCTGTATAATATAATCATTCCTTTTATGGAGGTGAATTGTTATGAGCAAGAAAACTTTCGGGCCGAGCACTTTCGTATTTCCGGAGCCTGTTTTCCTGGTCGGTGTAAATATAGACGGTAAACCGAATTTTATGACAGCGGCCTGGGGCGGGATGGCATGCGGCGCTCCCCCGATGCTCTCGGTAGCTATACGTCACCAGAGGTATACTATGAAAGGAATAAAATCCGGAGGCGGTTTTTCCGTAAATATTCCCAGCGAGGATATAGCCGAAGAAGTCGATTTGTGCGGTATCATATCCGGTGCAAATGCCGATAAGGTTGCTGCCTGTAATTTCGATGTTTTTTACGGAAAACTGGAAAACGCTCCGCTTATCCGGCAATGCCCGGTAAATCTTGAATGCAAGGTGGTGCACATTCTCGATTTGGGCAGCCATGCCCTGGTTATCGGCAGTATCGAAGAAACGCATATTACGGAAGATTGCCTTACCGATGGAGTTCCCGACCTGGAAAAGATAAAACCGATATTGTATTCAAGAGGCACCGCTCCGCGATATTATGCTTATGGACACACTGTCGGCGAGGCTTTCAGTATAGGTAACAACATCAATCATTTGTAGAGCAGATGATTATGTCCGAAGATAAAATGTAGCTAACCTATAATGATATAAGGTATAATCTAGAAAAGGTGATTTTGAGATTATGACTGATTGGCAGCTTACGGCAACCACGATATTCTGCGAGGATGTGAACGACGAGGTTACCATTATGGTTTACAGGGATGGCAAGACCAGATGTACCGGTTATGATGCTTTTATAAAAATGAATACCGATGTGAAAGGTAAGAAGACTTTAAGCGGTATCCAATGCAATGGCCCCGTCTGTCACAGGGTAGCGGGATATAAAGATAAGCTTTTCTTGGAAGAGAAAAGCAGCTCGTAATTATTAAAAAGGGAAATCGGTTTTGAGTAATCCCGAACAGGAAAAAAAGGTTATCATCAAGGCGGATAAACTTAACTTGTCCTTCGGCGGCGTGCGTTCCCTCATCGATGTCAGCGTCGATATCAAGGATAACGAGATACTGGCTATCATCGGGCCGAACGGGGCCGGAAAAACCAGCTTTTTAAACTGTGTCAACGGTTTCTATAAACCACAAAAAGGCACAATCACTTATAACGGGGAAGATATTACGCACATACGCCCCGATAAGGCTGCCAAAATGGGGCTGGCGAGGACGTTCCAGAATATCGAGCTGTACACCGGTTTAAGCACTCTCGATAATCTTATGGCAGCCCGGCATGTTCTCATGAACCAGAATATCTTCAGCAGCGCTTTATACTTCGGGCCGGCGCATACGGAAGAAATCGAGCACCGCCAGACCGTCGAGGATATTATCGACTTTCTGGAAATCGAACCGATACGCCAGCAGGTGGTCGGCTCTCTGCCGTACGGTATGCGCAAGAGGGTCGAACTGGGCAGGGCGTTGGCTCTGGAGCCGAAGGTTTTGCTTCTGGATGAACCGATGGCGGGGATGAATCTTGAGGAAAAAGAAGATATCGCCCGCTTTATCATCGATATCTTCGAGGGGCAGGGCGAAACCTATCCCGATACCCCTGTTTTAAGGGACGGCGTAAACTGCATCGTTCTTATAGAGCACGACATGGGTGTGGTAATGGATCTGGCGGATAGGATCGTCGTGCTGGATTTCGGACGTAAGATTGCCGAAGGAACCCCTGAAGAAATCAGCAAAAACCCCGATGTCATTGCGGCTTATCTGGGGGCGGGGAAGTAGTTCGCTTATTTTCTTTAAACAACTCCAATTTTACTCTTACAACTTCTGCATCTTCTTAACCTTGTTCATTATCCGCATTACTTCCACGTCATCGATTGGTTTATTCAGCACATCGAACGGTTTGTAGTCTAATGCCTGCTTCATTACGTCGCTTTCCGGATTTCCGGTCATTATCACTACCGGCACACGCGGATATATGACCATTATACGCCTGAGTATTTCGGCTCCGTTTACATACGGCAAACATAGGTCAAGGAATACCATCCTGAAATCATATTCTTCCATAAGTTCGATTCCTTCGATTCCTGTTTGAACCGCAATAACCTTGTAATTCTGATTTACCAGTATCTTTTTTAGTAACAATCTTATAGACACCTCGTTGTCTATGACCAATACCCGGGATTCTCTTTGAGCGGATTTATTCTTTGTATATGCCATTATCTTCCTCGAATTTGTATTAATTTTTCTACGTAGTCATGGCGGATTTGAAGCCCGCGAAGCACTTTTCCGTATTTTTATTACTATTTATGCATACTATAACATCAATATCTAAAATAATTATGTTATATACGACATATTATGGCGGGAAATTCCTCGTAAAATTTTCCATATGTCGGCAAGAAATATAATAGGCAATCGGATAAAACTTGCACGGGAAAAAGCTAAACCGCGAATAACTCAGGTGGATTTGGCCGCCCGTCTACAGACGCTTGGATTACAGGTAGACCAGGCTGCAATATCCAGAATCGAGTCGGGCACTCATGAGGTAACAGATATAGAGGCTTCGATAATCGCCAAAGCACTGGGAGTAACCGTCGGCTGGCTGTTCGGAGAGACAAAGTAGCCAGTAATCATTTCGTAAAGCAATACGACAAGCTCATCCCGATTTCATCAGGACTTCCAGAGCGAGATTTGGTCGTTAAATTCGTAGGGACGGGCATTGCCCGTCCCTACGTTTTTATTTGTCATACTTGGCAGAGCGAAGCATTTAAATGCAATGCGATGTTCCCCGCCGTTATGGTTCGACAGGCTCACCACGAACGGCTTATCCTTTTCTCATTTTAAATTCACAGATAGAGATTGCTTCATTTTCCTTTCAGGAAAATTCGCAAAGACGATTTATACCCCCCGGATACTTCAGTCCCGACACGACGGGACTTCCGGAATGACAGTTTAATCGTTAACCACGTAGGGACGGGCATTGCCCGTCCGCCAGATAAGGAAGCATAAATGCGGACGACCATTGGTCGTCCCTACGTTTTTTTATTTGTCATGCTGAGCCAGCGAAGCATCTCAATGCAATTCGATATTCGTCGCCGTTATGGTTCGACAGGCTCACCACGAACGGCTCTTAATATCCGCGCATCCTGAGACTGACGAAGGGCACAAACGACTTACCCCATTGAGAAAAATAGCTACTCCCACTTTCTGAGGTCAACAATCGTCTTGCTGTCCTGAGGCAGGGTGACAGCAGGAACGAAATCTATCTTATCGGGGTTGATAAGACATATACTCTTGAACTTGTTGCCGATTTCTTCAGCCAGTTTTATTTTATCGCAGGCATCGTCGCATAACTCGGCGGTGATGGTCATTTCATCTCGTTGAGCAGTACGGTTTACCGAAATCTGCCATCTCGATATTTCCTTGAATTGAGATAAAACGCTCTCGGCTTGCTTTGCTACCACAAACATTCCTCTGACCTTAACGGCTTCGCCGATTCTGCCCTGAATGCCGGTGAGCTTTTTCGATGTCCTCCCGCAGGGGCAAACGTCATCAACAATCGAAGACAGGTCGCCGGTACCGAAGCGTATCAGTCCCCATGTATTGTTGTGAACGGGGGTTACCACAACCTCGCCGACTTCACCCTCTGCTAATTGCTTTCCGTTGGCAGGATTGACGATTTCCACGATGTATTCATCCATCAAGTGCAGCCCGTTCTTGCAGCTGCATTCGTAAGCGATAGCGCCGCCGGGTTCGGTTACGGCATAAGCCTGATAAGTGTCTATGTTGTAGTCTTCTTCCAACGTCTTTCGTATGGAGGGAGCCAGCATTTCGCCGGTAAACCAGGCGCGTTTTACATAAAAATCCTTTCTGAAATCATAACCCGTTTCTTCAGCTTGTTTGATTACCGCCATCAGAAAGCTGGGAGTTCCCACATAGGCAGTGGCTTTCAAATCAAGCATTGTCTTTACGGTTACCTCGGTATGCCCGGTTCCCACCGGAACGGCGGTAGCCCCGCAATCCCTGATAGCTTCGTGGCAGAGTATGCCGGCAGGGGACATATGATATGTAAAAGTATTAACAGCGATATCGCCTTTGCGGAATCCGGCTGCCCAGAACGATTTGGCGAACCACTTGATACCGGTATGCTGCATCGGTTCATAAATAGGGCCTGGTGATACGAAAACGCGTTGTACCTCATCTTGCGGGATACATAAAAAACCGCCGTAAGGAGGGTAATTCTTCTGCATATCGATAATGTCGGCTTTACGCGTCACAGGAAGCAATTCCAGGTCTTTTACGGTTTTTATTTGTTCAGGGATTACTCCTGCTTCATCCAGTATTCTTTTGGCGGCAGGGGCGTTTTTATAAGCGTTGCCTATGGTCTCCGGCAGTTTCTTTTTGAAATATTCATCTCTTGTTTCGGCAGACATTGTTTCCAGTTCATCGAAATACTCGTCTTTTCTGATTTGCAGTTTTACAGCCATCTCTTGCGCCTCTTGTAGTGTTTGATTTCGCGGTAGTTCTTCTTGTCTCCCATAGCCGAAAGACCGATGTAGAACTCCTTGACGTCCTCATTATTTTTCAGGAATTCGGCGTCGCCGTCAAGCACTATGCGTCCGTTTTCCAGCACATAGCCGTAATGAGCGATGCTGAGAGCGACGCGCACATTCTGTTCGACGATGAGCACCGATGTCTTCTGTTCATCATTGAAGCGTTTGATAATCTCGTAAATCTCTTCTACCAGCATGGGAGCCAAGCCGAGCGAAGGTTCGTCGAGCATCATCAGTTTGGGGGTTGCCATCATTGCCCTGCCGATAACCAGCATCTGCTGTTCCCCGCCGGAAAGATAGCCGGCCGTATTTTTGCGGAGGTCTT
Source organism: uncultured Dehalococcoidales bacterium (assembly GCA_964399425.1). Lineage (GTDB taxonomy): Bacteria > Chloroflexota > Dehalococcoidia > Dehalococcoidales > UBA5627 > UBA5627. The sequence goes on along the minus strand of CAYNQR010000001.1, from coordinate 210,024 downwards.
TCAAGCGGGGAAAGTATTCGTATACCATTTCGATATCGCGATTGATTTCAGCCTTGTTGCGCCGGTTAAAGGCGCCCACCAGCAAATTTTCTTCCGCTGTAAGGTGTCCGAAGACGCGCCGTCCTTCCAGCGCCTGAACAATACCAAGTTTACCGATGTCTTCAGGATTTTTCTTATCGATTTTGACATCGTTCCATTCGATGCTGCCGTCGGTTACTTCGCCTTCTTCTACGTGTAAAAGCCCCGATATCGCCTTGAGAGTGGTGCTTTTACCGGCGCCGTTGGCACCGAGCAGGGTAATAATAGCTCCGTCGGGCACGCTCAAAGAAACGCCGTGCAGTACGCGTATGACGTTCAGATAGGTAACTTCTATATTGTTCAGTTTAAGCATTGCTTCTCTTTCAGTCGGTATATATTTATTATAGCTTATTGGACGCCGTTATGGTTCGACAGGCTCACCACGAACGGTTTTATAAAAATCTCACTATAAATGGATTCTGTTGTCATGCTGAATTCGTAAGGGAAGAATGAAGCATCTGGGGAGGGGATACGCATTTGCCCCTGAAGCCGAGGCATCCCATTTGTCTGTTTCTCCCCACCCACCTGATTCTTCATCCACCCTTTGTGGTCTCAGAATGACAGTTAAAACAATATTTTATTGTCGTTGCGAATCCCGATAAATCGGGATGAAGCAATCTCAACGATACCTCTCAATTACTCCGATTCACATAATTTAATATTTGCCTGGCCTCATTTACTTAGTAACAAAGAGATTGCTTCGATTTCCCTCTCTGATTTTTATAGATTCTTCGTTCGTTTTACTCTCTCAGAATGACAATGTAGAGGAAAAACTCGCAAAGACATTTTTCTTTTATTTACCGAACCAGTCGAATTTTTCATACTCGATAACCGGCGCTTCTATCCAGTCGGTTATGGCTTTAATTTCACCGCTTTGTACTTGGAATACGCGCAGAGATTTCGATAAACGATTATCTCCGGTAGTATAACTGACAGGTCCCTGTAAACCTTCTACGCTATAGTTATCCAGCGCCTTGATGCCGTGTTCTTCGATAGCCTGCCAGGCTTGCGTTCCACCTTTTGCCAGAACGTCGTAGCCAACCGCATCAACAGCCAGCGAAACGATTTTTGCCATGGTAAGGCTCTGACACCAGGAAGTAATATATTCCATATTCATATAGTCATTGGGATGATAGGACTGGCAGTACTCGGTCATTTTAGCCATACCCGGAACATTGTCGCCCCAGCTTACGGTGGGGAATAATCCGTAAACGCCTTCGCATTTATCGGCCCCCGCCAGGTCAACCAGCGCCTTGGTCATACCGGCATGTCCGCAGGCAACAACCATACCACCGGACATCATGCCCAGTTCATAGGCATTTTTGATAACTATAGAACTCGGTTGCGGGGTACTGGCAATATATAAAATATCCGGATTAAGCGCCTTAATTTCAGTCAGACTGGTTATCTCCGATGTCGTACTGGCTGTGTGTTCTCTTTTAATAACTAAATCTATTCCCAGTTCATCGGCCATTGCCATAGCGCCATCGTAGGCGCCATAACCGGTGGAGTTATTTAATATATGCATCGCCATTTTCGGTTTACCGGTGCCCTGCCACAGGTTTTCAAGGTAGTATTGTGCAAATACCACCCAGTCATCGCCGTAATCCGGCATCTGACCGTATATGTGCTGCGGCGGTCTGTAGATTATGGGTGCGCCATAGGCTGCCACGCCTGGAAAGCTGTTTTGATTTGCTACAGTCATACCTGCCGTCATCATAGCCGACGATGAACAGCCGAACATGACGCAGCCGCTGTCCATAAATTTATTTACATTGCTGACCATGGTTGCCGCATTATAACCGTTGTCCAGCCATACCAACTCAAGCTCATATCCTCCGACTCCGCCGAGTACCTCATTGACATACAGGATGGCATCCTTGTTGCCGTGCTCCAGTACCTTACCCTTTTCTGCGGCTACTCCGGTGCTGGGAGTGGTGATTCCTATTTTTATGGCGTTTCCCTTTGTATTACAAGCAGTCGTCAGTAAAGGGAGTCCGCCCATAAACAGGAACAAGGATGCAGCACCTGTCCCGACAATAAAATTTCTTCTCGAAATCCCACGAGATTCTTTGTTTACCATTGTAAGCTACCTCCCTTTTTTTATTTTATTTATGATTATTAATTAATATGAAAACGGCCAGATACGATAAGATGTTTTAAACAATTGCCACCTGTGTGCCAGACCCCTCGGTTCCAGTATCAGGAACAGGATGATTACAGCGCCGAAAATCATCGGTTTTAAGCCGGACGCCCATCCCGATGTGAACAGGGTAACATGCGCTTCCAGAAACGGTACCACTTCCAGCGATAATACGCTGTCGAGCAGGCGAATCAGGATAACCCCGAAAATGGGGCCGACCGAAGTGCCCAAACCGCCGATGATTATCATGCCGACATATAAAATCGATTCCTTGAAATCGAAGAATTCAGGGTTCAGAAATCCGTAATAGCAGTGTGCCAAAAGCGACCCGGCGATACCTGCAAAGAAACAACCGATGAAGAAAGCCAGCAGTTTGTAGCGGAACAGGTTGATTCCCATCACCTGCGCCGCCAGGTCGTTATCCCTGATAGCTACAAAAGCTCTGCCGGGTCTGGTTCTTGCCAGGTTTTTGGCAAAGAATATCACCAGTATGGTAATTGCCAGTATCAGGTAATATTTACTTGCCTGGCTGGTAAAAGAATATCCGAATATTTCAGCCGTGGGAACGCTTAATCCGATATTGCCGCCGGTGACGCCAGCCCAGTTCCTTATCACCCACATGATGATAAACTGTGCTGCGATGGTGCTTATTGCCAGGTAGAATCCTTTAACCCGCAGTGACGGCAAGCCGAATAACATGCCGATTAACCCTGCCATAAGTCCACCGCAAATCATTGCCGGTAAAAACGGCACTCCCAATTGCCCTGTAAGTATAGCCGATGTATAGGCGCCTACAGCGATAAAACCGGCATGCCCGATCGACAACTGCCCGCAGTAACCGGTCAGTATGTTCAAACCGGTAGCGGCTATAATCGTTATGGCAATTATATTGCAAACGCTCAACCAGTAATTACTCAGCAGGGATGGCATCACCATCAATAAAATAAGCAGCAATCCCAAAAGCACCCATTGCGTTTTTGTGCGGAATATCGCCATATCCTGAGCATAACTGTAATTTCTTACTCCGGCAGGTAAAAACACTTCCTATATCCTCTCTATCCGGACTTCACCGAATAATCCGTACGGTTTAATCATCATAACTATAATAATAATAATAAAAGGAATAACCTCTTTAACACCGGGCCATGTCAGGGCTGTCAGATATCCCCCGCCCAGGTTTTCCGCCAAACCGATTATCGGACCGGCAATCATGGCTCCCAGGAAGGAATCCAGTCCGCCCAGTATTACCACCGAGAATGATTTCATTCCGGTATCGATTAAGCCGTGCCCGATGCCACCGATACTTGCCATCAGTATTCCGCCGACGGCTGCCATGGCACAGGCCAGCATCCATGAACGGGAAAATATTTTAGTAACCGGAATACCGCATGCTTGAACCGCCATCTGGTCATCGGCGGTTGCCCGCATAGCAATTCCCATGCGGCTATATTTGAAGTAGAGCGACAGCGCAGTGAATAACAGCAGGGAGATGGCAGCCGCCCAGATGTATTCCTGCGAAACTACCGCTGTGCCGATGTGAATGGTGTCCTGCGGGAACAGGCGCGGCAGGGCATCTACGCTCCACGGCCAGATAAAAGTTATCAATCCATCCAGAAAATAGGAAAGTCCCAGCGTTACCGCAATCAGCGATAGTATCGGCTGCGCAATTAAAGGGCGCAAGAGAAACCTTTCGATTAACCAACCGAGACTAAAAGCTATAATGATGACGACCGGAATACCCAGCCAGACCGGAAGCCCGGCCTGAACCAGTATAGCGTATGTTATCCACGACGATATCAGTACCAGTTGCCCGAGGGCTAAATTGGCTACGCCGCTGGATTTCCATATCAGTACGAAACCCATGGCAATCAGGGAATAGACCATACCCACGGTGATGCCCGTTATTACAAATTGCAGCAAATCAGCCATCAGTTGTCAGCTCCTTCGGCTACGGTTCTTACTTTAATGCTGGTGGTTACCACACCCCTGCGTCCGTCACGGTAGGTAACCGGCGCTTCCACTTTTACTTCTTTACCGTCTTCGTACATAGCTTCTATCAGTTGTTTATAACGCTCTTCCATGAACTCTCTTCTCAGTTTACGGGTACGGGTAAGTTCGGCTTCATCGGCATCGAATTCCTTGTGTAGAAGCACGAATTTTTCCACTCTCGAAGTTTCGGGAAGGTAACTGTTTACCCTGGTTAAATCCTTCTTTATCAGCTCTGAGATTTCTTTCTTCTGGGAAAGGTCGACAAACGTGGTATAAGGAATACGATTGCGCTCCGCCCATTTGCCCACCATGGCAAAATCCATATTTACGATAGCGGAAACGTAATTCCTGGTCTTTCCGCCGATAACCATGGCATCTTTTATATACGGGCTGAATCTCAGTCGTCCTTCAATATATTGAGGCGCGTATTTGACACCGCTGCTCAACTCGCCCATATGCTCCAGCCTGTCCATGAAAATGAGGTGTCCGCGGTCATCGATATTAACAGCGTCGCCCGTATGGCACCAGCCGCCTCTCATTACTTCTTTAGTCTTATCGGGGTTTTTCTGGTAACAGGTGAACATGCAATTCGAGCGTACCAGCAGCTCGCCGTCATCGGTAATGCGGACTTCGGTGCCGCAGGCCGGCCTGCCGACGCTCTCGAAACGTATTTCTTTGCTGCTGTGAGAGGATATATAACCGGCTTCGGTGCTGGCATAATTTTGCCTCAGTTCTATTCCGATGGCGTGAATCAGCCTGAAAGTATCCAGGCTGAGAACAGAACTTCCGGTAACGGCAAATCTGACTCTGCTCAATCCCAGCCGGTCTTTCAAAGGCCTGAATAAAGCAAGATAGGCTATCCGGTAAAGAATTTTCCAGAATATACCGGTGGTTTTCCCTGCCAGTTTCATATCCGCAAACTTGTAGCCCAGAGGCATAAAGAGATTATAGACAAAGCGTTTTAACCAGTGGGCGTCTATCATCTTAATCTGGATTTCGCTTACCAGGCTTTCCCATTGACGCGGGCCGTAAATTACGAAGTTCGGGCCTACCTCCCTGGTATCCTCGGCAATCGTTTCCGGTTCCTCGGGGAAGTTCAACCTGGCGCGTGTCAGCAGGTGGGGAAGAGTGGCAAAATAACTGTCGCCGACCCATGCCGCCGGAAAATTGGATATCAGGTTGTCATTTCCGGTTAACGGATAACGGTCGATGAATGACTTTGCGGTAGTTATCAGGGCGCGATGACTCAGGCAGGCGCCTTTTGGTAAACCGGTGGTGCCCGATGTGTAATAAATGAAAGCGATATCATCGGCTTTCCCTTCCGAGAGCCGCTTTTCGAACTCGCCCGGATTATCCTTTTCATATTTCCTGCCCAGTTTTATAACATCGTCAAAGGATATCAGCAACGGGTCGTTGTAGTTCTTCAGCCCCTTGGGGTCCCAATAGATAACCTTTTGCAAAAGGGGAAGGTTCAAACGTATTTCAAGAAACTTGTCCGTTTGTTCCTGGTCGTTGACGATGGCGAATCTGGCATCCGAATGCCTGGCTACATATTCGACTTCCGATGGAACGGAATCGACGAAAATACCGGTTGCAATGCCGCCGGCAGCCTGTATGGCGAACTCACCCCAGAACCATTCGGGTTCGTTATCCCCGATGATGCAGGCGACATCGCCTTTATTGAGCCCGAGGCAGCGCATACCCAGCGAGAAATATTTAACGGTCTCGTAATATTCTTTCCAACTGTAACCCTGCCAGATACCGAATCTTTTCATGTACATGGCTGGCGAATCCCCCCAGTTATCAGCGTTATATCTGATAAGCTGGGGGATGGTACAATCACCGCTATCTATTGCACGGTCGGTCTTATTTTCAGTTTTATTGCGTTTCAGTTTCAACATTTTTAAACAATCCCCGTATAAAAAAGAACCTCCCCGCTGAGGGGGAGGCATTTAATGTATTATCTAGTTATATGACAGTCAAATAGCTAAACGTTTAGATACACAGCCCTCCCAGCGCACCCCCGGTGCGCTTGCTAAACGCGAAGCTTATGGTGACCGTTATCTTACTTGGCATCATTTTATTCCTTAATAAACGGCATTCTATCATAGCTATATAATCATGTCAACTATTTATGTATGGAAATTGTAAAATATCTGAATTTTTAGCGTGCTTATTGTATAATAGGGAGGGTTGTAATCAAAATACTTGGAAAGGATGAAATATATGACACCCAAGAAATATGCAAATGTTCCCGCTATGACAATCGATACCGCCAAAAAGTATACGGCTACCCTTGAAACGGCAAAGGGTAATATAGTTTTAGAATTATTTGCCGCCGATGTTCCCAGGACAGTCAACAACTTCGTCTTTTTAGCGCGTGACGGCTTCTACGACGGCACCACCTTTCATCGTGTAATCGCCGGATTCATGGCGCAGGGCGGCGACCCGACCGGTACCGGCTGCGGCGGCCCCGGCTACTCATTCTCCGATGAATTTACCAGTCATACTCATGGAACGGGCTCTTTGTCGATGGCAAATGCCGGCCCCAATACCAATGGTTCGCAGTTCTTTATTACCTATGCTCCTCAACCTCATCTCAACAGGCACCATACCGTTTTCGGTCAGATGACCAGCGATATGGAAATATTAAAGAACATTAAAAACGGCGACGTTATCACTAAAGTTACCATAACCGAAGAATAACTAATCTACTACATAAGGCGGATGGTTGAAGACTGTCCGCCTTAATATTTATGCAGGTATCGTATGGCGAAACTGGTTCTCGATTTGCACGATATTTTTAATAAGGGCGCATCAATCGATGCCGAACTTAACCGCATTATTAACGATGCGGTTTCCAAAAGGATTGCACTTGTGGAAATCATCCCCGGCAAGGGTTCGGGGCAGTTGAAGAAGCGGGTATTGCGCTTTTTAAATGAACCTGACATAAAGAAACTTTATCACCGCATCGAGAAGGACGATAAAAACTTCGGCAGGATATTCGTTCACTTCAAGTTTTAGTAGTAGCATTCAGGGGAAAATATTCGAATTAAATCCCCTTTGATTCCCCTTTTCCAAAGTGGAAGAATCGATTTTGCTCTGTTCGGGAAAACAGGGATTGTCTTTGCGAGGAATCCCGACTTGTCGGGATGACGCGGCAATCTCTTTTTTAGTAATTAGATGAGGCCAAGCAGGTATTAAATTATGCGAATCCGAGTAATTATGAGGAATTGTAGAGATTGCTTCACTTTTCTTTCAGGAAAATTCGCAAAGACGATTTATACCCCCCGGATGCTTCAGTCCCGACACGACGGGACTTCCGGAATGACAGTTTAATCGTTAACCACGTAGGGACGGGCATTGCCCGTCCCTACGTGGTTTTATTTGTCATGCTGAGCCAGCGAAGCATCTCAATGCAATTCGATATTCGTCGCCGTTATGATTCGATCCCGATGAATCGGGATTTCGCCTTCCCTTCGGGAATGAACTCGCAATGGCAGTCGGGATGATAACAATTAAAAAGGCGTCTTCCCGCTAACGAAAAGACGCTTCGATAGTCAAATCCTGTAAACTACTGTTCCATCTTCAAAACGCTCATAAAGGCATCCTTGGGAACCTCTACCTTGCCGATATTGCGCATCTTCTTCTTGCCCTCTTTCTGCTTTTCGAGCAGCTTGCGCTTGCGGGTAATATCACCGCCGTAACACTTGGCAAGTACGTCCTTTCTTCTGGCGGCAATGTCCGTGCGGGCAACGATGCGGCTGCCGATAGAGGCCTGCAAGGGTACTTTAAAGAGCTGCGGCGGGATGACGTCTTTCAGCTTTTCCACCATCGATTTCCCGATTTCATGCGCCTTGTCCGGCGGCACGACACGGCTGAAAGCATCCACCATAACGCCGTTTACCAGAATATCCAGCTTTATCAGCTTTGTTTCACGATAGCCGATCAACTCGTGGTCGAGGGATGCATAACCCTTGCTGCGGCTCTTCAACTGGTCGTAAAATGTGGTAAGCATGGAGCGCAGCGGTATTTCATATTCCAGGCGTACTCTCTGGCCGAAAGCATCCGGTGTATGGGAATGACCGATATATTCGGTATGCTTGTATATGCCTTCCGATTGCGTTACCAGTTCCATAATCGGGCCGATAAAGGTCGAAGGCGTAATCACCGATATCTTTACCCAGGGTTCCTCTATTTTTAAAACTTCACTGGGTTCCGGCAGGTCGGATGGATTAACGACCATCAATTGTCTTCCGTCGGTGCGTGTGACAGTCAATTTAACTCCGGGAACAGTTACTATCAACGAAAGGTCGAACTCCCGTTCCAGCCTTTCCTGGATGATATCCATGTGCAATAATCCGAGAAAGCCGCAACGGTAGCCGTTGCCGAGAACCGGGCTGTTTTCCGGTTCGTATGAAAACGAGGCATCGTTAAGGCTCAATTTCTCGATGGCTTCGCGCAATTGCCCGTGGTCTTCCGGCTGTGTCGTATAAATACCGGTATATACTACCGGCTTTGCCGTCTTGTATCCGATTAAAGGTTCGGCAGCGCCGTCAACCAGCGAAGTAATCGTATCGCCGACACGGCATTCGCCGACGCTCTTCAGTCCGGTAGCAATATAGCCGATGTCGCCCGCCAATAGCTCGTCGGCCGGGAAAAACTTGGGATTGAAATAACCGATGTTGACGACTTCGAGTTCCGTACCCTGTCCCATCAGGCGCAGTTTGTCGCCCTTGCGGATTCTTCCGTCGCTGACGCTGATATAGGCTACCACTCCCATATAGGAATCGTAATGAGAATCGAAAATCAAAGCCCTTAAAGGTTTATTCAGGTCTCCCCTGGGAGGCGGTATCTTATTGACGATAGTCTCAAGAAGTTCGGGCACTCCCTGTCCTGTCTTGGCGCTGATATGCAGTATCTCTTCGCTTTTGTATCCCAGCACGCTCTCGATTTCTTCGAGCACCCTTTCCGGTTCGCTGCTTGGCAAATCGATTTTATTAATGACGGGGATTATTTCCAGGTTATGGTCCATAGCGAAATAGACATTGGAGATGGTCTGCGCCTGAATGCCCTGCGTGGCATCGATAACAAGGATAGCTCCTTCACAGGCAGCCAGCGTCCGCGATACCTCATATGAGAAATCGACATGTCCCGGCGTATCGATGAGGTTGAACTCGTATGTTATGCCGTCTTTGGCAGTATATGACAATCTAATGGCTTTGGCTTTTATGGTGATGCCGCGCTCGCGTTCGAGCTCCATGCTGTCCATTACCTGTTCCACGATTTTATCGCTTTTCATGGCGCCGGTTAGTTCGATAAGCCGGTCGGCAAGCGTCGATTTACCATGGTCGATATGGGCGATAATGCAAAAATTGCGGGTTTTTAACTGTTTCATTTACCGGGTAAATTCTCCTGATTAAATCAATTATAATATTATACCTTATCCGGCAGGAATCTCCAGAATACCTCGTTGCCCAGCAATCTGCCGCGCAGTGTCAGTCTTAAGTCTTTGTTATCGTATTCTAAAAGTCCGAAGCCTGATAATTCATCTATTTGACGGCTGTAGCTTTTAATTATATCGATACCGAAGCGTTTTTCAAAGTCCTTTATATTAATACCGTCGTATAATCTTAGTCCGAGAATTATCGATTCTGATATCTCCAGTTCGGGGCTTATTATTTCATCGACATCCTGAGCCGGCAAGATGTTCTGCGATAAAGAGTTGATATATTTATCCAAATCTGCTGTATTTGCGCTGCGCCGTTTCTCGATGTAGGAATGTGCGGCAACCCCGATTCCGGTATATTGTCTGCTTTGCCAGTAAACCAGATTGTGCCGGCACTCCATACCCGGTTTTGCCCAGTTGGAGATTTCATAATGGACGTATCCGTGCTTTTGCAGCAATTCTTCGGCCAGTTCGTACTGGCTTGCCGCCGTATCGGCGGATATTTGCGGCAATCGTCCCGCTTCTATATCTTTTAATAACGCTTCTTGCGGTTCCAGCGTAAGGGCATAGAGCGACAGGTGTTCGGGATTGATTTCTATTGTTTTTAAAAGATTGTCTTTCCAGTCGGCGGCAGTCTGTCCGGGAAGTCCGTAAATCAGGTCGATATTCAGGTTATCGAAGCCGCTTGCTCTTGCATCTTTTATTGCATTAACGGCTTCTTTAGATGAATGGATGCGCCCCAGCATCGAAAGCTCCTTATCGTTAAAGCTCTGAATCCCGATGCTGAGCCGGTTAATACCCGCCATCTTTATATCCGAAAGGTATTTATAGTCAATCGTTCCCGGATTGGCTTCGATGGTTATCTCCGAGTCATCCGCAATCCTGTAGTATCGATCGATGGCGGATAAAACGTCAACCAGTTGTTCTGTTGTGAGCAGGCTGGGCGTGCCGCCGCCGAAGTAAACGGTCTGGATGTTAAAATTACCGGAACGCAATTCGAGCTCTTTTTTTAATGCGCCGATATAAGCGGGAATATCGTTTACCCTCGAATCGAACGATATAAACGAGCAGTATTTACATTTACGTTTGCAGAAAGGTATATGTATATACAGCGCCGCAACATCCGACATGTTTCTAACTCCGTCAGATAACTATTGATAATATGCCGTTAATCCTCTTTACGGCGGCTAATATCCCGTAACCTGTCGTGATATGTCAACAGTTTTTTGCGCAACCTGATGTTTTGAGGTGTGACCTCTACAAGTTCATCGTCATTTATGAAATCTATCGCCTGTTCGAGGCTGAACTTGATGGCGGGAGTCAGCTTTACGGCGATATCCGATGTGGACGACCTGATATTGGTTTTTTTCTTTTCCTTGCAGATATTTATGGGAATATCCTGCATGCGCTGATGCATACCGACAATCATACCCTCGTAAACCATGGTGTTGGGTTCGATGAAGGTATCGCCGCGTTCCTGCGCATTGGCGATGCCGTATGCTAGAGCCAACCCGGCTTCAGAAGCCACCAGAACGCCGCTACGGCTGGAGGTAATGACACCTTTCCATGGTTCGTAACCCAGAAAGATGGTATTCATAACGCCATCGCCGCGTGTGGCGGTAAGAAACTGCCCGCGGAAACCTATCAGTCCCTTGGTGGGGATTTTATATTCGAGCCGTACATTTCCCTTGCCGTCGTTATACATATCGGAGAGTTGTGCCTGGCGATTGCTGAGCATTTCGGTCAGGATGCCGATATTTGCTTCAGTGGTATGGATTATCAAGGATTCGACGGGTTCCATCAGTTGTCCGTCAACGACCTTGGTAATCGCTTCGGGCTTGGATATTTCAAACTCATATCCCTCACGCCTCATCGTCTCTATCAAAATAGAAAGATGCAGTTCTCCCCTTCCCTTTACCAGGAAAGTATCGGCGCTATCGGTATCCTGTACCCTTAAACTGAGGTTTTTCTCCAGTTCCCTGTATAATCTATCCCTCAGCTGACGGGTAGTGCAGTATTGCCCTTCGCGACCGGCGAAGGGAGAAGTGTTTACTCCGAAGGTCATCTCGATAGTCGGTTCGCCGATTTCGATTCTGGGTAATGCTTCAGGATTTTCCGGGTCGGTTATCGTATCTCCGATGCTGACTTTATCGACTCCGGTGATAGCTACGATATCTCCGGCTTCCGCATTATCTACATTCAAACGGGCAAGCCCCATATAGGTGAACACTTCGTCAACCTGGTACTGGTTGGAATCGCCGTCTGCATTCAGGCACACAACATAATCGCGGGGGAAAATTTTACCTCTCCAGATTCTTCCGATGGAGATTTTCCCTTTATGGCTGTTATAATCCAGGTTGGTTACCAGCATCTGGAAGGTACCTTCGGCAATCTGGGGCGGAGGCACTTTATCAAGTATGCAATCCAGAATAGGGAAGATATTTTTCCCTTCATGTTCCAGTTCGGTTGAAGCAATACCATTTCTGCCGCTGGCATAGAGTATCGGGAAATCAAGCTGGTCTGCATTGGTAGCCAGTTCCAGGAACAGGTCCTGCGTCAGTTTGATTACCTCATGTATGCGGGCTTCCTTTTTATCGATTTTGTTGATAATCAATATCGGTTTTAAGCCTTTCAGCATAGCCTGCTGCAGGACGAACTTGGTTTGCGGCATCGGGCCTTCCACGGAATCCACCAATAGCAGGCAGCCGTCTGCCATGCTGATTACTCTTTCCACTTCGCCGCTGAAATCGGCATGTCCCGGTGTATCGATAATATTAATCTTGATTCCCTTATATGTAATGGCGGTATTTTTCGCCATAATGGTAATACCCTTTTCGCGTTCGAGGGTATTGCTGTCCAGTACACATTCGGCGACATGCTGGTTTTCACGGAAGATTTTACTCTGTTTCAATAAAGCGTCTACAAGCGTGGTTTTGCCATGGTCGACATGGGCGATTATAGCCACATTTCTGATATCGTTGCGGTAAATCATATAATTTTGTTGAATATGCCTCCGTAAGCTGCTTAAAAATATTTTTCCGATATTTGATTATATAAAAAATTTATCAATATATACAGTTTTATTATACTGCTTTGGCGACCGCAGTCCTGCGTTTATTAAACATCTTGTTGCGGAATTCCCTTGCTGCCGGTTGTTTCGCTGGGCGCATGTCGATACCAGCCGGTTTTCGCTGATAGCGTACCCTGTCATCTGCAGGCGCAGCTACCGTATAATCGAAGCCCTCTATGGTTTTTCTTTCGATGGGTGTTTTCAGTATTTTTTCGATATCGCGAATCATACCGCTATCTGCAGCGGTGACCAGCGTCCAGGCATCGCCGTTATTATTTATACGTCCGGTTCTGCCGATGCGGTGCGTATAGTCGTCGGCGCATTCGGGTATATCGTAATTTATGACATGAGTAATGCTTAAAATATCGATGCCGCGGGAAGCGATATCGGTAGCTACCAGTACTTTAACCGAGCCTCTGCGCAACCCGTCGAGTGCTGATTGTCTTCTGAACTGGGATAAATTCCCGTGCAGTGAGGCGGCTTTAAAACCGGCTTTTTTAAGCTCATCCGCTACTTTTTCGGCGCGGTGCTTGGTGCGCGTAAAAACTATTACCGATTCTTTTTGAATCCGGTAAAGTATTTCCATCAGCAGCGCCGTCTTAAGATGCTGTTTTACCGGGTATAAAGCGTGCGCTACCGTTTCTACAGGCGCGGTTTCTCCGACCTGAATATGCAGCGGCTCGGTGAGAATGTCTTCCGTTAACCTGCGGATTTCCTTCGGCATGGTTGCCGAAAAAAGCAGAGTCTGATGTTTCTGCATAATGCAATCGAGAATGCTCTTGATATTCGGTAAAAATCCCATATCCAGCATTCTGTCCGCTTCATCGATTACCAGTATTTCGATGTGAGTTAAATCGACTGTGCCTCTCCAGATATGGTCTAAAAGACGACCCGGGCAGGCAACGACAATTTCCGCTTTATTGCGCAAGCCGATAACCTGTTGAGATATGTTGACACCGCCGTAAACGGCAATGCTCCTGATGCCTGTTTTTTTACCCAGTTTGTTTATGGCGCTACAGGTTTGCTCAGCCAGTTCGCGGGTCGGCGACATTACCAGCGCCCTGACCTGGCCTCTTTTCCCAGTAATTAATTTTTGCAGTATGGGCAGGACAAAAGCAGCGGTCTTTCCGGTGCCTGTCTGTGCCAGTCCTACCATATCGCATCCCTGCAGCGCAGCAGGAATAGCCTTTGACTGGATTGGCGTAGGTTCCGCATATCCGAGGGCATTAATACCCTCCATAATGTGCGGATGTAAATTAAAATCACTAAAATTCATTAAAACTCCTTAAATAAGTGACAGTTGCACCCGGTATAAAATTGCGACGCAACCGTTGAAAGACAAACTCCTCCCCTATAAACATTCGGAAGGAGTCTGCTTTGATATTTGTTATCGACATATTAGATGGTAGTGCGACGAAATCGGCTAAACAGGGGATGATTATCTTCTGCCTCGATTCCCGCTGCCGTAGCCGCCGCTGCGGTTGCTGCCGTAACCGCCGCCGCGATTGCCGCCATAACCGCTGCTGCGGTTGCCACCATAGCCTCCGCTGCCCCTGTTGTCTGTTTTCGGGCGGGCTTCATTAACCACGATAGTTCTCTCGTTCAGCATTTTTCCGTTCAATGCTGAAATGGCAGCCTCAGCCTCGGCTTTTGACGGCATTTCCACAAATGCAAAACCCTTGGGTCGCCCGCTGTCTCTATCAGATATAATGCTTACGGACTCTACTTCTCCGTATTCCGAAAACTGCTGTCTCAGGTCTTCTTCCGTTAAATCGTATGATAAATTGCCTATATATAATTTCATTGTTTTCTCCTTGTTTGTTATTAATATCCTGCCGATTACCTGTTGTCTTTGATTTTGTAGTAGCACATACCACAATACACAGGTTTGTTCGGACTTGGTTTGAAAGGTACTCTGGTTTCCTTCTTGCATTCAACGCATACTGCGGAAAACATTTCCTTGCTGCTGTTGACGGTGTTCCTGAAGTTGTTTTTAACTTTACCGGCTTGCCTGGCTTTCCTCTGCTCGCGGCAGGAAAGGCATCGCTTCGGTGGATTGGTATAACCCATCGAAATAAATTGTTCCTGTTCCGAGGCAGTGAAAGTAAATTCAGTATTGCAGTCGCAACACTGGAGTGTTTTGTCTTTGACAGTCATTGCATGACCTCCTCTCATAATATATTAGTTGGAGTTCGGGCCATACAATGCTTATTACAATTACGAGGATTCTAAGAAGATATATTAACCTAAACTTAAACTATTACTAATATTATATCTTAATTGCGTTTGCTCTACAAATAGGTCATTTGTTGATGAGTTTTTACGGTTTAGTATCGACCACAGGTTCAATTATTGCAATAATATTTTATCTACACTAATATATAGTCAAATGCTCCGCTATCTGTATGGAGGTAGTCATGACTGTAAAAAATGCAGGTGAAATCTACAGGTGTGTCATCTGCGGAAACGAAGTAACCGTATTGATTGCCGGTGGGGGCACTCTGATTTGTTGCGGCCAGGAGATGCAAATAATAGCAGACACACAGGATGTCGAAATAGCGCGACGTTTGCCGGATTCCGGCATGTAAGGTTTTAATGCTGTAATTTCTCATTTAAAAGAATTTCAGGAGGCGTGAAATGAACATGGGAAAAATCGACAGGATTATTCGTGGTATCATCGGGGTTGCATTGATAATAGTGGCCTTGTTTACCTTAGACGGCGCATGGCAGATAGTGTTGATAGTTTTAGGAGGAATCCTTGTAGGAACAGCTCTCAGCGGTTTTTGTCCGCTATATGTTCCGTTCCATATATCAACCAAAAAGTAGCTCGTTTAAAACAGGGAATATTAAAATTTAACGCACTGGATTGCACTCTTGCATACCGGTGTTGTGCCGGGTATTGACAAAATTAAGCAAGCTTTATAAAATATCTTTTAGCAATCCAGTTAATACATTGCTAATATTATAAATCCAATGGAGGTCGGTACATGGAATCAATCGTGAAGCTCGGTGAAGTCCAGTTAGAGATAACGGACGATGTAAAAACTACGGAAGATTTAAAGGTTTTATTGAGATGGGGATGGGGAGCTGAAACTACCAACAAAATGGCAATCAAACCATCTGAGGACTTAAAAATTGGCGATGGAGTCAAGGTAACTATCGAAAAGGTGGTTATCGTTCCTGATCCGGTAGAAGAAAAGGTTGAAGAAACCGCTACCGAACCGGAAGCGGGACAGGAAGCAGTTGCCGAATCGGAAAACACGGGCGAGGCTGTCGGAGAGACTGAGCCGGTTGCCGAATGTGAATGCGCATGCCAGTGTGCCGATGAAACCGGAAAGCCTGTAGCCGAAACTGCCTCAGAAGCGGTCACGGAAGAAGCAGCCGAAGTCGTCGACGATACCAAAAAGGTATAAATATTTAATAACTGAGTTAATATTAGGAGGTTTTAAGATATGGACCCGGTAAAAATAGGACAGGTTGATGCATATATGACTACCGATATCACTACCGATGAAGAATTAAGGGTATTGTTGAGAGTTGTCTGGACGGCAAAGTCCACGGAAATTCCCTTTAAACCCACCGAAAACCTGAAGCGCGGCGATACGGTGAGAGTAACGTTGGAAAAGGTTTCCGAAGCGCCTAAAGCGGAAAAGCCCGAGTAGCAGTCGGTCTATAATATCGAAGAAAAAACTATAATATCCCATAAAACCCCGGAAAATCTCTGGGGTTTTATAGTTTGCTTTATCAGGAGAGAGAATATGCCATCAGTAGATGTTGTAAACAAAGTCGATATGCAGGCGCTGGACAACGCCGTTAACAATGTCCTGCGCGAAGTGGCTAACCGCTTCGATTTTAAGAACGTAAAAACGGAGATAACGCTTAATAAAAAAGATAAATTGATACATATCGTTACCGGCGATGAATTAAAAATGAAAGCCGTTATCGAACTGTTGAAGGGACAATGCGTCCGTTTGAAGGTCGAACCGAAGTGCCTGGCTCCGAAAAAGATGGAACCCACCTCTCACGGAACTGTGAAAATCGATATGCAGGTTAACGAGGGAATTCCTGTCGAAACCTGCAAGAAAATAGTCAAGCTTATCAAGGGGATAAATACAAAGGTGCAGCCGGTTATTCAGGATGAACAGGTCAGAGTCAGCGGTAAAAAGATAGACGACCTGCAGGAAATAATGCAGCTTTTACGCGACCAGGATTACGATGTCCCGCTGCAATTCGTTAACATGAAGAGGGACTGAACCCGGTCATCCGCAGCAAATCTCTGTTCGATTAAATGCTTTATAAAGCTTTTATGATCGAGGATAATTTCACCGTGTACCGGTCGCAAACTGAGCGGCACTTTTCGTATAGCGATATCCCCGATGATAAGTCCAGCCGGTTTACAAATTCAAGGGCAGGATTATCTTGATAAAGCGGCAGCGCCCACTTCATTATCAGGGCAGCGGTCGCTTCCAGTTTCAGTTTTGTACTTGGCGATTGCATGATTGTCTCATTATAGCTTCTTTATTTTTATGTCTTTAATTTGTGCTGATAGATTAAAATAAAATGAGTAAAGTTATTGTAAATAAATGCAATCTGATTTACAATATTATATAAGTAGAGCAAATTCGTAAGCCGATGCAGTCAAATATTTACTTTTAATAAGCAGGAGGATTATATGGCATTTTGCAGCAACTGTGGCAAACAATTTATAGGCGATCCCGATATGTGCGTTAATTGCGGAGTCGTTCTTAAGAAGGATAAGACACAAGCGTATCACGCGCCGCAAGCCCATGCATCTCATTATCAGGCTCCACAATATCCGCAGCAGCCATATCCGCAACAGCAGTATCCGCAGCAGCAGTACCCGCAGCAACCCTATCCGCCGCAGTATCCTAATCAGCCTTATCCGCAAAATCAATACGGTGCGGCCGGTTACGGCGTTTCCGATAAATCTAAAATGATGGTTGCGTTGCTGGCCTTTTTACTGGGGACACTTGGCGTGCATCGTTTTTATACCGGCAAGGTCGGCACCGGCGTTGCTATGGCAGTATTGACGGTTATTGGTTGGATAACCAGCATATTTGTAGTCGGTTATTTTATTGTAATGGCTATCGGTTTATGGGCTTTAATCGATTTCATTATGATATTGATGGGTAAATTTACCGATAAATACGGCAGACCGATAGTTAACTAGAGCCTTTTGTTTTAGTCATTTCTGTTTTACGGCAATTCGTTTGCCGCAAAGAAATAGCATAAAAAAAGTGCCTGGCTGGAAAGCCGGGCACTTTCGTTTTTAAATATAGTATAATGAAATATATGCATAAATTTGAGATGTAGCTTTAGAGATTATGGAGTTGAATTATGGCAGCAAGACATTTCAGGAAAATTATAAAAATCGATGAGGAAAAATGCAACGGCTGCGGTGTTTGCATACCTGCCTGCGCCGAAGGCGCGCTGCAAATCGTAAACGGGAAAGCAAAACTGGTCAGCGAGATTTATTGCGATGGGCTCGGAGCCTGTCTTGGCGAATGTCCGCAGTGGGCGATTTCGATAGAGGAAAGATTAGCCGAGGAGTTCGATGAAGAAGCTGCGATACAGCACGTTGAAAAGCAGAAATATACTGAAAATAAAGTATTACATGCCTGTCCGTCTGCCATAGTATCAAGATTCGATAAAAAGGAGCCGGTAAAACAGGTTTTAACTGAGTGCGGCAATCTGCCTTCGATGCTCGGTCACTGGCCGGTACAACTCAGGCTGGTACCCCCGACAGCGGACTTTTTAAACAATGCCGACGTGCTTTTGGTAGGGGACTGCGTTCCGTTTGCCCTGGCTGATTTTCATGCCCGGTATTTAAAGGATAATGTTGTCCTGGTAGCCTGCCCGAAGCTGGATGATTTTCATACGCATCTAAACAAGTTGACCGATATCATAACCCATGCCGGTATAAAAAGTTTTAGCGTGATTAAAATGGAAGTGCCCTGTTGTTCGGGGCTGGTTAATATGCTGCAGCAGGCGATGCAGAATGCCGGTAAGAATATCCCTTATAAGGTGATTACCGTCGGCATCAAAGGCGATTTGAAATTTTCCGATTGATGTTATATAAAGACAATTCAGTGTAAAAAAAGTGCCTGGTGTTAAAAGCCGGGCTCTTTTTGTAATTTGATAATTGTTATAATGGTATGTTGACAATATAGGCTATAATGGATATTATAATAGCAAACATAGCCTATAAGGAGGCATTAATGCAGAATACAACTAACAGAACAAGATACTTTCTGGATATAGAACCCGAATTGAGAAACCGTTTGAAAGCAATGGCCGCCCTGAAAGGGAAGTCTATGAAAGAGTGGCTTACCGAAGCTATAATTGCCAAGATGGAAGATGAAATAGATGCTACGGAAGGGCTGGCAGCATTAGCCGATGTCGAAGGAACCGTTTCTTTGGAAGATTATCTCGCAGCACGTAAAACTGGTAATTCGTAAATATAGATAATGTACAGGATAGAATTAAGACGGAAAGCCCTGCGTTCTCTCGATAAGCTGCCCAAAGGTGATTTTACGGCAATTATAGAGGCAGTTAAAAATCTGGCGGATTCACCGAGGCCGAAGGGTGTAGAGAAGATAAAGAGCGCAGGATTATGGAGAATCCGCTATGGAGATTATCGCATAGTTTATAGTATCGATGATGACAATAAGATTATCATTATCCTTCGCATAGGTCATCGCAGGGAAATCTACAGGTCACTTTGATTCCGTTTATTTTATCTATACTCCGTCCGATATTTATGTTTCATTACGCATTTGACAAAAAACCGTCCGACGCAACACCGGACGATTTCTGTTTTATAATATTTTAGTATTTATATTGATATTACTTGCCTATGGAGAATACAATGATTTCTATAATGTATAAGATGTAATGGAAAAAATGGTTTATTCGAATGAGAAGAATAACTGGGTAAATACGAATTGTAAATAAATGTGTTGGAATGAAACGAGATTGAAGGAGATAAAAAATGGCTTGTATTGATGAGAAAATTGATACGTCTAAAGAGTTTAACAACATAGGCAGTTTAGAGAAATATCTAGATAGAGAACTTGGTGAAGAATGGATGTTTAGAGCTCAATCGGAAGAATCAGAATTAACTACGACAATTGAACGTTACTGCCATAAATCTGATTACAAATTAAAAAATGATTGTCCTAAAATAGAAGAAAACATTATTAGACAATTTGAAAGAGTATACGATGGTGCTGATAAGTATGAAGTGCATAAAGATAAATTATATTGTATTTCATTAATGCGACACTACGGTGCCCCAACACGTTTATTAGATTTTACTTATTCTCCCTTTATTGCAATTTATTTTGCACTTGAATATGCGTTCAATAGCGTATCTGAAAAGAATAATTATCAACAAAATGATAATAATTGTAAATCTGATTATAAAAAAGAGAGGATTTGTTCTATTTGGTGTATTAGATATAAAAAATTAGAAGAAAAAGTAAAAAGTAAGTTCCCAGAAATTTCCGATCTAGTAGATAAAAGATCTCATGATAAAACGAGAAATAATAGAACATTTAACTTATTATACACTAAAAATAAGTATACTTTTGTTATACCAGAAAATCCTATTAAGTTACATAAACGTTTACATCTTCAACAAGGAGTATTCTTATGTCCTGGTAACCTCAATGTGCCCTTTATGGATAATCTACTTGCTCCATATGATAGTAAAACAGATGATATTCGTAAAATAACCTTAAAGATTACTCCTGAATTTTTAACGAAAGCATTCGAAAAATACTATCGAATGAATCTCACTCGTGAAAGTCTTTTTCCAGGGCTTGATGGGTTTGCTGAATCAATGCAATACCAACTTTGGTTATATAGAAAATTACATGATTTAAGGAAAATAATTAAATGAAATCAGCTAAAGCATAAGTCAAGAAAAAGATAAAGTCCTCATTTCATAAAGAAATAATATTTATCCGAGGTGGCATTTACCGCAATCATAAATGGTTTTTCCGCCTTTCTCCAGATGTGACTTATGGCATACTAAGCAATCACTTAGAGTCGGAGAATAATCTTCCCTGACTATTTTCGAATAACTCATCGGGTCAAAATGAAGACAGTGGAAGTTGAGATTTTTACCGGCATTTTTATCGTCGCTGCCATGACACATCAGGCAGTTTTCATAACCTAAATTCAGAAGGAAACCTGTTAATGCCGAATTATCCGCTGTCGCAGCTTTATCATTATTATCGCTGCAACTGATGTTTAACGATAATACAGGCAACAGGAGCACTATAATAAATAAAAGCACTGACTTTTTAGTTCTCATTTAAATCCCCTGAAATATTTAGTTAAGCGATATTGATCTCTATTGTTTGGTAAGTTCATCATACCAGGCTTTATGTTTTTCTTTGGCGTAGGATTCGCTAACCTTACCGGTAAACCATGATTTAAGCAATACTCTATATGACGATGATAATAAAGCGAATAGTATATGCAAGACAAGCATGATAATAAAAAGTAAAGAGAATATGTCATGTATTGCTGTCGTAATCGCCAGAGTGGATGCTGGTATGCTCGAAAAATGCCCCATTATCTTGATAGAGCCTGTGACTAACTGAACAACTCCTAAAACCGCAAAAACTAAGAAAGACGATTTTTGAGAAGCAAGATATTTAGTTTCAAACGTCCATTTTTTTCTTAATAAGTATTTTCCGATGGTGCCCTGAAATATATCCTTGATTTTAGGCACCAGTACGAAAAGTTTTCCGGACAAAACGTAGTCGGTTAAAAAATAAAAACCGCCCAGAAATGCAAAGACCAACCCGATGAAGTGCATATTCAAGGGAAACAATACGCTTTTGGGAGTATCGGCAAAGTGGGGGAAGAATAAAAATCCCATAATAAATCCGGAGATTATCAACAAAAATATGCCGAGCGCCGTTAACCAGTGCTGAATAAAAGCTCCAATGCCATGTCTGGTTATTTCCCCGTTTTCAATTACTGTTTTGCTCTTAAATATTCTTCTTAATACCCCTGAAATAATACCAATTATCGCAGAAACTGCTAACAGCCAGGGTAGTTTGGATAATAATAAAGTATCTAAATAAGCGGAAAATATAATACCTATTGCAAAAATGGCTACAAGTATAATGATAACAATCCACTTATTTCTATTCATAAATAACCCCGAATTATTAAGATATGTAAAAAACCGACATCATTTTATACTATTTTTATGGATACGTCCAACAAACATGGGGATTCTTATATGTCCTTTAATAAAAGTGCCCGGCTTTTTACACCAGGCACATTAATCGATTTTAAACGTAAATTTTTAATCCCATTGAACAAACATCGGCATGACGACGTGAATATAGTTATCCACTCCCACCGGGCGGAAGACGCCGGGGCTGGAGGGGCTGGTTACTTCCAGGGCAACCTGCGATTCGCGCAGCACTGTCAGGATATCGGCCAGATACTTGCTGTTGAAGGCGATTTTAGCTTCGGCACCCTGAACCAGCGCATCCACTTCACCGACATCGTCGCCGATTTCTTCCGAGCGCGCGGCAACCGTCAGTTTTCCGGGGGCTTCCTTGACTCCCGGTGTAATTACCAACCTGATGATGTTGCTGCCGTCGCGGGCAAAGATGCTTGCCGTCTTGGTAGCTCTCAAAAACTGCGCAATATCGACTACGGCGCGTGTGGTGTAGCTCTGTGGGATAAGCTGCGAATATTGAGGGAAGGCTCCCTGTACCAGCTGCGAAACCAGTTCGATGTCCTTTAATTTGAACAGGATTTGCCCCTTGGCGTTGTTCAGGCGGATTTCCACAGGGTCTTCCTGCTCCGTTACCATCCTGTTGAGTTCGGCAAGGGTTTTTGCCGGAATTATGGCAGTGGTCTTCTTGTCGACGCGTGTCGCCAGCGGCATCTTGTAAACAGCGAGTCTGAAACCGTCGGCGGCAGCCAGCGTCAAGGTATCGCCGTCGAAATCGGCATTGATGCCGGTCAGCACCGGCCTCGATTCATCTGTAGCGGCGGCAAAAACGACCTTTTCGATGCCTTTCCTGAGAGCCTCCGCTTCGACGCTGGTGATAACTCCGTCTTCGACATTGGGTATCGGGGGGAAATCCTTGGCATCGACGCCGCTGATTCTGGCTTCGAAACGGGCGCATTTCAATTGCAGGGTGCGGGTGCGCGGCGAAAGGCTGATGTTGATTTTATCGCTGGGCAGGGATGCCACGAATTCATTCAATAACTTGGCGGGTACGGTAATCGCTCCCTCGTCTTCCACTTTGGCTCCGAGCCAGTAGGTAATCGCCATTTCCAGATTGGTGGCTACAAGTTTCAAGCGTCCTTCATCGGTCGCTAAAAGCACGTTGTTGGTTATGGGCAGTGTAGTCCTGGTAGCTGCAGCTCTGCCGACATAAATCAATCCGCGGTTAAGGTTTTCCTGAAGGCAGGATAATTTCATGTTGCACCCCCGATATCTAGTAGTGTCGTGTAGTATATAACAAAATAGAGCAGTAAAACAAGTAATTTTATCGGTTTATCATTAAATTAAGCAGATTGTTTAATATCGGGATGGCGTTTCGGGCAGCCATACCGCGGTGGCTGAGTTCGTTCTTGATATCCTTCGGCAATTCCGCCATTGTTTTTCCCAGTCGAGGCAGAAGGAATACCGGGTCGTAGCCGAATCCGTTTTCGCCTTTCGGTTCGAAAGTAATAGTGCCGTGACATTCCCCGCTGGAAAATTCGGTATGGATGTCTTGCGGCGTCGTTATGGCGATAACGCTGCGGAACCTCGCCTGCCTTTTTCCCTCAGGGACATTTTTCATTTTAGAAAGCAGGTAGTCGACCCTCTCGCTGTCAGAGGCGTTTTCTCCGGCATAGCGGGCGGAACGCACGCCCGGTTCACCCCCCAGCGCCTCCACTTCCAACCCCGAATCGTCCGCCAGCGTCAAGAGTCCGCCGGCTTTAGCAAAAGCTATGGATTTCAATGCGGCATTTTCTTCAAAGGTAGCGCCGGTTTCGTCAATCTCCAAATCGAGGCCGATATCGGCCGGGGAAACAATAGAACAGGGCAAGCCTGCAAATATGAGCTTAAGCTCATCCAGCTTGCCCCGGTTGTTAGTCGCAATCAGAAGCGCGGACATTTAGTCCTCCAGTTCGGTAAATCGCTCCTTAAGTTTGTCCATAACCTGAGGCATGGTGGTATATTCCATTTCATCCAGCGGCAGGCGGTGCGGCTCGAAGGGGCCGTGGCGGCGCAGGTATTCGGCAGCCCAATTGGCTTTCTTGCGGGCATCGTCGAAGGAAATATCGGCAAACATGTCGCGTGGACCGACCAGCATCCCTTCTGCAAGCTGGAATCCGAGCGCGGTTACCCTGGGAGGCCCGTCGAAACGGGTGGGAATGCTGTCGGCTACCGAAACCGGCATTAAAGGCCCGTTATGGGAACCGCGCATCCATCCTTCGACAATCGCCGGATGAGTGAAAGGCTCCAGCACTTCGCCTACCGCCGGGAACGAACCCTGGCAGCGTACGATGCAAACGGGGTCGTCCTTGCCGACATAGCGTCCGGCAATCAGCGACAGCTTTTGAGTCGAGGATACGGCGGCGATTTCGCCGGTATCGCGGCTTGAAACCGATTTAATGCAATAGCGTGAAGGAGCGCCGATGAGTACCAGCAGGTCATATATTTCTTCCGGTGAGGTGAAGTTAACTTTTTTGTGTTCTTTTACATCGTGCACTTCGAATGAAAAACCCTTGTGCATGTTGGGGGCAATCACCAGTCCGATGGTATTGAACGGGTCGGCGAACATCTTGTACAAAGGCAAGTTCCAGGCGCCGGAAGAAGTCTTGTCAGCCATAAAAATGATGACGGGTTCTGAGGTGCGCTCGTTGATTTCCATCTCGGCGACACCCGGCCCCATACCCTTGACGTTGCCTGAGAAGGCATCCGCCAGCAGGTCCTGTCCGGCTCCGTATAATTTCAGCTTCTTGGCGATTTCGGTACCCTTGACGAAGGTATCCCATGACATCTTGTGGATTTTTTCACTGCCAACGCCCAGTTGATGAGTCATTATCAGTTGCAGGTCGTCACCGCACTTGGTTACATAATAATCGATCAGCATGCCTTCGGCTTTGGCCTTGTTAAGGCTTTCGTTTGCCGACGCCAGTATTTCGGGATGAGAATCCGAATGTCCGACAAAACCGCCGATATCGGCTTTAATTACGCTTAAAGTTAATTTCATGATACCCTCCAAAAAAGACTGTAATAATTAAATACTAAAAACGTTTAATAATCAATACCCCGTCGCGCCTGGATGCCGCTGTTATAGGGGTGTTTTATCGATAGCATTTCCGTTACCATGTCGGCTGCCTGTATAATCTTAACATCCGCATACCTGCCGGTTAAAATCAGTTCGACATTTTCAGGTTTCTCAGAGATAAGTTTCAGCAAGTCATCTACGGGAATCAATCCCAGGTTAACCGCCATGTTAACTTCGTCCATAATCACAACATCGTATTCCCCGCCGAGTGCGGCGTTCCTGGAGGCGGTAAATCCCTTTTTCGCCTGCTCTATATCTTCTGTACGGATGTTATCTTTATCGACCCAGCCTTCGCAGCCGAAGCTTTCGAATGTAACGCCGTCCAGCGAAGAGAGGGATTTTCTTTCCCCGTGGATAAAGTTCCCGCCCTTTAAAAAGAAGGCGATGTAAACCTTTAATCCATGCCCCGTCGCCCTGGCGGCGATACCTATAGCGGTGGAAGTTTTACCTTTACCGTCGCCGGTAAAGACCGAAACCAATCCTTTTTCCAGTTTTTCCGGTGCCATTTCACTCCTGTTTATATACTATGCGGATTGCTGGCGGTGCAGCATAACAGTTTATCAATCACAATCAAGCCGTGTCAAGGAAATAGAGTATTGCCGTAAATAATAAAACAATCGTAAAAAATTGCAGCGCAGGCTTTTCAATCTGAAATATCGGTTTGCATTGAAAAGGAGATTGGATTAAAATAACTTTTTATGAGATATGTGCGTTTTTCAGTCAACGGAAAAAATGAATACGGTGTATTGAGCGACCATACAGTTCAAAAATACGAAGGGAAGCCCTTCAAGTACCTAGAACCGACAAAGGAATTCTATCCGCTGGAGCAGGTAAAGCTGCTGGCTCCCTGCGAGCCGTCCAAGATTATTGCCATGGGTTTGAATTACCATGCGCACGCAAAGGAAATGGACATGCCTTTTCCCAATTCCCCGCTGACCTTTTTAAAACCGTCGACGGCGGTAATCGGGCCGGAGGAAAACATAATTTATCCTTCGGTTTCCAGCAGGGTGGATTACGAAGGTGAAGTGGCGGTGGTTATCAAAAAATCCGGCTGGCGCATTTCAAAGGAAGATGCTATGGATTACGTTCTCGGCTATGCCTGTTTTAACGATGTTACCGCCAGGGATTTGCAGAGAGCCGATTTGCAGTGGACGCGCGCCAAGGGCTTCGACACCTTTGCCGCTATCGGTCCCTGGATAGAAACCGACCTCGACCCGTCCGATATAGAACTGGAGACGTATCTGAACGGCAAACTGAAGCAGAAGGGGAATACCAGCGATTTTATCTATACCATCCCCGAAATCATCAATTTCATCTCAAACGTAATGACGCTCCTGCCGGGGGATATCATAGCCACCGGAACACCCAGCGGCGTCGGGCCGATGTATCCGGGCGACATCGTGGAAATCAAAATCGATTCCATCGGTACTCTCAAGAATGCCGTAATCAAGAATGGCTGCTGATATAAAAGCTTCGGGTAATCGTAAAGGAGGACGGGAAACCGCCCTCTTTTTATCTTTCTACATTTTCATCGCTAAAACCGCTTGACGGTGCCGATTTGAAATACCCCTCCACATCGGGGCGCAGCAGGTAGACCAGTATCAGGATGCCGGCAACGGTGCCCACCGGCGCCGCAAAGATGCTGAGTGCCGCCTGAACTATTCCCATAATGCGTCCCCAATCGTGATTTTTTATAATTCCGACGGCAGCGACGATGGAAATTATTATATAAGACAGAAGAATCAGCACTGCGATGCCGATAGCGAAAATAAAACCGGGCAGTGCCGAAGCCCACATCGAAGCGGTGGCATCGGGGAAGGCTACGATAGCTATAGACAATAGGCAAATCAGCGCCAGAAAGGCGGATAAAAACTGCCAGACAACTACCAAAATCAGCAAATCCGGTTTTTTCATCGGCATTCTCCTTTTGGATAAGTGTAATTATTCTAAAGTCGGTATCGGATGATGTCAATAGCGGATTTTATAGACCTCACCCTCCGGCATTCCGACCTCACCCTCCAGCTCCCTCTCCGCACGCATCCTTCGACAGGCTTCCTTCGACAGGCTCAGGATGAGCGGGATATTATTAGAACTGTTCGTGTCCTACGACGGGCTCAGGATGCGCGGATAATACCAAAGCCGTTCGTGGTGAGCTTGTCGAACCAAGCGGCATCGAACCAGTCGGCGTTGAAATGTATTTATAACAACCTTGATTGAAAAAACTGAAGCTATTGACTCGATGGTATATAATTAAATGGGTATTTATCATAAGAGACATTTTCGATAGGGAAATTATCAGGCGCGTTAATGGTCTATACCAGCGATTGCCGTATCGAAGCGATTGTTATAACCGGAATACAGGCGGATAAAATATAAATATGGACGATAGCAGAAATTATATTGCTAGGACATTCGGCGTCAGTCTGCTGGAAAGCCTGATTGTCAATCCGGCGTTGAAGCCGATATATCTGGATTTGAAGGATTACAGCTTCAACATCTCTCATATCCATGATAAAGAAGTCTGGCTGACCTGCATCCTGGCGCTGCAAAGCGTTACGCTGGGAAATTTCGGGGTCGGATGTATCATTACGGATAGTAACAATAACCTGGTAAGCTACGGCAACAACCAGGTATTTTACCCGGAATTCCGGAGCGATTTTCACGCCGAAATGGTTGCCATCAATCATTTCGAGAGTGTCGTTAAACCTGCGGATGTCGCCGGATACAGGTTATTCACATCCCTCGAACCCTGCCCGATGTGTCTTGCCCGAATCCTGACCTCCGGCATTCCCGAGGTCTTTTATGCGGCGGACGATATTTACGGCGGCATGGTGCATCTGAAAGAAGCGATGCCGGAAGCCTGGACAGAGATGATGAGGAACAGGCATATCGCCGAAGCCGATTGTTCGCGGAAGCTGATTGCCATATCCGAACTACTTGTCGAAATGAACCGGGAGATGCTGGACGAGAAGCTGAAGAAGCGTGGGGTGGGATGAGGGGTGTGTGAGAGGATAATTTTTTACAAACATAAGTATATGTTATAATCATGGCAAATGGTAATAGATTATAAACCTAACATTGAGAAAAAGGATTCCTCACTAATATTTGATAGAGTTATATTAGGTGATGCTTTATCCACACTAATAACTCTTCCAGACTCATGTGTAGACCTTATTGTAACCTCTCCTCCTTATGCGGATAATCGAAGTAAAACGTATAAAGGAATTCCAACAAAAGAGTATGTAAGTTGGTTTTTGCCAATTTCTGCTGAATTGAAACGTGTATTGAAAGATGATGGCACTTTTATTCTAAATATTAAAGAGAGAGTTGAAGATGGTGAACGTCAAACCTATGTTCTTGAGCTTATACTTGAGATGAAGAAACAAGGTTGGCTCTGGACAGAGGAATATATTTGGCATAAAAAAAATTGCTATCCAGGAAAATGGCCGAATCGTTTTCGTGATGCATGGGAAAGGTGTCTGCAATTCAATAAAAATAAAAAATTCAATATGTATCAGGAATCTGTTATGGTTCCAATTGGGGATTGGAGCAATAAAAGATTGGCGAAATTGAGCAAAACAGATATTATTAGAGATGAGTCTAAGGTTGGCAGCGGTTTTGGTAAAAATATTTCAAATTGGCTAGGGAAACATTACGTATATCCCACTAATGTATTGCATCTTGCTACTGAGTGTTATAATCGTGGGCACAGCGCATCTTTCCCCGTTTCCTTGCCATCGTGGTTTATTAAGTTATTTACTCAAAAAGAAGACATGATACTTGACCCCTTTATGGGTTCTGGAACAACGGCTATTGCATGTTTAGAATTAGATAGACACTATATCGGAATAGAAGCGATGCAACATTATTTTGACCTTTCGAATGAAGCTATTGATAGCTGGAGAGAAAAAAATAAGAAAAAATCAGGAGAGTTGATGTTATGGGAGCAATCGATATAGACGAAGTTGGCCGATACGTTGAGCATAATATAGTTAGTTTCCATAGTGGTAGACTCGATAGCATTAAGAAACTCAAATTAAAAAACATTCTAAAAAGGAAGAATCCCTATCTCTTTAAAGCTCGAAACATACTTCTCGCTCAGGATTTGGTAAAAATACTTCTTGATGCCCATTTATCCTCGCAGGAAGAAACAATATTTGGTGATTTTTTAGAAGGATTAGCTATATTTGTAAATCAAAAAGTATATAATGGGCAGAAATCATCGGCGCAAGGTATTGACTTGGAGTTCAATAAGGATGCTGTGAGATATATAGTGGCTATCAAATCCGGTCCTAACTGGGGAAATAGTAGTCAAATAAGAAAGATGCGAGATGATTTCCGTAAGGCAAAACAGACTATTCGAACCGGTAAGTCGGGCATTAATGTTGTAGCGGTTAATGGTTGTTGTTATGGTAAAAATTCAAGCCCAGATAAAGGTGATTATTACAAGTATTGTGGGCAGAAATTTTGGGAATTTATATCAAGTAACCCTGATTTATATTTAAAAATAATCAAACCTCTTGGATATTCAGCTAAAGAAAAGAATGAAGAATTTCAGAAAGAGTATGCCAAGATAGTAAACAAGTTTACCATTGAATTTAGTGAAGACTTTGTGGTTAATGGTGAAATAGACTGGGATTCGCTGGTTATATATAATTCGTCCGAATTTCGAGTATAGAATACAGTAAGCCCTCTGTTTGTTTTATAATTGCAAATCGTACAACTCGTTAAAGGTTGTAAAAATTCACCTTCCCCAAACGGGGTGGCGGTGGGCGGCGAGGCGGACAATGCGGTCTACGAACCCCTCGTAGTTATAACCTTCGATTTCAGCGGCTAAAATGGTGCTGGTATCGGGGCTGATGTCGGAATTGGGATTAACGTCTAATATATACATCAATCCGTCTTTCATTCTTAAATCGATGCGCGCATAATCGCGGCATCCGGTTACTTTGTAAGCTGATACGCATGCCTGTTCAACTTTAGCCAGTTCTTCTTCGGTAAGCGGAGCCGGTAACAGTGTTTTTATGCCCTCGTATTGCACCGAGCCTGGAACGAACTTGGCTTCGTAGCCGCACAGGTGTTCGCGGCAGTCTGTCAGCATCGAGAATTCCATTTCGGCCGGCGGCAGCATTTCGATGTGCCCGTTGCCCCAAAGCGATACATGCAGTTCGCGCCCGTCGATAAAGTCTTCCACCAGTGCAGGCTGGTTAAATTTTCCGGTAACAAATTTTATCCTGTTTAATAACTCCTCTCTGGTAAGGCAAACGGCATTTCTGTCGATGCCTTCGCTGCAATGCTCCATCGAGGGTTTAACAATGGCGGGGAACCTGTCCCATTTTATTGGCGAATCAGCATCATATATCTGCCAGCAGGGGGTGCAAATGCCGTTATCGTCCAACAGGCTCTTTATCTGCTTTTTATCCTGCGTTTTTGCCAGTACATCCGAGGCGGCGCCGGTAAATGTAAATGCTTTCTTTTCCAGAAAGTCAGCCACCATCCATTCGCTGTGGAATATACCGGGCAGGCATTCGCACCAGTTGAAAACGATGTGCTCGATGGGGTTGTATTGAGATAATATTTGCGGGAGATTATCGTCGGTTACCGGGAGTTTTACAGCAGGATATCCTGCCGAACCAAGCGCTTCGAATAATTGAGATGTTACTTCGTTAACCTCTTTCAGTTCTTCCTGCGACCATCTTGGGTCGATGTTGTAAAGAAATAGAACTGAAATATCCTGTGGTCGGATATTTAGCGGCATGGCAGGATTACCTGTCTCATTTTTCTCCCTTTTCTGTCATGCGTAATTTAAGCTATGGCAAGACTGATTTATCTGCGATTAGACGATTTTAAAATGTAAGGTTATTGTAAACGATTGACCGCTGGTAAATCAATCATTTTTTCGCAGTTTTACCCTCATCCGTCATCCCGATTGGATCGGGACGACACCTTCCCCCGAGGGAAGGCATTTAGAACGGCTATATTAAAAAATAAATCGGAACTATGTTGACAGGTGGTATTAATAGTGACACCATTTTATTCAGAATGAGTTCTTTGGAGAAAGACTACTATACTTATCGTGTTACATGGTCCATTGACGATAATGAATACGTTGGCTTATGTGCAGAATTCCCAAACCTAAGCTGGTTAGCCGCAACTCAGGAAGAGGCTTTGCGAGGTATAAAAGAAGTAGTGACCGATGTGGTTGCGGATATGAAAACAAATAATGAACCTGTTCCTGAACCCCTGGCAGTAAGGGACTATTCAGGCAACCTCAGTATCCGAATCCCCAAAGAATTGCATCGTAGCATAGCAATACAGGCAGCAGAAGCTAATATTAGTATCAATCGGCTGATTAGTTATAAGCTATCGATATAGCTCTACTCTTTCGCTTTCTTCTGCAACTCGTAGTTATGGATGTGCCGTAATCACTAGAATTGTAATTGCATTTTTATCCGGGCCATAAAACCAAAAAACTCTGTAGGCTGCCGGAGTATTTTGTTCTGCGTATGCTTCGAATATCTTTTCACCGCTCGGACCTTTTCGGCTTATGAACTCATGTGTTTGCAGTGAGTTGTGGCGAGGATTTGTTGCCAGAAATTTCAGCGTCTTTTTAACTGCATTATAGTGCTTCTTTTGTGATGGATCGTTTTTCAGAATGTTATAAGTCTCTTTAGCTTCTGCAGACCATATCAACTTAAACACAATATCGATACCTATAAATCATCCATGTTGATTTCAGAGACTCTACCTTGTGCGACATCTTCAAGCCCGCGATTAAACGAGGCGAGAGCCTCTGGGTTTTGGTATAGCCATAATTCGGAAGCGGGGATGGATACCTGCGGGTCGAGAATTATTTGCCCGATACTGTTGCTGTAAACACGATAGGTAACACCCGGTTCATTTAAAACCTTAGGCAGAACAACACGTTTTTTTGCATCGGGTTTGATGCTGTCGGCTATTACTTGAAAGTCGTCGTCTTTAATAAAATCAGTTTTCATGCCTTTATTATATTAATGGTGGGAAGCAATGTCAAGTGGGATAAGCCCACTATACTCTTGCCTTTTTCTGCAATTCGTACAGCTTGTTAAGGGCTTCGAGGGGGGTAAGGGAGTTGATATCCAGTTTTTCCAGTTCTTCCAGCGCCTGCGGTTTCTGCCCGAAGAGCGAAAGCTGGGGAACGGCTTCTTCCCTGTGCTGTTTCTTTAATGGTTTTGCTGAATTAGTCCTGCTGGCGGATTCCAGTTCTTCCAGCACTTCATCGGCGCGGTGAATCACCGGTTTCGGTATTCCCGCCAACTTGGCGACGTGGATACCGTAGCTCTTGTCTACTCCTCCGGGGATAATGCGGTGCAGGAAAATGACATTGCCGGCTTCTTCGTTAACGGCAACATTGAAGTTTCTCCCCCGCGGCAGGTAATCGGCAAGCTGTACCAGTTCGTGGTAGTGGGTGGCAAAGAGAGTCTTGGCTCCCAGTCCCTTGTAATTATGAATGTATTCCACGACGGCGCGCGCAATCGCCATGCCGTCATAGGTGCTGGTGCCGCGTCCGATTTCGTCCAGAATCAACAGTGATTTGGGAGTGGCGTTGTTCAGGATATTGGCGGTTTCCACCATCTCTACCATGAAGGTCGATTGCCCCGAAGCCAGGTCTTCACGTGCTCCGATGCGCGTAAAGATGCGGTCTACCAGACCGATAACGGCTTTCTCAGCCGGAACGTAGCTGCCGGTTTGCGCCATCAAAACAATCACGGCAACCTGCTTCAAATAGGTCGATTTGCCTGCCATGTTGGGGCCGGTAAGTATTATCAGCTGGGCGTCATCGTTGGAAAGCATGATGTCGTTGGGAATAAATTCACCCTGCCTCAGACTTGTTTCGACTACCGGATGCCGTCCCTGCCTGATGACGATGGCATCGCCGTTGTTAAGCTCCGGCCTGATGTAATTGTTGCGGACGGCGGCTTCGGCAAGGCTGGAAAATACATCGATTTCCGCCAGCGTGTTGGCGAGTGAAAGCAGGTTTTCACCGTAGGCGGCAGCCTGCTGACAGATGCGGCGGAAGATTTCGTTTTCCAGTTCGTAGATGCGCTCTTTGGCATTTAGTATGACCGATTCGTATTCCTTGAGTTCGGGTGTGAAGAAGCGCTCTCCGTTAACCAGCGTTTGCTTGCGGATGTAACTATCCGGTACCTGCGGCAGGTTGGCCTGCGAAATTTCTATATAGTAACCGAAGACGCGGTTGTAGCCTACCTTGAGCGACTTGATGCCGGTCTTTTCGCGCTCCTGCTTTTCCAGGCTGGCAAGGTACTGGCGGGCGTCTTTGGAAGCAAGGCGCAGTTTATCCAGTTCCTCTGAAAAGCCCAGCCTGATGACGCCGCCTTCTCCCAGGGTCGTAGACGGGCATTCCTCAATCGATTGGGCGATAAGAGTTTTCAGCTCAGGCTGCGGTTTCAGCTTTGTTTTCAACCAGTCGATAGCTGTGCAATCTATACTCTCGAATATCTTTATAAGCTCCGGTATAACTTCGAGGCTGTGCTTTAAAGCGAGCAGTTCCTGCGGCAGGGCAATATTGCTGCGGATGCGGTTGGTCAGGCGTTCGAGGTCGGAAATGTCGCCCAGCTTGTCGATTATTTGCCTTCTGGTTATATTGTCGCTAATGAACCAGCCGACGGTATCCTGCCTTTTAGTCAATTCCCTCAAATCGAGCAGCGGCTGCCCCAGCCAGCGTTTGAGCATGCGCCCGCCCATCGATGTCTTGGTTAAATCGATTACCGAGAGCAGCGAACCGGCGATACTGCCGGAGACTGCGCTGCGGAAGAGTTCCAGATTTGCCTGCGTGGTGGCATCCAGCGCCATGAATGAGGCGGCAGTGTAGGTTGAAAGATGCGATATCTGGTTAAGCACTCCTTTTTGCGTCTGCTTTAAATAATAGAGTACGGCTCCGGCGGCGCGGATTGCTAACGGCAGCTTTGAACAGCCGTAGCCTTCCAGCGTATTTACTTCAAAGTGGTCGAGCAGCGTTTTACGGGCAATTTCGAGCTCGAACCAGTAGTTTTCGATACGGCTGACCGACGGTTTGATACTTGTATCCGGCAGTTGTGAATCCTGCGGGATAACGATTTCAGCCGCTTTCAATCTCTCCAGTTCGACGCCGAGCCTGTTAAGCGGCAACTGCGCGCAGGTAAACTCGCTGGTAGTGATATCCACATAGGCAATGCCTGACGTATCTTCTTCGATTATAACGGCGGCGAGGTAGTTGTTGGCTTTGCCTTCCAGAAGTCCCGGTTCGACGACAGTCCCCGGCGTTACCAGCCGAACCACGTCGCGTTCGACAATGCCCTTTGTTTCACCCGGTTTGGTCATCTGTTCACAGATGGCGACCTTATAGCCACGTCTTATCAGCTTAGCCAGGTAATCATCTACGGCATGATAGGGGATACCCGCCATCGGCACCTTGTAGTCTTTTCCCATACTGCGGGAAGTCAGTACGATTTCAAGTTCGCGGGCGGTTATCTTTGCGTCCTCATCGAAGGTTTCGTAGAAATCCCCCAGCCTGAAGAACAGGATGGCGTGCGGATACTGCTGTTTAATCTTGAGATACTGCTGGCGGATGGGTGTCGGATTATCCTTCATGATGGACATATTCTACTCGAATCAGCCGATAAATGAAAGTGGTGCGAATATTAAATATGACTGTAATAAATAATAATTCATCGCCGTTATCCTTCGACAGGCCCAGGACGAACAGCCTTTGTTATTATTGTCCCTCATCCGTCATTTCCTTCGTAAATGCCACCTTCCCCCGAGGGAAGGCAAAAAACGGCTTCCCCTGGGGGAAGCTGTCGAACAAAGTGAGACTGATGAGGGAAAAAATATGCCCTCATTTATCCATTATGGAATCAGCATAACAAAAAAATCGTCGTTGCGAGGAGTCCCCTCCACATTGTCTTTCTGAGTCGAAGACGAATGAATCTCATACAAATCAAAGAGGTACGACGAAGCAATCCCTACAATGCCATTTAATTACCCCGTAACGGATATATAAATAAATCAAGAAATAGCACTTCGCAGTTCTCTTCTTTTTATAAAGGGAGATTATGAGGGATTTGTCGAATATTAGTAAAAATCCGCTCGCCCTGAGCGTGTCGAAGGGTTTAAAAGCGGATTTTTAATAGGTTTATTAATTTATCGCCGTTATGGTTCGACAGTCTTCCTTCAAGAACCTCAGGACAGGCTCAACGAACGGCTTTTTGCCATTATCAAATCCGGATACTTCGTTCTTCCGTTTCTAATTCAGGGTGAAAGGGACTCAGCAGTCGCGGGAATAAAAATGGCCTTTTATGTTAAAATGAGAGGCAGCTTTTTTATGAGGACGAGAAATGAAATACAGGTTACTGGTTGTTGATGTAGATGGAACTCTGGTTGATAAAGAAGGAAAGATTTCTGCGGTCGATGCGCAGGCGATAGCAAAAGCGCAGTCGGCAGGTGTGCAGGTTTCGCTTTCGACCGGCAGGGTGATACGTGCCTGCCGCCGCATTATTGAAGAACTGTCTTTAGAAGGGCATCATATTTTTTATGACGGCGCAGTTATCAGCGACCCGGTAAAAAACGATGTTATTTATATGAAAACGATCGATGAGGCGGTGGTAAGAAGGGTGGTGGAATTTTCCCGCGCCAATAAGATATACCTTGAGCTTTACACTACCGAAAAGTTCTATGCCGAGCGGACGAACTGGTCTGATATAGTGCATCGCAACTATTTCGGAGTCGACCCGGTAATCGAAGACCTGGATAAAATTTGCGAATGCCATAAGATCGTTAAGGCTGAGCTGATTTCACGCAGCAAAGAGGAAGATGAGCAGGTGCAGATGTTTAAAAGGGAATTCAATGGCTTTCTGCGGTTTTCACCGGCTCACTCGCCGGCGCATCCCGATATCGAATTTATGAATATCGTCGACCCCGGGGTATCCAAGGGAAACGCTTTGCGGTTTTTCATCGACTATTTCGGGTTGGATAGGGATGAAGTGCTGGCGATAGGGGATGGACTTAACGATGTGCCGCTTTTTGAGGCTGCCGGAACGAAGGTGGCGATGGGAAACGCCTATGAAGAACTCAAGTCCCTGGCAGATGACATAACGCTAGACGTGGAGAATGGCGGAGTGGCAGCCGCTATCGATAAATACCTGTTCTCGAACAGGTAATCAATTGCTGGAATCGTAGCGTCTTTTCAGCGATTCGATATCAAGCGTACGCGGATTTAAAGCCGAGGCTTTTTTGCCTGCTCTTTCCTTGTCGATAAGTTCCATTTTCCTGTATTGCGCCGCCAATATGGTGTTATCGATGCTTGCCACACATTGATGGCATTTACGGGCGATATAAAGCGCATTGTTGTCGGTGGAAAACCTTTGCATGGTGTTATAGCGTTGTCTCATGGCTTCTACGCTGCTTCTGCGCTGAAGCATTTTAGCTTCCAGATAACCTTTATCGACGGTTTCGCGTGACTTGATAGAATCCCGGGCTCTGGCGCGGAAATAATTTTCTTCATTGGAACCGAACATTGCCTGCACTCCCGTTGCCGCTTATTATTTTCAGACAAATGATGTATAACAGGGTTATATTTAATTACATCTAATTTAGTATTTAAATATCATATTGTCAAGAGGTTTGGATACAATTATGGGAAAATATTTAATCAGAGGGGCTGAAATCGAAGTATATAAGTATCGATTACTCGAATTGTACTGTAGTTAAAGGTAATTTTTTATCTTTTGCGCCAGCGCCGGGTTTATGCCGTTTACTGCGTATAGTTCTTCAACCGAGGCAGCTTTAATTCCTGCTACGGAGCCGAATCTTTTTAAGAGGGCTTTTTTACGGGCGGGGCCGATGCCGGGTACCGCATCGAGCACGGAAACAAAGGTCTGTTTTTTGTGCAGGTTATGATGATAACCGATAGCAAAGC
Source organism: uncultured Dehalococcoidales bacterium (assembly GCA_964399425.1). Taxonomy (GTDB): domain Bacteria; phylum Chloroflexota; class Dehalococcoidia; order Dehalococcoidales; family UBA5627; genus UBA5627. Next base: position 172,992 of record CAYNQR010000001.1, on the reverse strand, counting down.
GGTGCGCCTCATCCCTTACCCGCTGAAGCAGTTGGAGCGCCGGCGAACTCTTCGGCAGAATTATCGGTTCGGCGGCGCCGGGGGTAAAGATTTCCTCATTTTCTTTTGCCAACCCTATAATCGTCATAGTTTCGATGTCGATATCTTTCAACACTTCCATTACGGAACTGAGTTGCCCTTTTCCCCCGTCTATCAGCATCAGGTCGGGGATGATTTTCCATGTATCCCCGCTTTCCTGTCCGCTATTTTTATATCTGCCGAAGCGGCGTTTGATGACTTCCTGCATCATGGCGAAATCGTTCGGCTGTTGCAGGGTTTTGATTTTAAAACGGCGGTAACGGGCTGTTTTCGGACGCCCTTTTTCAAAGACCACCATGCTGCCGACGGCATCTTTTCCCTGTATGTTGGAAATATCGTACCCCTCTATCCGTACGGGTAAAGCAGACATTTTAAGGATATTTTGTAATTCTTCCATGGCTGTATCGATATTATTCTGGCTCGATATCTGTTTTATCTTTAATTCTTCCAGTCCCCGTTCTGCATTTACGGCAACCGTCTCGACCAGTTGTTTTTTGCTGCCTCTTACCGGCGATTGTATCTCTACTGTGCTGCCTCTTCTCTTGCCGAGCCAGCTTTCGATAACGGCTTTATCCGTTATCGGGTATTGCAGGAGGATAAGAGACGGAACATAAGCAGCCGAAGAATAGAATTGTTTAACAAAATCGGTCATCACCTGCCCGGGTTCTTCCGATTGAGTCCCCTGCATGGCGAAGCCTTCCCTGCCGATGATTTTTCCGCTGCGTATAAAGAAAACCTGTGCATAAGCCGTGTCCCTGTCCTGGGCAAAGGCAATTACATCCTGTTCGCCCTTAACCGCAGTTGCCATCTTTTGCCAGTTGATAATCTGTTTAATGGCTTTTATCTGGTCTCGGACTACCGCCGCTTTTTCGTATTCCAGTTTTAAAACTGCCTGCCGCATGCTGTCTTCCAGTTGGCGCACAACCTTTTCCTGTTTGCCCTCTAAAAACAATATCAGGCGCTTTATGGATTCGGCATATTCCTCTTTTGAAATGGCATTGATACACGGAGCGGGGCATTTATGGATATCATATTCCAGGCATGGCCGCGTAATTTTTTTATCCAGGTCTTTCGAGCATGAGCGAAACGGGAATATCTCCTTGATAATTTTAAGGGTTTGCCTGACAGAGTAAGCGCTCGAGAACGGCCCGAAGTAGCGTCCGCCGTCATCTTCGAGCTTGCGGGTTACCTGCACGCGCGGATAATCTTCGTTGAGAGCTATCTTCAGATAGGGGAAAGTCTTGTCGTCTTTCAGCCTGACATTATAATATGGTTTATACCTCTTGATAAGATTTAGTTCGAGAACAAGAGCTTCCTCTTCGGAAGCCGTTATGAAATAATCGAAATCATTTATACGGGGCACCATATGGGTAATCTTAAAACCCTGTTCCTGCGAATTGTTAAAATAAGACCTGACGCGATTTTTAAGATTAACCGCCTTGCCGACATAGATAATCGTACCTGCGCTGTCGCGCATGATATAGACGCCGGGACTATCCGGCAATCGTCCCACTTTTTCCGATAGCCGGCTGTTAATTTGTTCTTTCAACTTTAGTTTCATTGATGCGGTAATTACATTTTATCACAGGATGATGGGGGGCAAATAGAAGACAAAAACATATCGGCCGTTATAAAGAATAACGGAAAATATAAGACACCATCCTGCTCCTCCGATGGTTTTTATAAACCGGAGGAGCAGGATAAATATTATATCTGGTATCTCCGAATTGTCAGGATTTGGATATCTTGTTTAAAGCGTCTATATGTATTGTTGTTTCTTCAGCTTTGTTCAGCAGTTTTTCCGATAACGTAGTCAAAGTTCCTGCCGCTTCGATTACCGATTTAACGGAAAACGCTGCCAGAGCCGCAATTTCCGCAGCCGCTTTTGCAGCTTTATCGGCAGCCAGTTCCCCGGCTTTACGCAATTCGTCGGTTTTCCTGGTTGCTTCGTCGGAAAGTTGTTTGAATACCTTTATGGCTTCCTTGGCAGCCCTATCAGCCTCTTCCGCTTTGGTTGAAGCCCTTTCAGAGGCAGCTATAGCATTGTTGGCTACCATTTCAGCCTTGCTTACGGCATCTTCTCCGGCTTTTACCGCTCTGTCTGCCGCCAGTTCACTGGCTTTGCGCATCTCTTCCGCCTTGCGCACCGCGTCATCGGATAATTGCTTGAATATATCGATGGCATTCTTTGCCGCTTTATCAGCTTCATCAGCCTTCCTGGCAGCCTGTTCTGAGGCAGCGATTGCACCTTTGGCTATCAATTCGGCTTTATTGGCGGCATCGGTAGCTGCTTTTGTTGCCTGTGCTGCCGCCTGCTCGCCGGCTTGTTTGGCTTCTTCGGCTCTTTTACTGGCTTCATTGGAAGCGTTGGTGGCCGAAATAGCGGCATCGTTCGATGCTTTGGCTGCCGCTTCAGCCCGTCTCGCTGCCTCGGCTGCCGCTTCGATATTGGCATCCATTTCATCCAGTATTTGAGGTAAAGGTTTTGTAAGAATTTTGGCGCGCTTGTACTGTGCTTCCTCTTCGGAAGCGGTTTCCGTTACTGTTTCATTTTTGCTCTTGTCGCTTTTCAAAGACATATATCCTCCATCCCCAAAGGGCATCAACTACCTTCTGGTAATATTTCCTGGGGACAATAAATAGTATTATTAAAATCATTATACTTGTCAACAGCACTTGACGAAAACTTAATTTATTTATTGAGTTATGTTAAAATATGGAAAACTCAAGCAGTGAGGAGGCAACATGAAAGAAGATATAGAAAGCTTTTTAAATTACCTTACTGTAGAAAAAGGCTTTTCGGGAAACACAATCGAGGCCTATCGCAACGATTTAACGCAACTGTTGGATTTTGCGGAAAAGGAAGCATCGAAAAAAAGCATCATTCCTTCATGGGATAATTTTAACCGGCAGAGCATGTTAAGCTATGTGTTGAATCTCAAGGAAAGAAATTATGCCGTTACCACGGTTGCCCGTAAAATTGCGGCGGCAAAATCGTTTTTCAGTTTTATGGTATCCGAAGGCAAGTTGCGGGAAGACCCGACGGAGAATATCAGTTCTCCAAAAGTAGGAAAACCGTTGCCCGATGCTCTTTCCATCAGCCAGGTGAGACAGCTAATCGAACAACCGGCAAAGATGGCGACTCCGGATGCCAGGCGCGACCGGGCAATGCTCGAACTGCTTTATGCCAGCGGTATGAGGGTAAGCGAATTGGTTTCATTGAACATGGGAGATGTCGATATAAATAATTGTTTTGTTCGTTGTTTCGGTAAGGGCAGCAAGGAAAGGATGGTTCCTATTTATCCGCAGGCTGCTAAAATAGTCGATGAATATATAAAGGAAGTGCGTCCTTTATGGGTTCACAGGGAAACCGAAAAGGCGTTATTTTTAAACCAGCGCGGTGAGAGATTAACCAGGCAGGGTTTGTGGCAGATATTGAAGAATTATGCGAAAGATGCCGGGCTTGACAAGCAGGTAACCCCGCACACTTTAAGACATAGCTTTGCCACTCATATGTTAAGCGGGGGAGCAGACCTCAGGTCGGTCCAGGAACTGCTGGGACATGCCAATATATCAACCACGCAGATTTATACACACCTTACGTCGGAGCATGTTCGTAACACATATGAAAAAGCGCATCCCAGGGCCAAGCAATCATAAATATTTCCGCTTCAGGGAGGTCTGTTATGGCGGCAAAGCAAAAACACGGCAAAGGTAAATATGCCTACCAGGCAAAAAAAGCCGGCGGGACGATAGAGAAACAGGCATCTGATTTTAAAACGGTTGTTTCAGAAGCCGGGAAAAACGATAAGGAAACAGTGTCTGCCGTAAAAGAAAATAACCACGTTATTCCTGCGAGAAATAATACTGCGGTTATGCCGGTTAACATCGGCAAAATCGACTTGATATACGAAATAAAGCGCATCGCTGTTATTGCTGCTTTTATAATCGTATTATTGGTTGTTTTATATATTGTGCTAAAATAAACTGTTAATTGAAGGTTGCTCGTGATGGATTATAAGGCAGCGAGAACCGCACTGGTCAATGGTTTTAGAGCACATATCGATGACGAGCAGGTTTTGAAAGCTATGTTGCGTGTGCCACGGGAGTTGTTTATTCCCCCGGAAGAAAAGCACCTGGCTTATGAAGATAGACCTTTGCCCATCGGTAATGGGCAAACGATTTCACAACCTTATATAGTAGCCCTTATGACTCAAGCCCTGGAGCTTACCGGCAATGAGAAAGTCCTTGAAATAGGGACGGGAAGCGGTTATCAGACTGCCGTTTTGGCTGAGTTATCGAGGTTGGTAATAACAGTCGAGCGAATTCCCGAATTAGCGCAGACTGCAAAAGACAGGCTGAATGTACTTGGATATAAGAATATTATTGTTCAGATAGCTGAACCGGATATAGGCTGGCAGACCGGCGCGCCCTATGATGCGATAATTGTTACGGCTGCCGCCCCGTTTATTCCTGAAAAACTTCTGGCTCAACTGGCGGTCGGAGGAAGGATGGTAATACCGGTGGGTTCCCGTTATGAACAGGACTTATATAAAGTCATAAAACACGAAGGTAAAAATGAAATCCAAAATTTAGGTGGATGTCGTTTTGTGTCTCTTATCGGGGAAGATGCCTGGGATGAAGAATAATCAGGAAATCACAGGAACAGTCAACCCCCTTGTCTCTTTCCGGGATAATTTTCCCGATATCGGTATTAAAAAATGGATTCTCATTTCCTCTGTTCTTTTTGTTGCAGGATTATTAATCGGAATTATCAATCCCAGCACGGACATCTTCAATAGCCTGGATTATCTGATAGGTATTGCAGGCGATACCACGTCACTGTCATCCTTCGGTTTATTCTTTTTTTACGCCATCAACAATATTTTTAAAATAATATTATCTTTCATATTCAGTCCTTTGTTATGCATATTGCCTGTTTTATCGCTTATTATGAACGGCTGGATAATTTCGAATGTCGGGTATTATATCATCGATGTACAACAGTACTCAGCCGGATTTTTTATAATGGGGATATTGCCTCACGGCATATTTGAAATCCCGGCTTTAATAATCGGGCAGGCGGCTGCTTTAAGCCTGGGCGCCATGACAGTTGCTGCCGTATTTATTAAAGAGCGCCGTGCGCAATTGTTCCCGCACCTGAGAAAAAATTTAAAGTATCTTGGTTTGGTCGTATTATTACTGATAATAGCCGCCGGCATCGAAGCATTTATTACCCCGTCGGTTTTAAGTCTTTTTTAATAGACATTTTACTTGCAAGAATTGCTGAATTAAAAAGCATTATAATATTCTTGGAAATAAAAAAGGAAAGCAGGTAGACAGATGAAACAGTATCAACCGGAAAATATTCGCAATATAGTTTTGTTATCGCATAGCGGCGCCGGTAAGACAACGCTATCGGAGGCGATGTTATTTAACGCCGGGGTTATAAACCGCTTGGGAAAGGTCGATGCCGGTACCACCACTTCGGATTACGACCAGGATGAAATAAAACGTAAAATAAGTATAAATACAACCTTGCTTCCCTATGAGTGGCATGATATTAAAACAAATCTCCTGGATACTCCGGGTTATTCCGATTTTGCCGGGGAAGTAGATGCGGCTGTCAGGGTCTGCGAAGGGGCAGTCATTGTGGCGGCGGCATCTTCAGGGCTGGAAGTCGGCACCGAGCAGGCATGGTCTTATTGCGATAAGGCTAAACTGGCGCGTCTGTTTTTTATAAACAAGATGGACCGTGAGAATGCCAACTTCGGTAAAATAACTGCTGAAATCCAGGCGAAATTCGGCTCTAAATGCATGCCGGTACAAATGCCGGTGGGAGCGCATACGGATTTTAAAGGGGTAGTCAGCCTGCTAACGATGAAATACTATGCCGGCGAAAAAGGCGAAGAAGCCGATATCCCTTCCGAAATACAGGAACAGGCAGCATCTTTACGTGAGAAGATGGTAGAAGCAATCGCCGAGACGGACGATAACCTGATGGAAAAATACTTAAACGGCGAAGAATTGAGCCAGGAGGAATTATTATCGACCTTAAAGAAAGCAATCGCCGAGGTTAAGATATTTCCGATATTGGCCGGCTCGGCTTTACAGAATGTATCGGTAAATAGATTGATGAGTGTAATTAACGAATATATGCCGTCACCGAAAGATATAAAAATAAAAACGACGGAAGATTCGGCCATTAAAGATATCGATATCAGCGCTGCCGGGCCTCTGGCTGCCCTGGTATTCAAGACAAGCGCAGACCCTTATGTCGGTAAACTGACCTACTTCAAGGTATTTTCAGGAGAACTGGAAAGCAACTCGCAGGTTTGGAACGTTAATCAGAATAGCGCTGAGCGAATCGGGCAATTATTTGTTATAAGAGGCAAGAATCAGGAAACAATAGCAAAAATCAGCGCCGGCGATATGGGGGCGGTTGCCAAATTGAGCATTACGGCTACCGGTGATACCTTAGGCATGCAGGATAAACCTGTTAAAATTGCTCCGGCGACTTATCCTAAAACTTTGTTCAGCGTTGCCGTATTACCTAAAACCAAGGCTGATGTCGACAAACTGGGCTCATCCCTTGCCAGATTGGCGGAAGAAGACCCGACGCTTATTGTTCACCGTGACCCTGATACCGGCGAAACTATCCTCTCGGGGCTTGGCGAGACACAGGTAGAAGTGGCGGCAGAAAAAATGATGCGCAAGTTCGGTGTTGCTGTTGAATTGAAAGCTCCCAAGGTTCCTTATAAAGAGACGATTACGGCAGCTGCCAGGGGCGAATACAAGCACAAGAAACAGACCGGCGGACACGGGCAATACGGACATGTCATCCTTGAACTGGAACCTATCATCGGGGGTGGAGAAAATGAGTTTGAAAACAAGGTAGTCGGCGGTACCATTCCCAAGAACTACATACCGGCAGTGGAAAAGGGCGTACACGAGGCTATAAAAGAGGGAGCGCTGGCAGGATATCCGATTGTCAATATCAGGACTCTGGTGATGGACGGAAGTTTTCATCCGGTAGATTCTTCGGAAATATGTTTCAAGATTGCCGGAGCCGGGGCTTTCAAAAAGGCGATGACGGATGGTAATCCCATTTTGCTCGAACCGATAGTAAATATGAAAATTAGAATTCCCGGAGACTATACCGGAGATATTATCGGCGACCTGAATACCAAGCGGGCGCGCGTACAGGGCATGAATCCGGAAGGCGGTTATAATGTGGTTGACGCACAGGTTCCGCTGGCGGAAATTCTGCGCTATGCTATCGATTTGAAATCGATGACGCAGGGCAGGGGTTCTTTCAGCTATGAATTCGACCATTATGAAGAAGTTCCCTCTCATATAACTCAGAAAATTGTTGCCGAACATGAGGCGGAAAAACAGAGGATGGCAGAGGGAAAAGCTTAATACACAGTCATCAATTTTAATTTAAAGACCGGCAGAGCGAGCAATCATTCTGCCGGTTTTGTTGTTAATGATAGTTTTACAGGGAAAGCGTTGAGCGTCTGTTAAGGATTTTAATTCCTCTTAATCCCCCATCGTGTTTTTAGCATGACATTACATAAACAGTCGTTGCGAAGGCGCCGTAGGCGGACGAAGCAATCCCCACAATACAATATAATTACCCCGCCTCGCATATAAATTATAAATAATCAAAACCGTTATGGTTCGACAAGCTCACCACGAACGGTTTTTTAAAGTCTTGTAACGACATTTGTAAATAGAGTAAGGAAGAAGCACTCCACGATTCTCTCACTTTGAAAAAGGGAGATTAAGAGGGATTTGAATCCAATTCTACCTTCGCCGCTGTTTCCTTGGACTCAGAGCTTGAGAATAAATTAAGTTTTTAGTCATTTTACTGTCTCCGTTAGCTTCAATATTCGCTCTATAATTCTCTAAATTATAATAAATTTACAAACTCTCAGGGCGAACGGAACATATTATCGCTTGTAATTTAACAATTACCTTTGTTGGGATTCTCGCGTATGAAGACGTTTAGTGGATTATCTGAAAGAAGCGCAGACTATCCGGTCTATGCCCTGTAAATCGGGGATGACCTCTATATCTTTAACTGAAGCGATGTTTTTAAGAAGGTCTGCGACAGCATCTTTCTGTCCCAGTCCTATCTCAAGCAGCAGATGACCGCCTGCGTTTATTTTATCCTCGACCTGACAGCATAAAAGTCTTATTGTGTCCAGCCCGTCTTCCCCGCCGTCGAGAGCCTGTTTCGGCTCGCAGCAGTTAACGGGAATATCATCTTTCCTCACGTATGGTAAATTTGCAGCTATGATATCCGCTTTCTGTGGCAGGGGTTCCAGTAAATTACCGCAAAGCAGGGTTACTCTGTCATTTACGTTGTGCCTGTGACAATTGATATCCGCCGTTTTTAAGGCATCGAAGGATATATCTATAGCAATAATTTCAGATTGTGGCAGGTTGATTGCCAGGCTGACGGCGATTGCTCCGCTACCTGTTCCGATATCCGCTATAACCGGACGGATATAAAATCTGCCGAGCTCAAGAGCTTTATCCACCAGGTGTTCGGTCTCGGGCCTGGGTATCAGGACATTGCTGTTTACATAAAAATCCAGCCCGTAAAATTCCTTGTTACCGGTTATATAGGCTGAGGGTTCGCCTGTGAGTCTGCGCTTAATCAATGATTGAAGGCAGTTCCATTTTTCAGCCGGTAATTCCTGCTCCATATTCTGGTAAAGCTGTACGCGATTATAACCCGTTACATGCTTTATCAATAGTTCGCTTTCCAGCGAAGCGTCATCTATATTGCTGCCGGAAAGGATATTGCGGGTTTGATTTAGACAGTCCATGAGAATCATTCCAGTTGCGACTCTAACAGCTTGGCCTGCTCGTCTGCGGCGAGCGAATCGAGCAATTCGTCGAGATTGCCTTCCATGATATTCGGCAGGTTGCGCAGTGTAATACCGCCGCGGTGGTCGGTAATCCTGTCCTGCGGGAAGTTATATGTCCTGATTTTTTCGACACGCTCGGCCGTGCCTACCTGCGAACGCCGTTCTTCAACGATATCGCCTTCCTGCTTGCGCTGTTCCATATCCAGAAGCCTCGCTCTTAAAACGGACATCGCCTTGGTTTTGTTTTTAAGCTGTGAGCGTTCATCCTGGCAAATAACCACGATACCGGTCGGTAAATGTGTAATACGTATGGCAGTTGCCACTTTGTTTACATTTTGTCCGCCAGCGCCGCCGCTGTGAAAGACATCGATTCTTAAGTCGCTCTGGTTGATGTCTACTTCCACTTCATCGGCTACAGGCAACACAGCTACGGTAGCGGTAGAGGTATGTATACGTCCGGAAGCTTCGGTAGTCGGCACCCTCTGTACGCGATGCACCCCTCTTTCGTATTTTAAACGGCTGAAGGCGCCCCTGCCGCGAATTTCGAATATCACTTCGCGGATGCCGCCGGTACCGATTTCATTGATATCGATAATATCGGTAGCCCAGCCCCTGATTTGGGCATAACGCGTATACATACGGAAAAGGTCGGCGGCAAAAAGTCCGGCTTCCTCACCGCCGGTACCCGACCTTATTTCCATGATAATGTCTTTTTCGTCATTGGGGTCTCTCGGAAGGAGCGCCAATTTTAAATCCTGATACTGTTTCTCCACTGCAAGTTCGAGATTTTCAATTTCCTGTTTGACCAGCGATAACATCTCTTCATCGAGCCTGTCGTCAAGCATTGCCCTGGTATCTTCAAGTGTTTTAACAGATTTATTATACTGTCGATACAGGGTAACCAGTTCTTCCAGCCGGGCTCTTTCCCGGGCGAGTTCCTGCATTTTCTTCGGATTCGAAATAGCCTCGTCGGAAGCCATTTCTTCCTCGAGTTCAATGTACTGCCGTTCGATTTTAGCAAGACGTTCTAGCATTTAATACTTTTATACCTCTATATACTTCTTTATTATAACACAGCAAACGCAATGCCCGATTACGGCATTGCGTTACTTATTTACCGGTTTATCTATTCAACAAACTACAACGATTAGATATGCTAATTGACCACGGTATTCGGTGAAACGAGCCGTCCGGCTTTGACGTGTTGACCGTAGCCTATAATGCTATTGTTACCGAGTACTGCCTGTTCGATAATGCTTCCCGAACCGATATGGCTGTTATTGGCTATTATAGTGTGTTTTATACGGGCAAAAGGTTCGACATGAACGGAATTCCATAAAATAGAATCATCCACGATTGAGGAATTGGAAACCTGGCAGTTTGAACCGATGACAACCGAGCCGTTTATTTTGACATCTTCTCCTATGATGCAGTTATTGCCTATTACGGCAGGCCCTGAAATCTGGGCGGACGGGTGTATGACACACTGCGCACCGGTTATGACTTTTTTCTTGCCGTTATTAAAGCGATACTGGTTGCTTTTACCGTTAAGCAGGTCGTAATGCAGCTGGAAATAGTTTTCCGGTTTACCTATATCTATCCAGTAACAATCCGAAGGATAAGCAAAGACATCCCTCTTTTCTCTCAGCAGCAAGGGGAATATATCTCTTTCAAAACTGCAATTGGTCTGCGAAGGTATAAGAGACATAATCTCAGGTTCCAGTATATATGTGCCGGCATTAATCATATTGGTGGTGATTTCGTCAGGATTCGGTTTTTCCAGAAAACGCACTATTTTATTCCGGTTATCGGTTTCCACCAGTCCGTAACTGGTCGGGTCTTCGACCGGTGTCAGGGCTATAGTGAGTAAAGCCTTGTTTTGCTTATGATTCTCCATCATGGCTGTTATATCAAGGTCGGTAAAAATATCGCCGTTGAATACCAGTGTCGGCTCATCGATGAATCCACCGGCATTCTTTACGGCGCCGGCTGTTCCCAGCGGAGTTTCCTCGATGGTATATGAAAGCTTGACATCAAACTTGCTGCCGTCGCCGAAGTAATCCTTAATCGGTTCCGCCAGATAACTGACGGCAAGGGCGATATCGCTAACTTTATGCGATTTCAAACGTTTAATAAAGTATTCAAGGAAAGGAATATTCAGCACCGGAACCATTGATTTAGGGGTGTTTATGGTTAAAGGCCTTAACCTGGTACCGAAACCGCCGCTTAAAATCACTGCTTTCATTATCAACTGCCCCCCTTGAAGTAGATGAATCGTTTACTGTGGCTGAATGATTATAGTATATAATATTAGACACAGTTTTAAAAGAATTTAAATTGCACTGTATCGGCTTAAGGGCTTATAATTACAGCATTATCTTTGAGTGCAAAAGCGTATTTTGCGCTAATCGTATTTGAATTAAGCCTTTCATATTATGAAAATAAGAGGGAGAGTTAACGACATTGAATAAAACGCCTGCAAAAAGAAAAATGACGCATGCCGTCAGGGAGAAAAAGCGAAGAAATTTCACGGATATAATAAAATTTGCCGTTTTTACGGTAATCGCAATAGTAGTCGGTCTTGTGGGAGTCGGGATACATGAATGGTATAAAGACGAGTATAAACCGATGCATGAAACCGTCATCGATGTGAACGGCACCGAGTTCGATATGTCATACTATGTCGATATGCTCAGATATGTATCAGGCGAGTACTATATGTATGCTTCTTATTTTACTTCTTATGCCTTGCAGTATATCGAGTATTATGAACTTATAAAACAGGAAGCGGAGAAATTAGGCATTACGGTTACTGAAAAAGAAATTACCACCCTGATAAAAGAACAGGGGTACGATAATACCAACGCTGCCAGGGATATGGTAAGAGCGAGCCTGCTTATTCCTTTACTTGAAGAACATTTCGGTTCGCAAATCGACACATCCGCCGAGCATAGTTACATGCTGGCAATGTTCCTTGAGAGCGAAGCCCAGGTTGAAGCGGTTAAGAACAGGATTGCCGGCGGGGAATTATTTAAAGATATAGCGGCTGAACTTTCTCTGGATACTACAACTAAGGAAGCCGGCGGAGACCTCGGCTGGTTACCCGAAGGTGTTATCGACGATATTTTAAACAATACGGTGCTGACTGATGAACTTATTTCAACGGCGCAAATCGCAGTGTTGAACTTTATCGAAGATGCGACAAAAACAAAGGCCGTAGGTTACTGGATACTGAAAGTTACCGAACGCACGACACAGGTTTATAACGGTGCGGAAGAAGAGGTGGAGGTTGCTACCGTGAAGGCAATACTCGTCGGCAGTGAGGAGCAGGCAGAGCAGGTTTTGACACTGTTAAACGAAGGCGGGGATTTCGATGAATTAGCCGAAGAGTATTCGCAGATATGGGATGAAGAAGACGGCTGTGTCCTGGAAGTTGAAGAAGGCTATTATTCCGATGTATTCGAGGCTTTTGTTTTTAATGCCGACGTTGAATTAAACGTTGTCAGCGAAGTGATTAAAGATACCGGTGAAAGTACAAAAGGCGGTTACTGGCTGTACCAGGTTACCGAAAGAGCCGTCAAAGACATATCCGATGAGCACATGTCAATCCTGATCGGGGATGCGCTTGACGAGTGGATGGCGTCATTCGATTATGAGTCTGTCATCGTATCGGAGAACATCGATGAAATGAAGGAATTTGCAGCCGCAAAGGTCTCAGGTTCGTAAGCGGTAAAAAGTTAAAAAACGGGGTAATTTATCATGGAAAAGAAAAGTATCGGGGTTGGCTTGATGGGTTTCGGGGTAATCGGCAGCCAGGTCGGGCGCGTGTTGCTCGATAGAGCAGAACACATATCCGAGCAGGCCGGGTGCCCGGTGGTCTTGCGTAAAATAAAGGTTATCGAGCCGGATTTGGGAACGCCAAAAACGGAAGGAATTGATGCCTGTCTGTTTACTACCGACGAAGATGATTTTTTTAATACTCCGGATATGGATATCGTCATCGAGGTAATCGGCGGCGAAAAACCGGCGCGTTCCTATCATGAACGGGCTATCAAGTCCGGGAAACACGTGGTTACCGCCAACAAGGAACTTGTAGCCAAATACGGCTCCGAATTGATGGAACTGGCAAAATTACATAACGTAAGCCTGAATTATGAAGCGGCCGTCGGCGGCGGCATCCCGCTTATCGCTCCGCTGCAAAAAGACCTGGTGGCGAATAATATAGAAGGAATATCCGCCATTATAAACGGCACCACGAACTACATACTTACACGCATGTCTTCAGAGAATATAGATTATCCTGAGGCTCTGGCGGAAGCGCAGAAACTGGGATATGCCGAAGCCAATCCCAAAAACGATATCGAAGGTATAGACGCGGCTTACAAACTGGCGATTATGGCTTCGCTTACAATGGAAATCAGGGTACGCCCCGAAGATATCTATTGCGAAGGCATCTCAAAGCTGGAGAGCCGCGATTTCCGCTATGCTGGCGAGCTGGGTTACGCTATTAAATTGCTGGCGATTGCCAGGCATAACAATGGTTTTGTCGAGGTCCATGTTTACCCGGCTTTTGTGCCTGTTGAAAGCTTTTTAGCAAAGGTGGATGGCGTCTACAATGCCGTCCTGGTCGAGGGAGATCTGGTCGGCAAGGTTACCTTCTGGGGTGAAGGCGCCGGTGCCAAGCCTACATCGAGCGCTGTTGTGGCTAATGTGATTCAGGCAGCCAGGAAAATCGCCTGCGGCGATACCTCCCATAGCTACTGGAAGGTCAAAGCCGGTAAAAAAATCAAGCCGATGTCACAAATTACTACCAGGTATTATATCAGGATGACAATAAACGATATGCCGGGAGCTTTGGCGAGTATAGCCGGCGTATTCGGCGATTGCGGAATCAGCATTTCGGCTGCGCTTCAAAAAGAGGACAACATCGAGGAAAAATCGGCAGAAATCGTAATTATGACGCATCCGGCGATAGAAGAAGCGATGCAAACAGCGCTTGAGCAATTGAATAATCTGGCAGTGGTCAAGAAAGTAAATAATTTTATACGTGTCGAGGAATAATATGGCAAAATCAGGTGTGCTTTTTAGATATAAAGACTATTTACCGGTAACTTCAAAAACCCCGATGTTCTCTATCGGTGAGGGCGATACTCCGCTGGTGAGGTCGAAAAACCTCTATAAAGATATCGGTTGCGCCGAACTGTATTTTAAACTGGAAGGCTGCAATCCCACCGGTTCCTTTAAAGACCGCGGGATGGTGATGGCAATGGCTAAAGCCATCGAAGCAGGGAGCAAGGCGGTTATCTGCGCTTCCACCGGCAACACCAGCGCCTCGGCGGCAGCTTATGCGGCAGCATTGGGGTTGAAGTGCGTCATTATCATACCGGAAGGAAAAATCGCCAAGGGCAAGCTGGCGCAGGCTATTATTCACGGGGCGCAAATCGTGGCTATCGACGGCAATTTCGATCAGGCTCTTAAAATCGTGCGCACCATTACCGAAAAGCATCCGATTGCCCTGGTAAACTCGCTTAATCCCAACCGCATAGAGGGGCAAAAAACCAGCTCCTTTGAGATTATCGATGAACTGGGCGATGCCCCCGATTACTTGTTCATCCCTGTCGGCAATGCCGGAAACATCACCGCCTACTGGAAGGGTTTTGTAGAATACTACGATATGAAAAAGTCCACCAGGAAGCCGCAGATGATGGGTTTTCAGGCGGAAGGTGCCGCTCCCATAGTTCACGGATATCCCATCGAGAAACCGGAGACCGTAGCCACTGCCATCCGCATCGGCAACCCTGCCAGCTGGGAGAAGGCCACCAAAGCACGCGATCAATCGGGCGGTCTTATCGATATGGTCAGCGACGAGGAAATCCTGGCGGCGCAGAAAATTATGGCGTCCAGGGAGGGTGTATTCGGCGAACCGGCTTCGGCGGCGCCCTATGCCGGTCTTTTAAAGATGGTGAAAAAGGGCATGGATTTCTCCGGCAGGAAAATCGTCTGCATCGTAACCGGAAACGGGATAAAGGATGCCGATACGGCTATCAAGAATGCCGAGCCGTTCCTGCAGCTTCCGGCCGACCTTTCGGCAATCGAAAAAGCCCTGGGGTTTTAAAAAGGCTGTCATTGCGAGTCCATTCCCGCAGGGAAGGCGAAGCAATCTCTAACGGTGAATCTAATACTGCCTATGTTTTTATAATAAAATAGTAAAGATATAATAAGTTGTACGGAGCGGGGTAATTAAGAGGGTTTGCAGGGATTGCTTCGTCGTTACGATTTATCGTGACTCCTCGCAACGACTGTTATGGTTTGTCGTACCGGTGTCCCGACTTGACAAGACTGATGATTATAATGAATGTCGTGCTGCATTAGTAGGGGATAAAAGAGCCGTTCGTGGTGAGCTTGTCGAACCATAACGGCGATTCCATATATCCGAGGGAGTAAAAATGGCAAAGAAAGTAGTAGAAAACGTCGGTTTCTTTTATCAGCATTATCCGCGCATTGCGCTGGTTGTCACCGCAGCTTCGGGCGGAAAGGAAAATGCCATGACGGTTGCCTGGCATATGCCGATGTCGAAAGACCCACCGCTTTTTGCCTTTGTTACCGGAACATCCCATTTTACATATTCGCTAATCAAGGAAAGCGGTGAATTTGCCGTTAATCTCATGCCGGATACCCATTCCGAAATTGTAGCAGCTATCGGCGGCAGCAAGGGTGAGAACTGCGACAAGTTTTCCACCTATAGCATTGCTAAAGAGAAGTCGGTTAAAACATGCGCTCCGGTACTTGCCGATGCTTACGCCGCTTTAGAGTGCAAAGTCGTGGAAGAAAAAGTCTACGACGGCCACAGCATGATTATCGGCGAGGTAGTGGCAACTCATGTTCAGGAAGGTATTTTCAGGGAGGACGGGACAGTCAACCTTGAAAAGGTGCTTCCGGTATTGTACCTGGGCAGCGAACGCTATCTTGTTATGCAGCAGGTCGATACCCGTATCCTTAAACGCGAAGTATACGCAGAAGAATTGAAGTTGTAATTAAAATGTCATTGCGAGTCCATTCCCGAAGGGAAGGCGAAGCAATCTTTCACGATTAGTGATTCAGGTAGGTAATAGCGTTTATTCGGTAGAGATTGCCGCGTCAGTTGCTTACGCTCCTTCCTCGCAAAGACAATATTCCGGGCTTGCCGAATCGTTCCCGCGGTGATAAGCTATTTATATTCTGGAAATAACATAAAAGGAAAGGCCATTGTTCGACGAAGAGAAAATAAAAAGAGCGGTTGAAGATATCATTGATGCCATCGGCGAAGATAAAAAGCGCGAGGGCCTGCTGGAGACGCCGCGCCGTTTTGCCGAGATGTATGCCGAGCTTTTTATGGGGATGGATATGGACCCGGTCGAGGAACTCAAGGTCGGTTACGAACTTGGGCACCGCGAGATGGTCATCCTCAAGGACATCCCCTTTTATTCGATGTGCGAACATCACCTGCTGCCTTTCTACGGCATCGTCCACGTCGGCTACATCCCCAACAAGGAGGGCAGGGTAGTCGGCATCAGCAAGCTGGCAAGGGTGGTTGAAATCATCTCAAGACGTCCGCAGATACAGGAGCGCATGGCGACCGATATCGCAGATGCCATTGTCAAGGGGTTAGCTCCGGACGGAGTAGGCGTCGTCATTCAGGCGGAGCATATGTGCATGACGATGAGGGGCATCAAGAAGCCGGGAGCCAGCGTTATAACATCCGCTTTACGCGGAACCTTCCGCAGCCGCGCCGACAGCCGCGCCGAGTTCTTCTCGCTGATTAATGTGAAGTAATTTCAATTGTCATGCTGAGTTCTTGGCGACGAAGTCCCGATAAACCGGGATTTCGTCGCCAAGAACTCAGCATCTGGTGCGGGGAGAAAACGAATCGTCTTTGCGAAATATTCCTCTACATTGTCTTTTTGAGGCGAAGACGAAGAATCTATATAAATCAGGGAGGAAAATTGAAGCAATCTCTACCGATGATTATAGGCACGGATAGATAATACCCTCATCCGTCATCCCGATAAATCGGTCTGCCACCTTCCCTAGGGGGAAGGTGTTATTTTTTCAGGCTTCCCCTTGGGGAAGCTGTCGAGCATAAAGGCGAGACTGATGAGGGCGTATTTTTTCTAGAAAACTAAGAGGAAAATTTTTACTCCCCCATCACCTGCACCACCACATCCCGTTTGCGCGGGCGGTTATCGAAGTCTATAAGCACGATTTGCTGCCACGTGCCGAGAACCATTTTAAAGTTTACGAACGGGATGACCAGCGATGCCCCCAACAGTGATGCCCTGATATGCGAATAACCGTTGCCGTCTCCCCATGTTTCGTTGTGGGCATAGGGTATGCCTTTGGGAGCTATTCTCTCGAACGCCTCTTTGATATCCGCCACCAGCCCCGGTTCGTACTCGATGGTGGTTACTCCGGCGGTGGAGCCGGTAACAAAAACGGTCACAATCCCGCTTTTAAGGTTGGATTTAGCTATCTGCGCTTCGACATGGTGCGTGATGTTTACGACATCGCACTCGCCGCTGGTTTTCAGACTGATGGTTTCGGTTGTTTGCATGATAGACCTCCTTGATGGGATAAGGATATTATAGAGGATTTGGTGAAAGATATGTGCGGTAAATAATTATTGATATAAAGTTCCTGAAAAGGGAACAAAAACAATTGACAATATAAGGGAACATTTGTTAGTATTTAATTGTGAGAATAATCGCCAGAAAAACGCTAGTGAATTATTATGAAATCTCCGAGCATTCCGATTCCAAAGAATCATTGGAAGTTTGGTTTCATGAAGTAAAAAGGGAGTCATGGCAGTCTCCGGCAGATATAAAAGAGAAATATAGAAATGCAAGTATTTTAAAAAATAGTCGTGTCGTCTTTAATATTTGTGGAAATAAATACAGAATAGTTGTAAAAATAGAATTTAAAACCCAAATCGTATTTATTAGGTTTATAGGCACTCATAAAGAGTACGACAAAATAAATGCGGAGGAAATATAATGGTGAATAAAATTATAAAAACAGAAGAAGACTATACCTTAGCGCTTGACCGCATCGATAATATTATGGATGCAGAGGCTGGAACTGCTGAGTTTGATGAACTTGAACTTTTAAGTACGCTTGTTGAGATATATGAAGATAAAGTGTATCCAATTAATATGCCCGACCCTGTAAGCGCTATAAAATTTCGTATGGAACAACTTGGATTAAATCAGCAAGATATTATCCCTTTTATCGGCAGCAAGAGTAAGGTCTCAGAGGTATTAAATAAAAAGAAACCTTTAACTCTTGCTATGATGCGTGCGCTTAATAAGGGATTGGGAATCCCCTCCGATATTCTGTTGCGTGAGCCTGATGCCATTTTCCCTGATGATAATCCGAAATTGGATTATCATAAATTTCCGGTAAAAGAAATGGCAAAAAAGGGGTTTATATCAAGCGACGGAGATGTTGTTGCCAGAAGCGAAGAAATAATAAGGAAACTAATTATAAACGCCGGTGGTATAAAGGAAGTGGAATATTGTCTGTTCCGCAGGAGCAAGTGTAGAAGGGAAAATTCAAAAAATGATTCATATGCCTTAACTGCATGGTGTTTAAAGGTGTTGGAAAATGCAAATACTAAGTTGTTATCGAATCAGTATTCGGAAGGCTCGGTCAACAGTGATTTTCTTCGTGACGTAGCGAAGCTCAGCTATTTCGATAACGGGCCTATGCTTGCAAAAGAATACCTGGAAAAACATGGGATTCATTTAATAACTCTCCCCCATTTGAGTAAAACATATCTCGATGGTGCGGCTTTTCTTCCATCCAACAAAGTTCCTGTTATTGGATTAACATTGCGTTATGACCGTATAGATAATTTTTGGTTTTGTCTTTTACATGAACTGGCACACTTGAGTAAGCATTTATCGGTAAATGGAAATAATATCATTATAGATGATATGGATCTCAGGAAATATAATGGTAAAGAAGATAGTACCGAACTGGAAGCCGATAATTTGGCACAAGAAGCATTAATTCCTGGTGTTTTTTGGGGGGAAATAGATCTTTCCGGGGATAATTCCCCGACACAAGAACAAATATTGAATTATGCTCGTGAATTGAATATACATCCGGCAATTATAGCAGGAAGAATACAATACGAGAAAAACAACTATCACAAGTACTCGAATTTACTCGGGCACGGAGCTATTCGCAGGTGTTTTTCCGTTAATAATTAATATTGCACTCGCCGCTGGTTTTTTGATTAATAGTTTCGGTTGTTAGCATTGTAATCCTTGTAAATTATATATTATCCCCCTAATCTATCACTATCACCCCATAACCTCTCGTAGAATGCTGGATGTTGAGGTCGTCGCTGTAGCCGTAAGCCCATATTATCGTATTATTTCCCTTGCTTAACGGATTATCATATCTATCACTTGTAGTAAGCGTGCGTTTAAACTCGATGGTAGTATAGCCGTTTTCTTCTGTACCGCCGAATACCGTTATATCAGTTGTGCCGCCGAGAGCGGTATCCTGTGGATGCGGACCCCATATACCTGTGCTGAACATATCGTAAATTTCGGCTTGCCCGTCTTTAACGATGCTGAATATAATATCGGCGTTCAGCATTCCGGAACCGGGCTGAATGCCCAAAGCAACGAATCCGGTGGTTCTTGCCTTCATTCCAACGTATATATTTTCTTCGTCGTTAAACCAGTATAATTCATAGTCCCCGTATTTTTGCTGATACTTGTATTCTCCCGGGCTGATTATGCCGTCAGCTTGGAATTCAACGCTTGTGATTGTAGTTGTTTGAGATGTGGTTGTTGTCGCAGGCGTAGATGTAGCTGTTGTTGTGCCGGTAGCTTTGCCGATTTGGAAGGCAATCAGTTTAGGAGCAGGCCCCAATCCCATCGGGAAAACGATAAAATCCTTTGAAACGGCAGGCCAGCCGTTTATGCCGCCGGGCGCCTGGTATTCCCAGAGCTTGTCGCCGGAGGTTTTATCGAAGGCATAAATCATACCGCTCATGGTCGATGTAAAAACAAGGTCGTTAACAACAGTTGCGCCGCCGATGTTTATCGAGTCGAGCTGTTTGCTCCATAACTGCTGTCCTGTCGATACATCGAGCGCAATCAGTTCTCCTGTTCCTTCCCCGATATTGAAGGTAGTAAAGTCGAAACTGCTCGGTGTATAGTCTCCGAAAAGATCAACTACAGGCACATATAATATACCGCCGGAGAGCGACATCGGTGTTTCCACGCCTCCCAGCGGGCCGGGGAATATTCTAACGGTGGTGCCTGCGGGGACTGCTTCCAAATCATCGTTCTGATGCTGTCCTACAGGCGTTTCCCAGTAGATTTCACCCGTTTGCCTGTCGAAGGCGTAGACCTTGCCCAATTTTCCGGAGCCGATAACGATTTGCGTTTCTTTATTGTTTATAGTTGCAGAAGTCAGTATCGGGCTTGTTTGAAAGTCCAGGTCGAATAAATCGTGCGGTAAAACCTGGTTGTACCATAACAGCTCTCCGGTAGCCGAATCCAATGCCAGCATACTGTTGGTATAAAGGTTGTCGCCGGGGCGGCTGGAACCGTTAGGAAACGCTTCGGTTCCCGGCCAGGGGGCGGGATTGCCTGTGCCCCAATACATTATCCCTGTTTCCACATCGATTGCCGGCGGGTACCATGCTCCGCCACCGCTGTTTACCTCGGGATTGCCCCAGATATCCTCAGAATCGATTGTATTGAATTCCCATCTTATATCGCCTGTTTTCTGGTCGAGGGCATATATTATACCCATCCCGCCGCCGGTATAAAAATTGGCATTGGACGAACCCGGTACGGTAGAGGCATAGACAAGATTGTTGTAGGCAACCAGTTGAATATCTATTCCTGTAGATTCTATATCCGATAAACGTGTCGTCCAGATTTCATCGCCGTTTTTTATATCCAGGGCTGTAATATCGTAACGTCCCTTGATAATAAATAATTTACCCCAACCGACAGCCGGCCCGTTCGGCCCGAAGTTATTTAAATCGTATTCCTTTTTCCATTTCAAATCGCCCGTTTCCAAATCAAATGCATATACATTGCTC
Organism: uncultured Dehalococcoidales bacterium; assembly: GCA_964399425.1. GTDB lineage: Bacteria > Chloroflexota > Dehalococcoidia > Dehalococcoidales > UBA5627 > UBA5627. The sequence continues at coordinate 151,923 of CAYNQR010000001.1, read as the reverse complement.
TTCAAATCCTGCAAATAAACCGTGTCATCCAGAATAAGCGGATTGGTAGCGGAAGCGCCCCATTCACCGACGCCGGGGATATCGAAAGTCCATGCTATTCCTAACTCATCTATATTTTGAGAGGTGATGCCGGAATTTTCGGTTGCCCTGGTGTTGCTGTAATCCATGTTGGCTAACGGCCATTCGGTGCTATATTTATCTATTTCAGGCGGTATTTTATTTTGCGAGGAACATCCGGGGATTGTAAGTATGATTAAAGAAATCATGACAAGAATGATGAGAAGGGTCAAGGCTGTCTGCGATTTAAACTGCGACATTGTCTTTACCTCCCAAAGGTTATAATTGATTATGAAATATTCACATAAGCTATAAGTTGAGTGTAATCCCGAAATAGCGGGTTGTCAATACATACATACATAATTTAAAAAAAGGCGGCATTTTAAAGTATGCCGTTAGGAGCTAAACTGTATTACTAACAGGTGATATATACTGTTTATCTTACCGAACTCAATACCCCGACCGTAAGGTCGTGGGAAGTTTATTAACATAATTAATAGCATTCGGGTAACGACAATCAACTTCCACAAATAAATAAATATTCTCCTCCCCATCCCCTCACGCTTAAAAAATAATTTACATAAATATAATAAAGTTCAAAAAGGAGTATACTGGGATGTATATAGGAGTATGTAAAAAATAAATGATAAATAAAAACTTTTCTAAATCGACTCGAACACACATCCGCAATGAAAAAGCGCGCATTCGCAGGACTGTCAGCGACCCGAAAGAACAGGAAAAATTAATTAACGACCTTTATCTGCAATCCCGAAGGATCTCCGGAAATGCGATATAAAATACCTGTTGTGGCTAAAATATTCGATAAATGATTAAGAGTGGTGAAATTATGAAAATGTGTATTAAGAAGTTGTATTGCGGTAATTGTAAAAAGCTGGTCAGGGGTAGTGAACAGAAAGTGTCCGGCGCTACGCAGGTCACTTGTTGCGTCTGCAAACAACCGATCTGGCTATCTAATAGCGGCGGCTGGAAAAACATCAGGGATAAGGAATTTAAAAAAGAAGCGGTATAAATCCGTGCTATCCCGGAAGTCTTAAACAATCCTTATAAAGGCTTGTCCGCAGTGATTTAGTAGTCCCGGTTTTATCTTCGAAAAGGATTAAGGTACAAAACGGCATTTCGTGTTGTAAACTTTTTGCGGCTTACATGTTTCTAAATTCTGTTGACAGTATCCCGGTAATGGGGTACTATCGGGGTGAATGCGTGGCAACTTGCGCATAATTCTTTAAGGAGGCAGACTAATGGGAAGCAAAGGGAGAAAAAACGTTAAGAAACCCAAGAAGGCGGAAGAATAGAAGTAGCGGTCACAATTATGACCTTCTGATTCTATTTAAACTTGAATATTTAAATGACTCTCCTGCTCGACAGAGGATTTTTATCAGCCATCTATTGTTAACTCCCCCTTGACACCCCACCCTCCTTTTGTTAATATGTAAATGAAAAAGTTTTCAACTACATATCTGTAGCAACTAGTGCGGAGGATTAATAAATATGACCTCAGAAAATGAATTATCTATTAAAAAGCAATTACCATGCAGAGTCATCATCATTGCCGGATTTTTAGGCAGCGGCAAGACCACGCTTTTAAAACGTTTTATCGACTGGGAAGCCGAAAGGGGGGAACAGCCGTATGTCATAATGAGCGAGTTCGGCGACCTAGATATCGATGGTCTACTGCTGGATACGCGAAAAATCAAGCTGACATCCATCACAGGCGGCTGCGCCTGCTGCGACCTGCGTGAAGAATTGGTGAAAGCCGTGGAAGATATTATAAAAGATGCCGGCGGAATGACCATATTTATTGAATCCACAGGAGTCGGCGACCCTGCCGGAATAGTCGAAGCTATAAAATCGATAAGGGACAGGGGAGATATAGAAATCTGTAACGTAATTGTGGTTTACGATGCCGCACGCAACCTGATTGCGGAAAAGGATGCCGCGCTGGTAAAGCAACAGCTTAAAACGGCAGATAACATAATAATAAACAAGGCGGATTTGCTGGCGCAGCCCGATATAGAAAAAATCATCGTTGATATCGCGGATATCAATCCGCTTGCGCAGATAACCGTAACCAGTTTCTGCTCGGTGGATACCGGCAGGATGCTTGTTGCCGAATCGGGAGTGGATGTTTATACAGCTGTCGGCCCGACTTCTGATTCATACCGCTCGGTAGGTTTTCAAATCGAAGATCCCCTGTCGAGACCGCAATTGGAAAAATGGCTCAACAAGCTGCCGCCCAGCGTCCTGCGCGCCAAGGGATTCGTTAAGCTCGAGGGTTACGACGGCACCTTCGAGGTTCAGGCTGCACGCGGATATGTGAATATCGTACCGTTTACAAATTCTGTAAATCCCGACCCGATGCTAATCTTAATTACCCACCCGATGCGCACCGACGAGCTGGTGAAAGGCTTGCAAAAATGCGTCGCTTGATTTGCGGTATTTATTGATATGTCCGAAAACGATATTTCTTTATGCTTCGCAGATATAGACCGAATATATATCATCTCGAAAATTCTGCATGGACAGGACTTAATACGTAAACTGGTCGATATGGGTTTGATACCGGGAAGCGAAATAACTGTTTACAAGGGTGGGCATCCGGGGCCGGTGATTATCTGTGTCAGAGGAACCAAACTGATACTGGGATGCGCTGTCGCCCACAAGATAATGGTGCATCCGAAATAGATAACGGGCTTTTCGTATAGATATAGATAATGGATTGTCTGCAAAATAGAGCTGATAAAATCCCCTTTTTCAGCAATAAGTCATACAGGCTTGGACGGTATTTTTATTATCACCTGGGCAAGTAAAGGTCGAAAACTGCCATATTAATCTGACATATTGAGTAATTTTCCCTGATTTCCCAAATTGTGATAAAAGTTCTATTCAAATCTGTCTTAAACAATGGTAATATTAAGCTGTTAATTATTCTTTTGCTCTTCAGGTCTCAAATTTTATAAAAAAGGGGGATCTAACAAATGGAGTTATCCAGCCTTACCGGGTCCACAGGCGTAATTCTTCTTGACAGCGTCTTGAACGCAGAAAGCGAAGAGCTTCTCAATAAATCTGTTGAAGACGCCGCACGTAAAGGATTGAACAAGGTAATTCTCGATTTCCGCCCCGTAGACCACATAAACAGCCTCGGTGTCAGCAACCTGGTCAAGCTTGCGGCTATTGCAAAGAAAAAGAAGTTAAAGCTTTTTGCTTACGGCTTGAGCGGGCGTTACCGCGAGTTGTTCGCTATGACCAGCCTCGATAACGCAGTAAATATAATCGATAGTGACGATAAATCAGGTTTACTTGCTGCGGATGAAATCGAGAATCTGAAAAAGTTGAATGTTAAAGCCGGTAAGCAATCCGATGCCGGTTGGGCGCCTTATATCGAAAGAATTAAAGTAACCGAAAGACCGGAAGGCGCGCTGATAAGGAATATGGATAACCGCCGCTTGCAGCCGCAGATAAAGGGATTCGGCAAGATGTGGCAAAAGACCTTCTGGCTGACGATAGATAAACCCGAATTTACTCCCAAAGATATTATATTAAAACTGATGCAGAATTTCGTGGTTTTCCAGATTCCCGAAAACTTTTTTTATCCCACCAGCAAGGGCTTGAGCCCCGGAGCGCTGGTATTTATCGATTCTAAAACGCCGGGCGGCATCGTCAGCACGGGAATTTATGTGCTCTATGTTGAAGATACCAGTTTTACATATATCACTCCCCAGGGGCATCCCGAAGCCGGCTGGATAACCTTCAGCGCCAAAGAAGAGGACGGCAAGATAAGGCTGCAGATACAGGGGTTGGTAAGGGCTTCCGACCCGTTCTATGAAATAGCGTACGCTATAGCCGGACAGGCATTCCAGGAGAAAATCTGGCTGAATGTGCTGACACAGATGGCGAAACACCTTGAAATCGAAGATAACGGGCAAATGGTGAAATATAAGCCAGCCGGCAACTGGCAATGGGGCAAAGCGGGTAATATATGGTATAACGCACAACTCAGGGGGCTGCCGCTTAATATTACAAAGTTTGTGCCCTTATCCAAAAAAGTAAAAGAAAAAGCCGGCAATAGTAATTGATAATTAATAGGCAAAAAGCCATAGTTATAGGTTCGGGGCCGAACGGATTGTCGGCGGCGATTACGCTTGCTCAGGCCGGTTTGGATGTTACCGTATATGAAAAAAACGCTGTTATCGGCGGCGCCTGCCGTTCCATGGAACTCGTTAGGAAAGGTACTATAAACGATGTGGGTTCGGCGGTGCATCCGATGGTGTCGGCATCCCCCTTTTTTCAGAGCCTGCCGTTATCCGAATATGGGTTGAAATGGATAAGTTCACCGGCTGCTATGACGCATCCGCTCGATGACGGCACGACAGTAAACATATATAAATCGATAGAAGAAACCGCTGCCAATCTAGATGGCGTCGATGAAAAAGCTTACATTAAATTGATGACGCCGCTGGCGGAACATTTTCAAACGCTTATAAATGAGATAATGTATTTCCCTAAAATCCCCTTCCGGCATCCTTTTTTAATGCTTAATTTCGCAAGATACGCCATGTTATCCGCCAAAGGTTTGGCTGAGAGCAATTTTAAGGGTGAGCGGGCTAAAGCGTTTATTGCCGGCATGGGCGTGCATTCCATAATGAATTTGAATAAAGCGGCAAGCTCGGCATCGGGATTGATGCTGGCTGTTGCCGCTCACGTTAACGGCTGGCCGATAGCGCAGGGAGGAGCACAGAAAATAACAGATGCCATGGCAGCTTATTTCAAGGCACTGGGCGGCAATATAGTAACCAATACCGAAATAGAAAACTTTGAGCAATTGCCCGTTCATGATATTCTACTGGCGGATATAACGCCGGCGCAATTCCTGAAAATAGCGGCATCACAATTGCTGTATGCTTATAAAAGAAAGATGGGGAATTACAAATACGGTCCGGGTGTCTTTAAAATGGACTGGATACTCGGCAATCCGATTCCCTGGAAAGCGGATGCATGCCGTAAAGCGGCTACGGTTCATATCGGCGGCTCGCTGGAAGATATTGTTTTCGCCGAAAATGAGGTTCATAACGGCAGGGTCCCTGAAAAACCCTTCGTTTTTCTGGCACAACCAAGTCTTTTCGATGAAACCAGGACTGAAAATAATCAACATGTCGTCTGGGGATACTGCCATGTTCCACATAATTCGAAATTCGATATGGCGGAACGCATAGAATCCCAGGTCGAGCGCTTTGCGCCCGGTTTCAAAGAAAGCATCGTTGCCCGGCATGTCATGTATCCGTCCGATTTGGAGAAGGACAATCCCAATTTGGTCGGCGGAGATATCTCAGGCGGCAGCCAGACGCTTAAAAAACTGATTCTGCCAGCCCTGCCACATAAAACGCCGTTACCAGATATCTTTTTATGTTCCAGCTCTACACCTCCCAGCGCCGGGGTCCACGGAATGTGCGGTTACCGCGCCGCCCTGTCCGCGCTTAAAAGCATCGACAGGTAACTGAGTTTAATTAGTGACTTGTCCGAATAAATAAATTCTTTTTTCCCCAATCGTTCAATTTAACATTTCCGAAATATTCTTATGGTCTAATATTTATGTCTTTCCGGAAGTAACGTATTAATAAAATACCGGTAATAAACGGATAAGCATAAATGACCTGCGATATAATCGAAATATTAGCCCGTAAAAGTTTGGCGGCTTATTTTCAGCCACTTGTCTCCATTACCGAAAAGCGTATTATCGGTCTGGAGGGATTGATACGCGGCATCGATGTCGATAGCGGTGAAATTATACCGCCCTTAGATCTGTTTGATGCAGCCGAGAGTAAGGGGTTGCAAACAGAACTGGACCGCGCCTGCCGAGAGACTGTCATAGATAGCTTTAAGTCCCTTTGCAGGGACGATATCCTTCTATTTCTGAATCTGCACTCTTCGATACTGGATAAAACAGCCGGCTCGAACCATCTGTTCAATACGGTGCGTCATTCGGGGGTAGCGCCGCAGAATATTGTCATCGAAATAAACGAATCCGGAGTACGTGAAACATCCGTCCTCAAATCCTTTACGGACAATTACAGGAAAGAAGGTTTTTTAATTGCTATGGATGATATCGGCTGCGGTTTCTCCAATATGGACAGGATATCCCTTATCAAGCCGGACATCGTCAAAATCGATATGTCACTGATAAGGAATATTTGTACCAACTTCTATGTAAAAGAAGTATTCAACGCCCTGGTTAATCTATCGAACAAAATCGGCGCGCTGGTAGTTGCCGAGGGAACCGAAAGCGAAAATGAAGCGATTGTAACACTCGAACTCGGCGCCAACATGATTCAGGGATATTGCATATCGAAGCCTCAAAAATTAAATGGAATCTTTTCCGCAGCTATTGAAGAAAAGATAGATTGCATAGCTGCAAAGTTCAGGGAGACGGAAAAGGAAAAGCTCTTGCAGAATAAAGTGTATTACAGCAGGCTCGATTCGATAGCGAACGGATATATTGATAGTCTCACAACGGTTTCGAAAGATTACTTCAACGAAATTCTTGGGAAAATAGCCGATGACAATGACATTGTGGAATGTTTGTATATCCTGGATAATAACGGAATACAAGTCAGCAGCACGGTATTCACTTGTTCCGTTAAAAATATCAGGCGAAACGGGTTGTTTGCTCCGGCAAATAAAGGCGCAGACCATTCACTGAAAAATTATTACCGCTATATGAAAAATGCCGGAGTAAGCAGGTATTTGACGGAACCTTATGCCTCGCTGGCAAGCGGCAATTTATGCGCAACCTTTACCTGTGAATTTTATGACAGGAATAAAACCGGTTACATTTTATGTATCGATTTTAAAGTCGAAGAAAATAAACAATTGTTCTTCTTTTAAAATTCTCCATTTAACAGCTATCTTTGAATATTCCATTTATTTTCTCATCCGATTATAATGTCAATATAGATTTTTTATAAGGAATGCCTTTGGACGCTTATCTGGATATCGAAACAACCGGTTTATCCTGCCAATCATCTTATATCACTGTTATAGGTATTTACATCGTTAACGGCTGTGACAGCAGGCTGGTTCAACTGGTAGGCGATGATGTTACCGCAGATAACCTGCTGGAATCGATAAATAAAGTAACCAATCTCTATACGTACAACGGCAGCCGTTTCGACCTCCCTTTTATACACAACTCTATCGGAATCAATCTTGAAAGCATGACCGCGCACCGCGACCTGATGTATGATTGCTGGAGATACAATTTAAAGGGCGGTTTCAAAGCGGTGGAACAAAAACTGGGAATATCGAGAGAATCCGCCGGTATTACGGGATGGGATGCCGTACTGTTATGGAACAGGTATATGAGATACGGAGACCCCGACGCTTTGCAGACTCTTTTAAAATATAATGAGGAAGATGTGGTCAACCTGAAAATATTGAGAGAGAGGCTGGAGGATTTTCCGTTTCTCGATTAAGGGTATAAAAAACGATGTCATCGAAATTATTGACCAAGAGTAAATTTCTCTACGGTGTACAGTGCCCCAGGCTGCTGTGGATAGCGGTTAATCAGCCAGACCTGATACCGCAGCCGGATGCCGCCACGCAGTTTTTATTCGACCAGGGGCAGCAGGTCGGAGAGTTGGCAAAGAAGCTCTATCCTGATGGAATTGATGTCCCGCAGGATAGTTTTATGGGAAACATAAACCGGACGAAAGAACTGTTGGCTTTAAGGAAACCGTTGTTCGAGGCGGGAGTGATGTCCGGAAAACTGTTTTCACGCACCGATATATTGAATCCGGTAAACGACGACGAATGGGATATCATAGAGGTAAAAAGCTCTACCGAAGTAAAAGATATTAACATCGACGACGTAGCTTTTCAGAAGATATGCTGGGAAGAAAGCGGCATAAAGATCGGAAGAACTTTTTTGGCCTATATCAATAATAAATATGTGAAAAACGGGGAGATCAACCCGGAAGAACTATTTTTCATTGAAGACATCACTGAACGGGTGGAGGAAATAAGCGATGCTACCCGGGACAGGATATACGAAATGCTGCGCATTATCGGACAAACGGATTGCCCCGAAGCGCTTATCGGGACCTGCTGCAGCGATCCGTATGAGTGCGCTTTAATGGGAAATTGTTGGGCGGAACTGCCCGAAAATAACGTTTTTACGCTGTATTACGGAGGTAAAAAATCCTGCGCTCTTTATGATAACGGCATCGTAGAAATCAGCGATATTCCGGATGCATACAAGCTAAGCGATAAGCAGCAGATACAACGTTCCTGTGTTAGCGGAAACGGTGTACATGTAGATAAAAACGGCATCAAGAATTTTCTCGGTGTATTGGAATATCCGCTGCATTATCTCGACTTCGAAACCTTCAGCACTGCCATACCGCTTTACGACGGCACCAGGCCTTATCAGAACGTCCCTTTTCAGTTTTCCCTGCATACACAGGACAGTCCGAATGGGGGTCTCAACCACTACTGGTATTTAGCGGGCGGCGACGGCGACCCCAGGGCGGGATTAATTTCAGCGTTGCGTAAATATATCGGAGAAAAAGGCAGCATAGTCGCCTATAACAAGTCTTTCGAGGAAAACGTTTTGAAGGAACTGGCGACGGCTTTCCCCGAATATGCCGGTTGGATTAACGGCATATTGCCGAGGTTTATCGACCTGATAACGCCTTTCCGTGATTTCGCTTATTACAATCCGGTACAACACGGCAGCGCTTCTCTTAAGAAGGTATTGCCGGCAATAACCGGAGACGGTTATGAAGGAATGGCGATTGCCAGGGGCGACGATGCCAGCCTGGCATATCTGGAAATGGCTTTCGGAAATATTACGGATGAAAAAATCAATGCAATCCGCCGGAATCTGCTTGCCTATTGCGGTCTGGATACGGAAGCCATGGCGAGAATCGTCGAAAAATTACGTCTTTTACTTTAGCCCGGATTTATTTTTATCGACGATATGAAGGAATGTTTTAAATGGAGTCAAACAATAATAACTCGCTGGTTAACCCGCAGATTCTGATAGAGCTGGCAAATACGCGCATGCCGTACGGGAAGTATAAAGGACGGCTGATTTGCGACCTGCCCGAACCCTATCTTGTCTGGCTGAAGCAAAAGGGATTCTCTCATGATAAACTGGGAGAGCAGCTATCTGCAGTTTACGAAATAAAGGCCAACGGTCTAGGGTACCTTTTAAAACCCCTGAAAAATTCTTAATAACGAAGGTATTGCAGTATGAAAACTCTGATTGTTTACGATTCGCTCTACGGGAACACGGAAACTATTGCCAAAGTTGTCGCCAAAGGTATTGCGGGCGATGTTAAAGTTATCAAATCAAGCGATGCCAAAGCTGCGGATATCAACGATATCGATTTACTGATAACCGGCTCGCCCACGCAGGGCGGCAGGTACACCAAGACTATGGAACCCTTTTTTAGCGAAATATCCGGGCACATTGAAAAGAGTGTTAAAATTGTCGTTTTTGACACCAGGATGCCTGCCAAATGGGTAAAGATTTTCGGCTACGCCGCCGGCAAGATAGCGGATTTCTTTAAAAAAGAAGGCTTCGAATTGCTTGTTCCTCCCGAACCATTTATGGTTGAAGGCGCCAAAGGGCCTTTGAAAGAAGGCGAGCAGGAAAGGGCGGTAGAGTGGGGTAAAAACATCGACCGGGTAATAAGCGGATAAAGTTATATTATCTATCGCTTTTTAAAGTTAACTGAATATTTTTATTTTTTACCGATACGTCGGCGACATCCGGCAGCGTTTTCAATATATCGGCAAGCGCTATATCTTCATCCAGTTTGACGTGGATAATCGTATCCCTGTTTATCTCGCCGCCGATAAACAGCATCCTGACCTTATCGATTTTATTCAATTCATCGCCTAGCAATTTTATTCTATATGACTCGGCAGGCGACTTTATTGCAATCCTGATAATACCGCTATACGGTGTTCCTTCCCTTTCCTTGAATACGGTCGGCGGAGTTTTACTATCTTCTGCTGAAGGTTCGTTATCCACGGCATATGCCGCAGAAGCTGTTTCATCTTCAACCGCAGCAACCTCATTAGCGGTTATTTCGGCAGGTTCCTGTGTAATACCGGCATCAGTAGTATTGCCTGATTCCTCCTGCATTACCGGCTCTCCGGCGATTATATTTTCTTCCGTAACGGGAGCAGCTTCATTTTCAGAATCTTCAAAGGCGGCTGTATTCGCTTCGGGAACAGGCTTATCCGGCAGGGGCAGTTCTTCGGCGTCTGCGGAGGTGGATTCTTTAAACGGGGTTGCCGTGCTTTTCTCCTGCTTTTCTTCAAGGGTAACCATTGACGAAATCACTTCTCTTTCCGCTAACTGGGAGCCGTTCTTCAGGTTCCGGATATCCTCCTGAGCCCGTTTTTTGATTTCCGCTGTATTCTGCCTGTAGTTCTTAGAAATCTCATCTATCGTATTTTTATATTTCAAATCGGCATCATTAATTGCCCTGAGATGGGCATCCCTTGTTTCAACGGCAGTGCGATTCCTGGTGCGTTTTTGTAATTCCTCTTCCTTGACAACATCTCTGTATGCCATATCGAGAACTTTTCGTGTGTCGTGTTTCTCCTCGAAAAGCGCTTCATCGATAGATCTTTCGGTATTGTATCGTGCCAGGCGTATTTTTTTCAGGGTTTCGTATTTAAATTTTTGGATTGTTTTTCTATCAGCCCCGCTGATTTTTACGGCTTCTTCTTCGTAAGCTTCTTTTATAATTCTGTTTTCCAGATTACGGGCTTCTGCAACCGCGGCGGTTCTTTTTTTCTTGATTTCATCGAGTTTGGCTCTATTCGCTTCCCTGATAGCTTTTATGGAGCTATCAAACCGTTGCTGCATATCGCGCATGGCACGCATCGCGGTTTCTCTGGCTAATACCAGTTCAAGCTCCCTTGTTTCGGCTGCTTTGCCGATAGCCAGACGTGCATCATATTGAGCTTTTATCAGAGCGTCTTTTTCATCCTGGCGGATTTTCCTGATAGCTTTCTTTAAATTAAACGCTTCGTTATTTTTACCGGACAAATTTCCCTCCGCATATTTACGGAATAGATATTATTTCAATATCGATGGATGAGCATAACATGCTTTTATGTGAATAAGTATAAGCACAGTAATATTTACTGTCAATATATGGATGGTGATTGGTTGAAAAACGTCAGGTTTCCGGTATGCATCAATAGACGGCACTGATAAATAAACTTCCCACGACCTTACGGTCGGGGTATTAACCTGTTTCAAACTTCGTTTGCCCTACATCTTTTAGTCCTTCGGCAAAGAAAACTAAATACCCCTATCGGAAAGATGTAGGGAGAACTTCATCCCTCGACCTCACGGTCGGGGTATTGAGTTCGGTAAGATAAAACATACGCCGCTTAATGATGTATGGCTTATTTATCACAGCATACTATAATTATATTAAAGACGGTGAGTAATATTTAATTAGCGTTTCCTGTGGCGATGTTATAACTGTCTTCCAATATCGCAATAGCTTCCAGCAACGATTCCAGTACCTTCCCCGAATTATTAGCCGTAGCCATGTATAAAGCCATTATATTATTATATAAAGTGTCGACCACTAATTGATTGCCGGTATTGATAATATATGCCGGGGGAGTTCCCGTAAATTGGGCGGAATCGGTAGTAGCAGTTAAAGAGCCGCCTGTAACGGGGTATGTTTCATCGCCGGCAGTAACGGTTTTGGTTACGGTAACCGCATCAGCTGCTGCTGTAGCGATGGTTTGTGTAAGCGTAATCTGCTTATCAGGTGTTCTTATGCCCTCGGAGTTGTACCATATCGTTTCTGTAATCGTTACCGTTTCCATATCCGATTCCACTAATCCGGATAATCTATTCTCCGGCAAAAGACTGTTCATCATAACCAGTTGACTTTGCATTCTTTTCGAAGATTTATCCATTGCTTCGACATTGTTTGCGGAAGCCATCGAAACAATCTCGTTGACGCGTTCGGCAACGAATTCAGAGTACAAGTTAGCCTTATCTTCGCTATCGAAAGTAAAAAACAACTGTACCTGTTCGGAAGCCAGTTTTACATTGTAAAGCGGGTCACTCGGCATACTATCGCCGGCAGCCGCTACTGTTCCGCCGCCGGAAAGCAGCAGGACTATACAAAAGGATAACGCTACCGGAGCCCATTGCATCCGCCATCTGAACGTAGCGCGTTTCGGGGCGTTGGCGTAATTCATCCTCGAGTTTAATTCGTATCTTAACCTGGCTTTGAAATCCGGTCGCGCTTCGATTGAACTCATCGCCTGATGAGTTTTCAGGGAAATATCCAGCAGGGATTTCAACTCGTCGCGATATCCGGGATAATCCGCAAGACACTCTTCTTCAGATTCGCCGCCGATGAGAATTCTATCGAGGCAATCATCCAGTATGATATCCAGATTATTAACTTTTTTATTAAACATTTTCTTCTACCGTCATTAATTTTCTGAGAGCAGCGATGGCGCTGTGTTGCAGGGCTTTTACAGCTCCCTGCGTCTTTCCCATGATACGGGCAACTTCCGCAATCGGCAGTTCTCCGGCAAAACGCAAGGCAATCACTTCCTGTTGCGCTGCGGTTAACTTTTTGGATGCGATTAAAAGTCTTTCGATATCCGCTTTATCCTCTATTGCTTTTTCAGGGTTGCAACTTTCCACAGCCATATATTCATAAAGCGGAGTAGTTGCTTGCCTCGATTGTTTGCGGTAATAATCGATTACCTGGTTATGCGCAATGCGGAACAGCCATGCCGAGAACGGCACGTCCTTCCACTTATAAGAAGAAATCGATTGCAGCGCTTTAATAAAAACCTGCTGTGTCATATCTTCAGCCTCTGTATTATTGCCGACTTTAAGAGAAATATAGCGATAAATCTTATCGAAGTTTTGCTCATAAAGTTTGGCAAAAGCCTCTTGATTGCACTTTTGTGCTTGAAGTACCAGGCTTTGCTCTTCCTGCACCCGACAACTCCTTACCGAATATACTCAACCGGAATACTGCTCCGAGAGGAGTAAACCGGCACATTGGTGTTACCACGTGCAATAATTATAACGAAGCATTTAACAAAAGGATAGTTTTGCAATAATTAAACAAAAAATATTTTTAAATATTCGGCATTTAATATTTATATTGTAAATAAAATGAGGTATAGTATAGTATAAGGTAGTTAAATTAGTTTAATATAATTACGGATAGGAAAGGTTTGTAATGGAAAACAATAATATTGAACCGATGCTGACGACAAGCGAAGTTGCGCGCAAATTGAATCTGCATGTAAATACCATCAGGAGATGGAGCAACCTGGGGATTTTAAAAACCTATCGGATCGGGCCGAGGGGCGACCGCCGTTTTAAAACACAGGATGTAGATGAATTGCTTTTAAAAAGCGGTAAAACCAAATAACGGAATAATATTTTGTTTTTGAAAGGGGTCATAAGTGCCTAAAACAAAAGTAATGATAATCGATGAACAACCTTTTTTCCGTGCCGGCGTTCGCCAGGCTTTATCTAATCGTGACAATTTCGTAATATCGGAATGCAGTCCGGATAAGGATACTTTAATGAAAATCGAGGAGCAATCGCCGGATACCGTGCTCCTCGGCTCCGACCTTGCCACGCACAGCGGGCTTGAACTCGGGAAAAAGATAGCCAGAAACTTTCCCAATACCAAGGTTATCATTCTCAGCCCCGACCCGAACGATGAAGAGCTATTCGATGTTATCAGAAGCGCGGCGGTGGCCTGTCTGAAGAAAAACGCTTCCTCAGATGAATTGATCGACACCATTAATAAGGCTTGCAGGGGCGAATACCCTATTAATGAAACGATTTTAACCAGACCGAATATAGCGCAGCAGGTTTTAAAACAATTCGAAGACATTTCTGCGATAAGCAATCATGTGGAAAATGTAGTAGCCGTTTTAACAAAAAGAGAACAGCAGATATTGAAATATATCGCCGACGGAAATACCAATAAACAGATTGCGAATACCCTTTCCATCAGCGAACAAACTATCAAAAATCATGTCAGCGCCATACTTCGTAAACTGAATGCGAACGACAGGGCGCATGCGGTGGTATTAGCCATAAAGAGCGGATTAATAAAATTATAGCGGTGCAATTATAATGAATGCGGGAGATGCGCGGATGAACAATACCAATGATAAAGAGGACGTAGCCGGAAGCCGGGTTAAATCCGAAGAAAAAAACGCTCCGGTTAATGTTCTTCCTGAAAAAAATAGTGTTAAACAACCTTCGACAGGTAAATTGCTGAGGCAAATGCCGCAGCCCGAGGCAATAATGCTGATACCTGAAGTTCTGGCGCGCAGGTATAATGCCATACCGATTACGATTTCGGGGAAGACGCTCGAGGTAGCTATGTCCGACCCGTCGGATATTCTGACTCTCGAGGCTTTCTCAATACAAAGCCGCATGAGAATAAAGCCCGTCATTGCTTCGGCCAAGGATATCAGGGATGCCATAGATTTTAACTATAAAGCGTATGGAGAGATAGAAAGGCAGATTTCCAGTATTTCACTGGGGTCTTCGAAAGAAGATGACAAGCTGGATTACGATGTAATAATCGATGCCCCGCTGGTAAAAGCGTTGAATCTTATAATATCCGAGGCGATTAAAGCACGCGCCTCCGATATTCACATCGAGCCGGAAGAACGGCGTTTAAGGGTAAGATACCGTATAGACGGTACTTTGCAGGATATGATGTCGTTGCCTATGGATATTCATTCGGCTCTGATTTCGCGCATAAAGATTCTGGCGAATATGAATATAGCCGATCATTTCCGCGCCCAGGACGGACAATTTTCAACCGAAAGCAACGGCAGAAAAATAGATATTCGCGTAGCTACCGCTCCTACCGTAAACGGGGAAATGTCGGTTCTGCGTATTCTCGATAAGTCTACGGCTACGCTCGGTCTCTCCGAGCTGGGCATGCTCCCCGAGAGCCAGCAAAAATTCGAGCACCTTTTAAAAATACCTTACGGGATGATACTTGTCAGCGGGCCTACCGGCGCCGGTAAAACTACTACATTATATGCGGCAGTAAATTCACTGGATACGATGGGCAGAAATATTATCACCATAGAAGACCCGGCCGAATACAGGTTCGAAGATATTAATCAGATACAGGTCAATACACAGGCGGGAATTACTTTTGCCAGCGGGTTGCGTTCGATTTTAAGGCTTGACCCCGATGTCATACTGGTAGGCGAAATTCGGGATACCGAAACTGCCAATATTGCCGTTCAGTCCGCCTTGACAGGACATCTGCTGTTATCTTCTATACATGCCAACGATACCATAGGCGTAATATTCCGCCTGATGGATTTAGGGGTGGAACCGTTTTTGATTGCGTCTTCTGTTATCGGCGTGCTGGCGCAGAGAATGGTACGCAAAAGCTGTCCGGATTGTCAGCAGACAATTGAAGCTCCCGTTCTGGAACAGATGGCTTACGAAAAGGAAATGGGTGAAAAGCGCACCCATTTTGTTTATGCGTCCGGTTGTAAAACCTGCGGATATACCGGATTTTTAAGACGCACCGGTCTATTCGAGGTTTTCATGATGAGCGACAACATCAGAAGAATGATTGTAAAGGGTGTCAATCCCAGCGATATAAGAGAGCAGGCTCTCAAAGAGGGGATGATTACAATGATAAATGACGGCATGCGCAAGGTACAACAGGGTATCACCACCCCGTCCGAAATACTGCGCAACGTCTATAATGAATTGTAATTCGAGGTGTTGAATGGAATATTCTTATGTAGCTTATACAAAAGACAGGAACTTAATAAAAGGAAAGGTAACGGCTGACAATGAGCCTGCTGCCAGAAAACTGATTGATTACAGCGGTTATCAATTGATAAGCCTGAAAGCAAATGCCGGCTTAATAAACTGGAAGGTGCTGAATACCAGTTTAAGCCCTATAAAAACCAAGGAAATCGTCATGTTTTCACGTCAACTGGCTTTGCTGCTGGAATCCGGTACGGATATAATCACCTCGCTGGAATTGCTGCAGGAACAGGTAGGCGACAAAACTTTACGTAATGTTCTGGGTGAGATTGTAACCGATATCCGGGGCGGCAGCTCGCTTTCTTCTGCCATGGGCAAACATCCCAAGATATTCGAACATATTTACTATAAAGCCATAGCGGTTGGCGAAAAAGGCGGTAATCTCGAAACGGTGCTGCGCCATATGGCTGATTTTTTAGAGAAACAGGCGTTGACCAGGAAAAAAATCAAGAGCGCTCTTTCTTATCCTGTAATTGTCAGTGTCGTAGCATTCCTGGTCGTAGGGGTTATCGTAGTATTCGTTCTGCCTACTTTTATAAACCTTTATTCTTCTTTAAGCGTTGAGATTCCCCCAATATTGACTATGCTGCTCGATTTCATAGACTGGCTGAAGGCTAACATTCTGATTGTCTTGCTGGTTATTGTGGCAATTGCAGGCGCTTTTTTTGCCTATACGCGCACCACTAAAGGCAGATATGCTTTAGACAGGCTGAAATTAAGGCTTCCAGTAATCGGAAGGATCCTTCATTTGACGGAACTGGCGCAATCGGCGCGCACTATATCATTGCTTTTCAGGGTGGGATTGCCGCTTCCTGAAATTATGAACCTGGCAATCAGCAGTACCGATAATAAATTCGTCTCCGAATCTTTTGAAAAAGTGAATCGCGACCTTATCAGGGGGGAAGGCATCTCTAAACCGATGCGCAAGAATAAATTCTTTCTGCCCCTGATGGTGCAGATGGTTGCCGTGGGTGAAGGAACGGGGCATCTCGATAATACGCTGGTTACCGTTGCGGAAAGCTACGAGATGGAAGCCGATGACCGCACTACTGCGGCTGTAGGCTTGATACAGCCCATTTTAACAGTGTTCATAGGTTTAATAGTGGGCTTTGTAGCCATTTTAATGCTTTCTACGATGTACTCTATCTACGGGCAATTATAAAAAATATTGATAAAAGTCATTTTATTTAGTAAATAAACAACGGTATAATTGTCGTAGATGAAAAATGCGATAAAAATGAAGAATGTTTTAAAGCCTTTGAAAAGCGAAGGGGGTTTTACTTTAATAGAGGTAATAGTTGCTATGGCAATTATGGCTGCTGTTATCGTTATATTTCTCGTTGCTATGGTTACAACGGGCAAGGCACTGCTAATAGCGCAGGAACGCACCACAGCCGAAAGCATTGCCCGCAGCGTTATGGAATCCGTTAAACAGATTCCTTATTATTCCGAAGACGGCAGTAATATATATATAAGCGAAGAGAATACGGCAGATTATCTGATTAATCATCCGAACTTTAGTATCTGGAGTATCAGTGAATGGGATATCAATGGCAATACTGAGGTTAACGGTGTTGTAGGTGTGAACTGGGATATTGAAAGCAATGAGGTTGCCGGAGTAGATAACGGTTTACAAAGAATTGTGCTGATAATAAAAAAGGGTGATAGAGATATACTTACACTCGAAAGTTATAAGGCATCTATCGGATGAATACTGATATGTTTAAAAAATACGAAAAGGGATTTACCTTACTGGAGCTGGTTATCGCTATGGCAATCGGCGTGATTATTATAGGAGCAATGGGTGGGGCTTTATATCAGATACTGGCTGCCAGCAACAGCAGTTCTAATAACCTGATGGCTATCCGCCAGGTGCAAAACGCCGGTTACTGGATTAGCAGGGATGTTCAACAGTCGAGTGCGGAATATATAACTGAAGGCGATAATCCGGATACTCCCGATATTGAAGAAATATTTACAGTAGTTTGGGATGTAATTACTTTTGACGCCGGTCTTTTGAAAGAGGGACATAAAGCCGTTTACCGGCTCGATGGCGGCAATTTATACAGGGATTACTATATAACGGGAGCAATGTCGTATGAAATACAGGTCGATGATTATGTATTCTCTTACGAGAAGACTACTTTGATTGCCCAGTATATCGATGATATAGAATTTGTCAAGGGAAGTACTATGGTATTGAACGTATCGGCAACTGTGGAAGGATGGAAACCAGGCACGGCGTCGCGAACGTATGAAATAGAAACCAGGGTTAATTAATAACTTTGTAATTAATTCGGTAAGGTGCAATATGTTTAAAAAATTACTTGGGATAATAAAATTTAAAAATGAAGCGGGCAATGTTCTTGTAACGGCTTTAGTCGTGCTTGCCGTGGGAGTTATGATAATCGTTCCGGTGGTATCGTTGATGGTTACCGGTATGAAAGCGGGACAGACAGTGGAAGAACACATGGGTGAATTGTATGCCGCCGATTCAGGTGTGGAATACGCGATGTATTATATGTGGAATAATATTGAGTTGCTGCCGACATCTGAGAATCCGGTTCTGGTAATTCCCTTCAACAATGCTGTAAACGGGATTTCAGTCGATGTTAGCTGTGAATATATTGCAGAAAATATATACCGGATTATTTCCGAAACAAAAGATGCCGATACGGGGAATGCTCTATTAAACATTAATTCTTTTATTAGAATTGATCAAGAAAGCAGCGGTGGCGGGGGAGGAAGCGTATCCGCAGTTTTTAATAATGCGATAACTACTCTGGGCGGCGGGGTAACTGCAAGCGGCGCCGCTCTTATAACGGGCAGCGTCTTTTCCAACGGTAACATAAACATGTCCGGTTCTGCGGGTATAATAGGGAATGTGTATTCAGAAACTGATATAAGTATGGGGTGGTCGACTTATATCACGGGCGATGCCTACGCGCAGGGGACTATCGAACGTCCGCAAAATGTTTCGGGAAGCGCCAATCCAGGCTCTGCGAATCAGGATATAGACCCGCTTTCGGAAACGGTTGTAAATAGTGTCGTAAACGGGGTAAAAGATGCTTCCGATTTTACACCTGCAGCTGCCGGTTCCGTTACGCACAGCGGCAACACCACTTTTCAACCGTGGTGGCCGCCTCCTTCGTCTGTATTTGCAGATGCCGTTCATGTAAGCGGTAACTTGACTATCAACAACGCGACCAGTCTGACTTTTTATCAGAGCGTGCATGTGACCGGGGATTTAATAATTAACGCCAGCGGGAAAACGGTTATTTTTAACGCCCCTGTTGTGGTAGGCGGTGATATAAAAATACAAAACGGGGCGGTTATTTTTAACGAGTCGGTTTACTCCGGTGACGAAACAGTGCTCAGCGGTTCCGGGTCGGCTGTATTCAACGGCGATTGCAAGGTGGAAGGTAATTTAAATCTGGGCTCCGGCGGCGATGTTTCTTTCGGGGGAACGATTTATGTCGGCGGTAATTTCCTGGCCAGCGGCGACAGGAAAATCAATATTTCCTCCGAAGTATATGTTGGAGGAAATTTATCGTTGAGCGGAAGTTCGGCGATTAAGGGCGGCCATACCTTTGTAGTTATGGGCAACGTTTCACTGGTAGGCGCGACCAAGCTGGATGATGCCGACATTCCGTTTTTGCTGGTGCCGACCGGCAACGTCTCTTTAAGCGGCAGCAGCTACATTTCGGCTGTTATATACGCCCCCGAGGCGAATGTTTCCTACACAGGAGATATCACCATTTACGGTTCAATTGTATGTGACAGCCTTTCGATGGGCGGTAGCGCAAAAATCGAGTATGCGCAGGGAGTAATCGATAATCCGTATATAATCGACTGGGACGGCGGGGCCGGCTCCACAACCCCATCAGGATTGATAGTAATGTCCTGGACTATAAGCTGAATTTATTAATGTTCTTTGAATATAAAATATACCGGAGGAGGTGCGGATGATGTTGAAAGAGTTGTTAAAAAGAGGCAACAAAGAGCAAGGGGCGGTTCTGGTTACCGCGCTCGTTGTCCTCGTTATTGGCGCTTTATTGATTGCACCGGCTGTTTCGTTGATGACTGCCGGAATAAATGCCGGAAGAATAGTAGAAGAGAAAACGGATATATTTTATGCCGCCGATGCGGGTGTGGAAACTGCGATATTGACTATTCGTAATTTGCCGGATTCTGTGCCTGACGGTAGATTGAACGGAGTTTTAGAAGAAGGCGAGGATACGGACGATTATGAATTTACCATCAGTTCTGTAAACGGAACTGTTGTAGACGTTATTATAAGATATTATGCTTTCAATAACGTCGAATACTATCAGATAAATTCCTTTGCCGATACTACTGTCGTGCAGGCTGTCGTTATACGTACTGCGGGTACTAACTTGATGGCTTTCCAGGGGGCGCTGGTTAGCAGCGGAAACATTTCTTTAAAGAAGGATACCACAGTAGTCGACGGCGATATTATATGCGGCGGCGATTTTAGTATCAACGGCACATTAACACTTACCAATGGAGAAGTTTACGAAAATCAAGATGTATCCGGTTACTTCCCGAGCCCTACACAACTCGCCGATTTTGCTAAAAAATATGAAAATGAAGCCAAAGCTACGAATAATATATATATCGGAAACTACGATATTAACTCGAATGTCAACCTGGGGCCGATATATATAGATGGTAATCTGACAGCTAGTAAAGATGTAACAATAAATTTAACGGGAACCGTATATGTAACGGGCGACATCGATATTCAAAAATCCAGCAATATTACCGGCAACTATAGTATTATAGCTGTAAATAATATATATATGGGGAAAATGCCGGATTATACGTCGAATACGGATGCTATAATCTTCTCGTTAAACGGAGACATAGCCTTTAAAAAGGAAGCCGAACTGCATGCTTTGATATATGCGCCGAACGGCAATGTTTCTTTCGATAAGGAATCAAGTGTTTTCGGCAGCATCGTATGCGGAGGACAGGTTGAAATAACGGAAATCGATATAGATAAATCGTTTACAATAGTTTATGATTCCAGTTATGCAGATACATTACAGCTCCCCGGTTATATTTATGGAGCGCCGTCTGTATTAAGCTGGGAAATCAGTTAAGCCGAATCTTTATTTTAAGGGGCATGTAATATATGAAAATGAGCGGTAAGCGGTGGGCAGTAATCGGGGTGGTGGTTTTAATTGCAGCAGCCGTAGCGCTGTATATCCCTTATAACAGCAATAAGAATGAACAGGAAACCCTCCAGCAGCAGATAAATACCGCTAAGCAGATGGCGCTGGTGCGCACAATGAGCAAAAATAACCTGGAGCAGAAGATACAGAAGCTCGAAGCGGATATCGCAGCGGCCGGAGAAAAAACGGCAGAACTGCAACAGGAACTGAATCTGCTGCAAGACGAACTCCTGCAGTTGGAAGCTGAACGGGAACAGGCGATACAGGAAGCAATTGCCCTGCTTAATGCTACAGAGGCTAAATTCCTAAGCGCTGTTGAAAGCATTGAGTACGGCGAGTTATTATTTGCCCTGGCGGATTCGTCCGGGATTACGCTTTCTCAAATCATCTATTCCATCGGCGCTACCATTAATATAGAGGGAGTTAATTACGATATAGTTATTTTAGACCTCGCGATTTCCGGTAAAAAAGCCGGTATTCTCGATTATCTGATAAAAATACAATCCGATGCCTCATTCAATACCGCTCTTTTCGATAATATAAGCCTTTCATTGCCCAAAATGCTTACAGCTGACGAGAAAGAACTTGTGTTCGATATAGTTCTCGATGAAATGGTACTGGAAGGCATTGCCGATTTATCACTCGACCAGATATGTAATTTTATTGTCCTCGGAATAGCCGATGTCACCGGTAATTACATTAGCACGCAAACTGTTCAGGAAATGGCAACTGCAATCAAGCAAATACTGGCTGAGTTGATGCAGGAAGTATTTGAGGAACCGCTGGAGCATACCCTGACGGAAGATTACGATGACAGTTTAGCATTCGACCTGGCGGCATTGATAAAACAACATATCAACGATTGGTTGGCAGATAAAGTTATAAAGGAATTATCGGAAAGAATTGCGGCAGCCCTGGAAAACGGCGACAATCTGGAAACGATAGTGGGAGAAGATATTGCTGCCTTGTTAAGCAGTGAATTATCCGGGGCTCTGACTTCGGATATTGCCGGTTTATTGAAGACATATATATCGGAATGTATAGAGAAAAGAATGGTCGAGCATGTTACGCCGCTGGTTTTATTGAGCGCACAGGCAGCGGCAAATGAACTGATAATAGAAATGGAAACCGCTTCCAGCGGTACTGTTAGAATTGCCGTCTATACTTATAATACCTCGCAGGAGGAAGAATAATGGCACGCAAAGTTACTTTATATATAGAAGATGCGGAAATCAAGCTTGTAGTTAGCGATGGTAAAAAGGTGCTCAAGTGGGCAAGCCTGGTTCTCGAACAGAAACTGGTCAGCGACGGCGTCATACTGGATGAAAAACAGATAGCTAAAGAAATCAAAAATATTATGGCAGCCACCGAAGTGAATGACAAGAAGGTAACAGTCGGTTTGAGCGGTTTGAATTCGGTTTTTCGTTTTATCACTTTTCCCGCCGATATACCGCGTTCCATGTTGGATGAGGCGATAATAAATGAAGCACGGCGCGTGCTACCTATTTCTGTCGAACAGGTATACCTCTCATATCAACACATTGCCGGCGATAAAGGCGAGACCCAGTATTTTCTGGCTGCGCAGCCGCGCAATGCTACCGATACCTTGATTAATGCCGTTAAAGCGGCAGGATTGAAACCGCAGTCGCTCGACCTGGCCCCGCTGGCTCTGGCGCGCTGCGTCAACGAGCCGAGCGCTGTAATTGTGAATTCATGGTTGACGTATCTGGATATAATAGTGCTTTCCGATGGTTTGCCCAAAGTCCTCCGCAGCCTTTCTTTACCAATCGATTCCGATGAAATGGGGCAAAAATTACCGATTATAGGCGAGGAAATCAACAGAACGATATCTTATTATAAAACAAGCTATCCCGATAAGGCGCTGGACGATTCGACGCCGATTATGGTATGCGGAGACCTGGCGAATAAAGAAGAGGACTTGAAGGAAAATCTGGGCGGACTTGGGAATGCGGTGTTTACCCTGGCGGTGCCGTTTACAATGGACGCTGAATTTCCGGCCAGCCAGTATATGGTAAACATAGGGATGTTTCTTAAAGGACAGTTGCCGAAGGGGAAGGACATTTATTATTCTGTTATCGATATAGAAGCTCTGCCAAAGGCGCATCAACCTCCGGCTCCGAAGCTGGTTAATATACTGGTGCCGGTGTTGATAGTTGTGGCTTTGGCAGGAATTTATTACGGATGGCTGTTACTGCAAAATACAATCGATGAAACCCAAAAGATGAGAACGGAACTGTCGCAGTTGCAGGCGCAGAATACGGCATTGAATAGCGCTATTACCAATCTTAACAAGGATGCGGATAACCTTGAATCTCAGCTTTCGCTTATCGAAGATGCAAATAAACAAAAACAAAATGAAGTCTTGTTAATGCAGAGAGCTATAGATAGACAAATAGCTACGAATATGCTGCCGATTGACGAACATGAACAGGCTGTCGTAATGCAGCAATTGCTCGATAATTTAAGCGATGCATTGGCGAAAACCAACATCGACTTAAGCATGATAACCACATTGTCCGGCGGTAAAGTGGACGTATTGAATGTCGTTTACATCGCCGACCAGATTGGTATCTACGGCACAGGAACAAGCGAGGACAATATTTATGATTATGCCCGTGCCTTGAGAGAAAGCGGGCAATTCAACTCGGTAATTGTAAACGCTGTTGTTGATAGCGCCAGTACATTCGAATTTTATATTTATGCCACATGGTAAGGAAGAGGGGATTGTGGATATTATAGACCTGCTGAAAAGTGCAAAGGATGAGAGGGCGTCCGACCTGCATATGGTGCTGGATACCCCTCCGATGTTTCGTATCGATGGAGTTCTGAAGAGTGTTAACGGCTCGCAACCGCTTACGGCGCAGGATATCAGGGTTGCTTTCGAGCAAATTACTACGCCGAGGGAAAGAGCGCATTTTGAGGAAAACCGGGAACTGGATTTCAGTTATGCTATACCCGAAGTCGCACAGTTCCGTTGCAATGCTTCGATTCAACGCGGTGCGATTAGCCTTGCCATACGCCTGCTGCCTGCCGAAGTGCCGACTATTAAACAGCTGGAATTACCCGCAGTATTCGAAGAGTTGATTACCCAACCAAGAGGACTGATTATCGTTACAGGCCCTACCGGCAGCGGAAAGACGACGACACTGGCGGCGATGATAAACCATCTGAACAAAACCGACAGTCGTCATATTTTAACTATTGAAGACCCCATTGAATACGTCCATCATTCCGACAAGAGCGTTATCACCCAACGCGAACTGGGGAGCGATACCTATTCTTTCGGGCATGCTTTGAGACATGTTTTAAGGCAGGACCCCGATGTTATTTTAGTAGGTGAAATGCGCGATATGGAAACGGCGGCGGCGGTTTTAAACATCGCCGAGACCGGACACCTGGTACTCAGTACCAGCCATGCCCCCAGCGCACCGCAAGCGCTGGAACGCATAATCGACTTATTCCCCCTGCACGAGCGCAATCTGGCGCAGACTAGGCTGGCATCTCTGCTGGTGGCGGTTATCTGCCAGACACTGGTGCCGCGCGCCAGCGGAACGGGCAGAATTGCCGCAGTCGAGATAATGCTGGCAAACGATGCGGTAAAGAACCTGGTGCGGGAGGGCAAGATCTATCAACTGCACAATGTAATCGTAACGAACCGTGAAAACGGCATGATTTCCATGGATGAAGCGCTTACAGAACTGTATAAAAAGGGTGTCATTAAGTACGATACCGTTATGCGCTATTGCACCAATTGCAAAGAGGTCGAGAATATCATCGGCGGCAGCAAGGGCAAGGTAATCGTAAGGAAAAGCAAATCCAGGGGATAAGCTGTAACAACGCAATTATTATCCAAATCACGATATCATAAACAATTTTGAGGGGCAGCGCCCCCTCTTTTTTATCCGAATCCATTTTGCAGGTTGTTTACGGAATGCTGTCTCTCATGTGGTATAATAACCCAATAACGGGCAGGGAGCATTGAAATAGAACGCATAATATCCGGTAAAAACAACGATGAAGATTCTCCCCTGGATAGCACTCTCAGGCCGAGATATTTCAGCGATTTTATCGGGCAATCCAGGGTCAGGGAAAATCTGAACATTGCCATCGAAGCCGCCAAAGGCAGAGGCGAAGCTCTCGACCACATATTGCTTTACGGGCCTCCTGGACTTGGCAAAACCACACTGGCGAATATAATTGCTATCGAGATGGGGGTCAACCTCAGGATAACCTCGGGACCGGCCATAGAACGAACCGGCGACCTGGCGGCTATCTTAACCAATATTCACAGCCAGGATATCCTGTTTATCGATGAAATACATCGTCTCAGCAGGGTGGTTGAAGAAATACTCTATCCGGCAATGGAAGACCGCGCACTGGATATCATGATAGGCAAAGGCCCCGGCGCCAAGAGTCTGCGTTTGAATCTGCCGGCTTTCACTTTAATCGGGGCGACCACGCGCTACGCACAACTAAGCTCCCCCTTGAGAGACAGGTTCGGGGCTGTTTACCGCCTCGATTTTTACAATATTGAAGATATAGAAGAAATCCTGAAACGCTCGGCAAAAATCCTCGGGGTTAGAGCCGAAGCGGACGGGCTGCATGAAATCGCCTGCCGTTCGCGCGGAACGCCGAGAGTGGCTAACCGCCTGTTGAAACGGGTCAGGGACTACGCGCAGGTGAAAGGCGACGGCACGGCTACCGCTGCGATGGCGGTAGAGGCGCTCTCGAAACTGGAAGTCGACCATATGGGGCTGGATGATGTCGATAATAAGGTTTTACATACCATTATAAAGAAATTCAACGGAGGGCCGGTCGGCATCGAAACCATTGCCGCATCCATCAGCGAGGAAGCGGATACCATCATGGACGTTTATGAGCCTTACCTGATGCAACTGGGTTTCCTGGAAAGGACGCCGCGCGGCAGACTGGCAACTCCGCTGGCTTACCAGCATCTCGGAATCCCCTGCAACAACAAGGAAAAACCGCCGCAGCAGCCGTTATTCTGATATGAGCAGCAAATCTGTATTGATTCACTGTTGTTGCGCCCATTGCACAGCCTATACCGTTAAATACTGGCGGGAGCAGGGATACGAGGTAACCGCTTTCTGGTATAACCCCAATATTCATCCTTACATGGAACATCAGAACCGCCTTGAGGCGATGAAAACCCTTTCGCAGAATATGGGCTTTAATCTGATAGCAGATGACAGCTACGATTTTGTTTCATATTTCCGGCGGGTGGCGGGGCATGAAGCCGAAAGATGCGCATTTTGTTTTGATATGAGGCTTGCAAAAACAGCGGAAACGGCCATTGAATCGGGAATCGGCAATTTCACTTCCACATTGCTGATAAGCCACCAGCAGAAACACGATTTGCTGAAGGAAATCGGTGAAAAACTGGCACGGGATACTGGCGTCAATTTTCTATATACAGACTTGCGAAAGCGATATTCCGACAGCCGCCGTATCACCAAGCCGATGGATTTATACCGCCAGCAATACTGCGGCTGCGTTTACAGCGAATGGGAGCGATATACCGGCAAGACGATAGAGCCGCCCTCTAACCAGTAATTTGTAAAAGCCTTTTAAAATACGCTTTAGTCCGTTTTCCTTCATAAATATCTATATTCTCTCTCTTTTGTAATATGTTAGAATTAACGAATCGATGCGATGGGAGTTTGTGATTTGTCTTATTTTGTAAGGCTTATGACCGTAGAGGATATACCCGCGGTTTCCAAGGTAGACCGTCAAGTATTTCCCGATATGCAAATGCCTACCAACTTCGTGAAAGAGCTAAACAATTGTGTTGCCCATTATATCGTGGCTTGCAGGGAAAAACCGTCGAATGCCGCTGATGTTGAGAATAATATCGTCGGCTATGCCGGTTTATGGATAATGGTAGGCGAAGCGCATATGGTCAATATTGCCGTAGATTATGATTACCGGCGCTGCGGCATAGGTGAACTGCTGCTGATAGCGTTAATCGAGCTCGCTTTAAACATGTGCTGCAATATGATAACTCTTGAGGTCAGAGTCTCGAACGTCACGGCGCAAAAACTTTACGAAAAGTACGGCTTTACTGTTGAGGGGATGCGGAAGGGATATTATACGGATAACCGTGAAGACGGGTTTATAATGACTGTAGATGATATTAACGGCGGCGCTTTTAAAGAATTATTTAAAAAATTAAAAAACGATTACCGTAAAAAACGGGGAGCAGCCGAAATTATCTTGACTGCTCCTTTATCGTAATTTTGGAATTTTTATAAAACTAATCTTGTTCTGCGGATAACTTGCCGCCGATTGCCCAGTTCTGTTTCGCATTATCTTTGAATATTATTTGCACCTGCTCTGCGGGAACACCTATTTTTATAAATTCAGCGGTTATTCCCTGTGCCAGCTGTTTTTTTTGTTCCAGGGTTCGCCCCTGCCACATCTCAACGATGATTACAGGCATTTTATGCCCCCTATACACCAGATTAAATAATCACTATTGACGCATAAACTTTTTCTTCAGTTCTTCCAGTTGTTTCAGCTTTTCCAGCGCTTCCTCGCTCAACGGCTCGATTGTTACTACAGATCCCTCATGGATGTTGATTGTATAAAGAGCGCGGCATTTCCAACAGCGATACGGTCCTGAAAATTCCTGGTCTAAAAGTGAAATACTACCTTCGTTATTACATGCGGGGCATTTGATTTTAATTGCCATTGTGCTTTTTCCTCCTCTAATAATATTAACAGCTTAATTAATGATAGGCAAACCGTTTTAGCTTTCTTTTTTTAACAGCAAGCAAATATTTCTCGAAAAATATTTTACAGGGAAACCGTATCTTTTCTCGGGAAACGACGCCATAACTTTAAAACCGGCTTTTACAGCCAGTTGCTTAACTTCATTATAAGAAAAGAGGTAGTAGTATCTCAAGAGGATGTCATCCTTTTCTTTCCAGGGGATATAGACGTCTTTTTTCTTAAACCAGAAAGCCGGTTGCCACTTATTCCATACCGTAACGAAGGCTTCGGCTTCCGGTTTCAAGACTCTTTTCAATTCGATAAAGGCTTTCAAGCGCTCGTCTTTTCCTTTTATATGATGATATGTGGCAGCCGATATCGCCCAGTCGAATGTATTGTCGGGAAAAGGTAGATAACGGATATCGGCCTGAAAAAGAGAAACAGGGTAATCGAATTTTGAGGCATATTTTTGCGCCAGTTTCAACATACCGGAAGAAAAATCAACGCCGTAAAGCTCGAAATTATCTTTGAATGGCAGAAAGTCTGCGCCGTGCCCGCAACCGAGATTAATTAATTTACCCTGTTTCCATCCGGCTGCCAGTTTTTCAAGCTCCGCTTTGAAAATGGAGCGATGCCTGTAGTTGTACCAGGAAGGCGCTATGCGGTCGAAGACATCCTTTAATCCTTTATCCAAAGAGGCAACCCCTAATTATTTTTATTGCGTTCTGAGTTGAGGCTAATCTTTAAAACTGGTAGACTGATTATATCATTTATAAAAAATTATTGAG
The DNA here is from genome assembly GCA_964399425.1 of uncultured Dehalococcoidales bacterium. GTDB lineage: Bacteria > Chloroflexota > Dehalococcoidia > Dehalococcoidales > UBA5627 > UBA5627. The sequence goes on along the minus strand of CAYNQR010000001.1, from coordinate 123,262 downwards.
AGTATAGATGAAAAAAGTATCCAGGACGATATCGGGCGTAACGCCGGTTGCCGTGATGACTTCACCCCAGGGGTGCCCCGGTAAATGCATCTATTGTCCGACCTATGTCGCCACTCCTCAAAGCTATACACCCGAGTCGCCGGCGGTTTTAAGAGCGAAAAGCTGCGATTACGATGCCGCTAAACAGGTAGAATTAAGGCTGCGTATCCTTTCTGAAATGGGACATCCCACCGATAAAATAGAAATGATAATTATGGGGGGTACCTTTTTATCATATCCTTCCGAATACCAGTATAAATTTATTAAGGGATGCTATGATGCGTTGAACGGAACGATTTCCGGAAACCTGAAAGAGGCGCAGAAAATCAATGAAAGCGCCAGGCATCGCTGTGTCGGTTTGTGTATCGAAACAAGACCGGATTGGTGCAAGGAAGAAGATATTCGCAGGATGATTGAATTCGGAACCACCAGGGTGGAACTCGGAGTTCAAACGCTGGATGACAAAATTTACGAAACGGTCAGGCGCGGCCATTGCGTCGAAAACGTTATCAGAGCCACCGGCATGCTTAAAGAAACCGGATTAAAGGTGCATTATCACTGGATGCCCGGGCTGCCCGGGTCGACACCGGAACATGACCTGGAGCTTTCGAGGATGATGTTTGAAAGCGAATCTTTCAAGCCCGATGGTCTCAAGCTGTATCCTACTATGGTTGTCGAGGGGACTGTGCTCTATGAATGGTACCGGGCTGGCGCCTATCATCCGTATGATAAAGACACTATGATAAACCTGATGGCTGATATCAAGGGGCTGGTGCCTAAATATGTCAGGATATCCCGCGTACTGCGCGATATCCCGGCAAAGTTTATAGTAGCCGGGCTTAAAGATTCCCTGCGTGAACCGTTAAAGCAAATAATGGAACAGAAGGGTATAAGCTGCCAGTGTGTTCGCTGCCGTGAATACGGGCACAAGGTTAATACAGGGCTTCCAGTGGGGACGCCTGTATTGAACAGGATGGATTATGAAGCTTCGGGCGGGCGCGAGATATTTCTTTCCTTCGAAGACCAATACATGACGCTCTTCGGTTTGTTGAGGCTGCGGATTCAAAAGAATTCCTCTCTTAATCCCGGGTTCGGTAGCGATACGTCCTTAATAAGAGAATTACATGTTTATGGCCCTGAGGTAATGCTAGGCAGTAAAGATATCGAAGCCGTACAGCATAAAGGGATGGGGAAGTCTTTACTGGCGGAAGCGGAACGCATTGCATCGGATGAGTTCGGTATCAGTCGAATGGCTATACTCAGCGGGGTGGGGGCAAGGGAGTACTATCGCAGCGAAGGCTACAAACTGGAAAACGGGTACATGATAAAGGAATTACAACCGGAGCAGTGACGGCTACTTATCTTCTTCACTGCTCCAGTTCATCATTATTTGCTTGATACGCTGAGCCAGTTTCGGGCTCTGGCGAAGGCGTTCGATAAAAATCGGGCAGCCCTCGACCATCGATTGCTGCGCCGAATAAGCCATACTTGAAATCAGGCTGTTTACTTCCGGGTTGTCCTTTGCCGAAGCATCGAACCCGGGAGTATTCTCCATCTGCCTGCGAATATCCTCAGTGGTAAACTTCATCGGCACCAGGCAGGTTTTATACCAGGGGCATTCCTTGCACTGCACAATACCGTATGCTTCGTCTAAAATATCGCTCATCGAATTATCTCCGTTAATATACCTTTAATCAGTATTATAACATGCTGTCGATTTTAGCTTTCAATGCCGATTCGGATTGGGCACCGACGACCGTATCGACCGCTTTTCCGTCCTTAAAGAAAATGAGGGTCGGGATGGACATGACATTAAACCTGGCGGCGGTTTTCTGGTTATCATCTACATTCATCTTGCAGAATTTGAATTTGCCGGTATATTGTTCCGCCAGCTTATCGATAACCGGGCCGACCATGCGGCAGGGACCGCACCACGGCGCCCATAAATCCAGCAGAACCGGCTGGGTCGCTTTTAAAACCTCGGTTTCAAAACTCTGGTCGTTAATTTCATGTACCATGATGCCATCTCCTTTTTATAATAATTGGGGCTACTTTTCTATAGTAATGTTTTAACCTTTTTGTGTCAAGACAGAAGAACTGCCAGTTATTATCAATTACATAGGTTATAATCATAATTCGAAGCCGCTATGGATTCGACAAGCTCACCACGAACGGCTTTAAAATTTGTTTTTATAATATAAGGTATCAGTGCCAGTAACCATGATTAATCTCTTATAATACCTTTTTATATCTCCAGCCACGAATGGGAGTATAGAGAATCGCCGCTTAAAACCTTTACCGATTTGGCATATTCTTTCTCTTTAGGGGAAAGAGTCGAGATATCGGGACTGTAGCCGTCCATCATCTTATGCACCAGTTCGAGGATCTCCGGCATTTCGCCCCTTGCCAATCGAATCAATTCAGCGTCGAAAGCATCCACGATAGCGGAATAGATGCTGTACTTCATCAGCATTGCCAGATATGCCCTGTTCAAATACGGCCTGAGATTGGCAGGCGTTCCATTGGAAACATTCGAAAGCCCGACCACCGATTTGCATCCGGGAGCGATATCGCCCAGCATGCTCATAAATTCTATACATGCTTTAACCTGGTTGATATCGACGCTGACAGGAGTAACGATGGGGTCTATCCAGATATCTTCATTCGGAATTCCGATTTCGTTGGCTTTATAAACGATATCTACCGCCAGCATACATCTTTCGTTGGCATCGCGAGGCATACCGTCTGTTCCCCACAACAGTCCGATAATCTCGGCATTATATTCTTTTGCCATCGGCAACACTTTTTCCAGACGTTCCGGTTGCAATGATACCGAATTGATAAGCGCACGTTTTTTACAGATTTTCAGTCCGGCTTCGGTTGCCAGCGGGTTGGTGGTATCCAGCGACAGCGGTTTATCGATTACTTCCTGTACGGTTTCCACCAGCCATTTCATCAGTTCATCACCGTCCTTGCGGGCGGGGCCGATGTTGAGGTCAAGATAATCCATTCCGGCTGCGGTTTCGGCTCTGGCAAGCTCTCGGACAGGGTCTGGCAGGCGTTCGCGCATTGCCGCGCCGATCTTTTTGGACATTATATTGATATTTTCGCCGATAAGTATCATAAAGAACCCCTTATGCTTTCCATGTTTTTAGATAAGCCGGTATGTGCGCGCCTTCCCGCGGCCCGACAACGATTTCCCAGTCGGGAAGCTCGTCTTCCAGCGCGCCGCTTTCGATTGAAATATAACCGGGTATAATCAGCTTGCGGTGTTTTACTTTTTCCGTAATGCCGCATTTTTTCACGAATGATGCGATGATATCGGCGCCGAACTTGCCGGCTGCCCAGGCCGTCATAACGGAAAGCCCTTCGGTATCCTTTATCAGCAGGTAGCTGGGGACGCGGCTGCTTTCGATTTCACCGGAGATGATAAAGTAGGTCAGGGAAAAATTGCAGGTTAAAAGAACCGGCGAGTTCTCACCGGGGCCGCCGATTTCGTAAATATTCTCGGCTGTTGCCAGCGGCCTCTGCGGGTCGGAAAAGATGTTCATTCTCAAGACAAGCAGGGGAAAGAGTGTCTCGCCGGTAAAGTCGGAGAGCACGATGATACCGGCATATTTGGCAACGAACGTAGCTGCAATCATTGCTTCTTTCAGCGGGTCGCCGGTCATTTCGTTAACCATAACTATTGTTGGGTATCCGAGCGGGCGCATCTTTTGATTCAGCGCGGCACGCCTGATTGCCACCTGGTCTTGCAGCGCGCTTTTTATATCGTCTGCTCCGCAATCGATCACAATATCTTTGATGCCCGATTGTTCGAGCCGGGTTGTCAATTCGATAATATCATCGATGGATTCACCTTTAACGGCTACCGGACAGGAATAATTTTTGACAAGAGCGGCAATCCGATTAAAATTCTCTTTAGTTGCCGCGTGAATCAGCGGTCTTAAATAGGAGCATACCGATAACCCTGCCTCAATTATATCGGGGTTTTCGTTGATTAACATAATATTAGCTTTGCATTTCTGCATAACTCTATTTATCAGGGCTTTGTACTTATCCGCATCATCCGATTGGCATTTTAAGGCAATTATTTCGCTGCGCAGGGTTTGCCCGACTCTTTCGTAAACAAGAGTATTAAATCTCTCTATCCGCCCGTCTATTTCGGCTTCGGTCATATCGTCGCATAGAAGCAGGGCGATTGCCGGGGCGTTTTCGAACCGCTTTTCGTGGCGGAACATCACTGTTTCGCCGCCGATTATTTTAGCGAATTCGCCCTTGCCTATAGTTACCGGCCTGATGGGAGGGGTCGAGGCTTCTTCAAGCTTATTACGGGCTTCATCAGAAAGATACGGGCACTTTGAAAGTTCCGCTTTGCCGGCAGCCAGGCTCATGGCAAAGGCCAGGCAGGTAGGAACGCCGCATTCACCGCAATTGGTTTTCGGTAACAATTTAAATATTTCTATGCCTGTAATCGCCATAAGTGATTATCCTTTTCAGTATTATAACTGGATTAGGGGTTTCATAGAAAGTGCCGGATGTTTTGCCTCTTTTAAAAAGGGCAAAATCTGCTCTTCGGTAGCGCCGACAGATTCATCTGCAATCCTTTTCATCAAATCCGGGATTCCTGATTCTTTCGCTCTGATGTTAAATCTTTTCGTAATTTCCGTTTTAAGCTGTCGGGGCATCCAGACGATTCTTTGAATGCTTCCCTCGGCGTTTAAAAACTTGCGCTGGGTAATATTGTATTTACTGTGTCCCATAAAACCGGGTGTATTCAATTCTCCCTTGATATTATCGATTATGGTTTTGAAATCCATGCCGCAGGGAGTCATCCCCGTATAATCTCTATCGACAATCATAACCCCGTTGCACAGGGGCAGCACAACTGAAATGCATTCTATCCATTCGCAGGTCGGCATCGGCTTATCCATAATGCTGTAAAGATTATAATATCCGGTTTTTCCCTGTGAGGCTTTATCAATAAAATCATTTATACCCTGCCATTGTCCCAGTCGTAAATCTTTCAGGTTGCCTTTCAAAACCGGTTTGTTCGGGACTGTCGGGTCGATGGCGTACGACGCCCTGCAATCCAGCCAGTTGTATGAGCCGCAGGGGCTGCTTCTTTCGGGGCTGACGGTACATACGTGGAAGGGAGCAAACGATTGGCAGATTGTACACGAATAGAAGGTGTCCGTTTCTTCATCGGTCATTCCCTCGATGCGCTCATCTCTTAAACGGTAAACTTTTTCGGCTTCGGCAGTAATTTCTGCAACTTTATCCTCATCGGTATAAATTGTTACCTGTACTCTATCGATAATCCGTCCGAAGTCTTCGATTAGTTTCCTATTAAGGATTACTGCGAGATGATTAAGTGTAAAGCCTTTATCCACTGCTGCTTTGGAGATTCTGAGGCATGCCATATCACGCTGCCCGGTGTGCATTACTCCCTGTATGCGATTCAGGATGCGGTGAATCTGCTTTTCCAGAACCGGTTCGTAATCCGGCTGCATATTTTTCCCGGCTACCTTGACGACGATTGCCAGCGGGTGCGCCGTATTCCTGTCCAGGCCTTTTATATCCTGACCGACGACTTCAATACTGCCGTCCTCGATGTTTCTCATGTCTGCGGTAGTCAGTAATTCGACCATGCGGCTGTTTACGCCGCCGAATTCGATATACAGGTTATCCGGGCGTATTCTCTCGCCTTCGAATTCCTGTCCGTATGAAAATGGAAATTCTTTCATCTCTGACATTTTCAGCCTTATAAGGGATAAATCCGGAACAATCTGAATTATAATTGATTGGAGGTAAGGTCGGCTATCATTTCCCTGACGAGTTTTATAGCTTCGGGGTGCCTCATAACAAGTATATCGGCGCCTGCGGCAGCCAGCGTCATCGCCGACATCGCTTCAAGCAGGATAGCGCGTTTTTTGGCATCGCCGAGAGCCGGATTATCACATGAAGGAGTTTTGGACTCCTTTGTTTTCCAGGTTTCGGCGGCGATATTGCATATGATGGGATATTGCAGCTTTTCATCGTTCTGCGTTAAAGCCGCGATCCTGATTCTTTCTATTACGGAATAGGCGTATTCGATACCGTAGCCGATGCTGCTGACGGTCGGGTCGATCAGGATTTTATCGTCGGGTACTCCCAGATTCCCCATGAGAATATTAAGTTGTTTTGCCAGGTTGATATCGATCGGGCTGGATGCGATAACGGTATGCCCGTATTCTATGGCTGTGGGGGCGATATTTTTGTAATCGCCTTCTTCGAGAGGGCCGATAGCAATGTTTTTACCTTTGCAGGCGCGGCAGATCCTGTTCAATACTTCAGTATCCTTCTCATGATTGGCGGTTCCCCAGACAACTAGCGGAACATCGATTGCTTCGACTACCTTTTTGACAACAGCGGCTGCTTCATCGGCATCGCGGTCTAGTCCGTTGGGGTCGGTGCTTGAAAGCTGCAAACAAATCATCTCCGCTTTATATTCATCGATGCATTTTTTAGCCCAGCTTACAGGGTCATCGATTACATCATTAAACGGTTCGACGGCTGCTTCCGCCCAATCTTCCGGTTTTACATCGTACACTTCCATAGCGATTACCGGAACGTGAGGCATTTCAGCGTCGAAGGTATAAAAATTATAAGCGCTTTCGCCGCCTACGGTAACAGCTTTATCTCCGCAACCGAGCGTTATTTCCCTGATTTGACCGTTGTATTGTATTTCGGGGGTTTTAAAAGGCATTCAATCCTCCGGATTATGCAAGCATATTTATAATTTTAGCTGCCTTGATGGTATTAGACATCAGCATGGCTATGGTCATAGGTCCTACGCCGCCGGGAACGGGTGTAATGGCGCCGGCTTTCTCTTTGACAGATTCGAAATCGACATCGCCGCAAATCACGGCTTTTCCGTCCGCCGTCTCCCCGATGCGGTGGGTGCTGGCATCGATGACAACCGCGCCTTCCTTTACCATGTCGGCAGTGATAAAACGCGGTTTGCTGCCGGCGGCGGCAATCAGGATATCGGCTCTGCGTGTATGGGATGCCAGGTCCCTGGTCTTGGTATGGCAGACGGTCACGGTAGCGTTGGCGCCTTTGCCTCTTTGCATCAGTATACCGGCCATCGGCTTACCCAGAATATTGCTCCTGCCGATAATTACCACATCGGCGCCTTCGGTTTCAATGCTGTATTTCTGCAACAGAACCTGTATCCCCAGCGGCGTACAGGGCAGGTAATTGGCTTCTCCTATCATCAGGTTGCCGATACTTTCGGGGTTGAAGCCGTCGACATCCTTGATGGGGTTAATAGCTGCCAGTACCGTATTATCATGAATATGCGGCGGCAGGGGAACCTGTACCAATATTCCATGTATTTTAGGTTCATCGTTAAGGCGTTCTATCAGCGCCAGCAATTCATTTTCAGTGGTTTCGGCGGGCAGGTCGTAGTTTTCGGAATACAGCCCCATAGCCTTGCATGTTTTTACCTTCATGCCTACATACAATTGCGATGCCGGGTCTCCGCCTACCAGTATGGTAGCCAGCCCCGGAACTATATTATATTGTTCTTTTAAACGAACGACTTCTTCGGTAAGTTCCTGGCGTATGCTCTTGGCAGTTGCCGTACCGTCGATGATAATTGCTGTCATTATTAGTTTTTACCCTCCAATTTTACCGTGGGGAATTCTCCTCCATCGGTATGCGGTAAAAACAGGGCTGCGATATAGTTGTCCATAAACAGGCTGTTTTCGGATAATTCGAGATTGGTCATCATAGATGCAATTTTCCTTCCTTCGTTAAGCAGGTCGCGGGAGTATGCGGATAACCTCGCACCCAGCAGTGAACCGTTTCCCGCGAACAGGAATCTGTTTCTGGGTATATCGGGGAGAAGCCCGATGGTTACGGCATTTTCTATATCGATATGATTACCGAAAGTGCCGGCGATAATTACCTGTTCCAGATTGATGAATTTCTTATCGACGCTTTGCAGCAGGGTCTGATATCCGGCGTACATGGCAGCCTTGGAACGGATAAGATTCGCAATATCGGTCTCCGTCAGAACGATATCTTTATAAGTTTGTGTTTCTGTGCCGTAAGCCAGCACATATTCGAATCCGTTGTCGCCTTCCCTGATTCTGCGATTCAACAGCCCTTTATTGAATTTACCCCCCCGGTCTATAACCCCTTTTTCAAGCAGTTTTGCGGCGATATTTATTAATCCGGAACCGCAGATTCCCTTAGGTTTGGCGTCATCGATTGTCGTGATATACGGTTCGTATGTCCTGGCATCGACATCGAAGCCTTCGATGGCTCCCGATGCCGCTATCATACCGTGCTTGATGCCTCCCCCCTCGAAGGTCGGGCCGGCGGAACAGGCAGCGGTTACCATCCAGTCTTTATTGCCGATTACGATTTCTCCGTTGGTGCCGATATCGATATAAAGCGTCAATTTATCTTTTTGATAGGTGCCCGTACCCAATATCCCCGAAACAATATCACCGCCGACATAACTGGCGACACAGGGGGTAGCATACAGGTAAACATGGTCGGCTGCTTCTATACCTGTTTTACGCGCCTTTATAAGCGGCAGGTAATTTGCCGTCGGCACATAGGGGGATAATCTTAAATATTTCGGATTGAGACCGAGCAGCAAATGCGTCATTACGGTATTTGCGGCAAGTATAATATGCGTTATATCCGATATATCGGTATCAGCCTTCCTGGCAAGGTTCTTTATCATATCGTTTATGGTGGCGACAACCGCTTTTTGCAGTTTCTCCATCCCATCCTGTTTTTGTGCCCAGGCGATGCGGCTGATAACGTCCTCTCCGTAACTGATTTGGCGGTTATAATCGATGCCCTGAGCAAGCACGCGCCCGCGGTTTGCATCCAGCAACTGTCCCCTTACCGCGGTAGTGCCGATGTCAAAAACCAACGTATAATTTCTTGCTCTAGTATCGCCGGATTCGATATTAATCAGCTTGAAGCTGTTATCGCTATCCTCCAGCAGTGTAGCCGTGACGCTCCAGTCATCTCTACGCAGAATACCAGCCAGTTCGTAAAGTATATCGCCGTCAACGGAAACTCTATCGAAACCGGATTGCTGTTTTAAACCTTTAAGCAGCCGCGAAAGATCGCTGGTATTATCTTCCATAGCGGGCGGCGCCAGTTCCAGATATGCCTTTTTTACCGGCGGGTCGAATTTCCATCCGCTTGCCAGTGCGCATGACGATAGCAGTTCTTCCCTCGAGAGCACCGCTTTCTCCAGTTTCGATGTTCCCGGAATCTCGACAACCAGGTCTGACATGATTTTACTTTTACAGGACTGTCTGAATCCCTTTTTAAAATCGTGCTCCGGGATTTTATCCGTCCTCGTGCTTTCGACCCGGCCGCGTTTGATAAAGACATTGCAGGTTCCGCAGACGCCGGCGCCGCCGCATGAGGCATTGATATGTACGCCGGCGGCAACCGCTGCTTCCATCAGGTTGTCTCCCTCATTGACAACGATATCGATATTATCCGGTTCGAAGTGTACGGTGTATTTAATTTCCGTATTTTCTTCCGTCATCTTAAAACAGTCCTTTTATTTTTCCTGTATCCACATCCACATCTATTCTGCGGAAAGCGGGGTCGGAGCCCGTACCGGGCATTAATTTTATATCGCCGGCAACCGGAACTATAAATCCGGCCCCGTTATATACAAGAACGTCCTTTATCGGTAAAGTCCAACCGGTAGGACGCCCCTTGAGGTTGGGGTCGTGTGTCAGGCTAAGGTGCGTTTTTACCATGCAGGTCGCCATTTTATCGATATCGGGGTCTTTCTCCAAGCGTTCTATCCTGGCATTTGCTTCGGGTGAATAACTGACGCCGTCGGCTCCGTATACTTCTTTGGCGATAGTTTCTATTCTCTTTTTTACAGGAGTATTGTCATCGTAAAGCAATTTAAAATCTACTTTGTCTTCACAGGCTTCTATAACGGCATCAGCCAGTTCCAGCGCTCCCGCTCCGCCCTTCAACCAGTGCTGTGATAGTGCTACCCTTGCTCCTGCCTGTTCGGCCATCTTTCTGACGGTATTGATTTCGTCTCTCGTATCGGTATAAAAATTGTTGATGCAGACGACCGGATTGATGCCGGCTTTCTTCACCGTCTCGATATGTGCAATCAGGTTGGCGCAGCCTTTTTCGACCAATCCGACATTCTCCTGCGTATAAGCCGGGTCAAGGGGTTTGCCCGGTGCGACCTTGGGGCCGCCTCCGTGCATCTTGAGCGCCCTGACAGTGGCAACGATTACGGCGCAGTTGGGAACCAGCCCGCTTAAACGACACTTGATATTCCAGAACTTTTCAAAGCCGATATCGGCGCCGAATCCGCTTTCCGTCACGTGGTAGTCGGAGAGCTTCAGCGCTACCTGGTCGGCTACAATCGACGATTGTCCGACTGCGATATTGGCGAAAGGTCCGGCATGTACCATCACCGGCTGCCCTTCAAGTGTCTGTAACAGGTTGGGATTGGCGGCTCTGACCATCCAGGCGGTCATAGCCCCATCGACTTCCAGGTCTTTGGTGGTTACCGGATTTCCCTGTTTGTCATAGGCAACCACTATTTTAGACATGCGTTCCCGCAGGTCTTTCAGGCTGGTAAATACGGAAAGTATCGCCATAACTTCGGAACTGACCGAAATGGCAAAACCGGAACGCATCATGAAACCGTCCATCTTGTCGCCGATGCCGATGACGATATCGCGCAGGGACTGGGCACAGAAGTCCATTACCCATTTCATCTGCACATTGCGCGGGTCGATATCCAGACGTTTCAAATTCTTTTGGGCTAAAGTTGCATCGTCGTAATTGAATTCGTGCTGCAAACGCGAGGTCAGAGCTACCATTGCCAGGTTATGTGCGTTGGTTACATTATCGATGTCTCCGGTCAGACCCAGCGAGAACGGCGTCAGCGGAATACATTGCGATAAACCTCCGCCGGCGGCGCTGCCCTTAATGTTGAATGTAGGACCTCCCGAGGGCTGGCGGATAGCTCCCGATACGTTTTTATTTCTCTTAGCCAATCCCTGCACCAGCCCCATGGTAGTGGTGCTCTTGCCCTCCCCGAGCGGGGTGGGGGTTATGGCGGTAACATCGATATATTTACCATTCGGCTTATTCTTAAGCCTCTCGAGAATAACCGGGAAATCCACTTTGCCTATAAAATGGCCGTACGGCAAAAGCTCTTCTTTTTTTATACCCCAGTCATCAGCCAGAGCGGTAACCGGCTTCATGTACTTTTCGGCTTCTTCAGCCACCTGCCAGTCCTGCAATTTGGTGGGGTCGAGCGTTGTTATATCGAAATTCGTCATTTGAATATCTCCGTTTCCTCTCGTAAAGAAATTATAGGATAATGGTGATGATATTAATTATACCTTTGTTTAGTATGATAAAGGAATATTTGATTGTAAATAATTTCGCTGATACCAATCAAAAGCATAACTTATTTATCTGAAACAGGGTGAAATGATAGTATAAGATAACGCTAAACTATGGTCAAATAAATTCGGGAAAAGGTGTGCCTGCCGGAAATATCTGATTGTTAAATCGGCTTGTGTTTGAAGAATATACAGTCCTGAGTTATAATTAGCTTTACTTAAAATGTATATTTCGTATCGTCAGGGGGAAGAGTTTTGCTGAAAAGTCACAGTTGCGGGGAACTTACCCGCAATAATAACGAACAGATTGTTACCCTTGGCGGCTGGGTAGACCGCCGCCGCGACCACGGCGGTTTGATTTTTATCGACCTCAGGGACAGGGAAGGCGTGGTACAGGTGGTTTTCAATCCGGAAACCTCGAAAGAATGCCATGATACCGCCAGCCAGTTGCGCAACGAATTTGTAATCCAGGTAGTCGGGCAGGTGTCGCTACGACCGGCAGGTACCGAAAATCCCAAATTACCTACCGGAGAAATCGAGATTCTGGCCGACAGCGTCAGGATATTGAATGCTGCAAAAACCCCTCCTTTTTATATCAACGAGGATATAGATATCGATGAAAACCTGCGCCTGAAATACCGCTATCTTGACATCAGGCGCGAAAGAATGAAGAACAACATCATCCTGCGCCATCGCGTGGTCAAGATGATGCGCGATTTTATGGACGACAGGGGATTTCTGGAAGTGGAAACGCCCATTCTGATAAAAAGGACTCCCGAAGGGGCACGCGATTACCTGGTTCCCAGCCGCGTCTATCCGGGTAAATTTTATGCCTTGCCGCAATCGCCGCAGCAGTTGAAACAGCTTTTAATGGTAGCCGGCATCGAAAAGTATTACCAGGTAGCCAAGTGTTTCCGCGATGAGGATACGCGTGCCGACAGGCAGCCGGAATTTACGCAGCTCGATATCGAAATGAGCTTCCCCGAAGAAGAGGATGTGATGCAGTTAATCGAAGACCTCTTCGTCAAAATAATGGAAGAGTTAAAGCCGGAGAAGCGTTTCATTAAACCGTTTCCGCGTTTGAACTATGCCGATGCCATGGAACGTTACGGTTCCGATAAACCTGATATCCGTTTCGGAATGGAAATCAAAGACCTTTCCGATATCGTAGCTGACTCCGAGTTTGCGGTGTTCAGTTCGGCTGTTGCCGGCGGCGGCAAGGTGAAGGGAATCAGCGCCCCCGGCTGTGCCGGTTATTCGCGTGCACAGATTAACGAATTGAATGAAATAGCCAAGGGATTCGGGGCTAAAGGGCTGGCAACCATAATTCTGGATTCTTCGGCAGCAAGTATAAATGAATTGACTATGGACATGGTTAAATCCCAGATAGCCAAATTTCTTACTATCGAACAGATTAAGGAGATGGCAAAACGTCTGGGCGCTGCTCCCGGGGATATGTTGATGATTGCAGCCGGAGACGATGCCGCCGTCAGCAATATACTTGGCAGGATGCGCCTGGAAATGGGGAATCGCCTGAAACTGGCCGACCCGGATTTGTTCGCTTATTGTTTTATTATAAACTTCCCGTTATTCAACCGGGATGATAAAACCAACCGCTGGGAATCGATGCATCACCCTTTTACAGCTCCCAAGGAAAGGGATATACCGATTCTGGAATCGAGTCCGGGGGAGGTTTTCAGCCAGAGCTATGATATTATATTAAACGGCTATGAGGTTGGCGGCGGCAGTATCAGGATTCACAATCCGGAATTGCAGAGGCGGGTATTCAAAGTGATGGGGCATACCGATGCATCAATCGACCAGCTTTTCGGTCATTTGCTGGAGGCGTTCAGCTATGGAGCGCCGCCTCACGGTGGTATAGCTATCGGGGTAGACCGTATGCTGATGCTGATTGCCGGCGAAAGCAGTATCAGGGAAGTCATTCCTTTCCCGAAGAACCAGAATGCCTACGACTTGTGTTTCAATGCTCCCGATGTCGTCAGTCAGGAAGATATTGATGTACTGCATATTAAACTCGTGGATGAATAGATAAAAGAATAAATAAAATAAAGGGGTAATAATGAAATCGACACTTGATAAAACGGAAAACCGTATGAGTTATCTGACCGTTGTAACCGAGGCATCGGAGATAGAAGAGTATATGGAAAAGGCGTATCAATGGCTGGTGAAAAGAACAGAGGTGCCGGGCTTTCGTAAAGGTAACGCGCCGAGAGATATCCTGGAAAAGCATGTCGGCAGGGAAAAACTGCTCGAAGATGCCATCAAGGAGGCGTTGCCGGTTATCTGCAATAACGTTATAAAAGAGCAAAACCTTGAAGCAATAATGCAGCCGATGGTTAAAATCGTGCAAAACGAGCCTTTAAAGTTCGAGATGATAGTCGCCTTGAAACCGCTTGTAGAGCTCGGAGACTATAAAACTATGGTAGTGGAACCTGAACCGCTTGAAGTAAGTGAGGCAGAGCTGAATGAAGTTTTGGATAATCTGCGCAAGCAATATGGCGGACATTTCGATATTTCCGACAGTCCGATAAAGATGGGCGATTCGGTAACAGCAGATATAATCGGTGAAATCTATGAATCTCCCATTATTCGTAAAAAGGGTGTCAATTTCGAGTTGAATTCCGAATTTGCCAAGGAGATACCCGGGTTGGCGGATAAAATAGTCGGCTTGAAAAACGGGGAGGAATCGAAATTCAAACTGACGCTTCCCGACGATTATGAAAATAAAGTGGTAGCCGGAAAAGAAATTGAATTCAGCGTTAAAATACACGATGTGCAGGGAACGACGCTGCCGGAACTCGATGATGAGTTTGCAAAGAAAGTTAATCCAGGTATCGAGTCGCTCGATGCCCTAAAAGATATAATACGTACTAATTTGAAAAACGAAAAAGAACGCAACTCTGTTGCCAATTATGAGGAAAAGGTTGTCGAAAAGTTAATAGAAAGCAGTAAAATGGAATATCCTCCGGTTATGGTCGATATGGAGTTGCAGGCTCTCATTCAGGAATATAAGCAGCAGTTACAGGCTACCTGCCGGGATGAAAAGGAATTCGAAGAGAGAATAAAGCAGGTGCCGGAAGCGAAATTAAGAGAAAGCGGCAAGCCTATGGCAAAAAAGAGAGTTTTGTGGACTCTGGTGGTAAGCGAGGTAGCCAGACAGGAACAAATCACAGTTTCGGCGCAGGAAGTAGATGATGAAATAGATAGGATGTTAAAAGATGCCGGACAAAGGCAGGAAGAACTGCGTAAATATATGCAGGAGAACAACGGGCGCATCGAAGTGGAAAACTTTTTAAGCGCCAAGAAAACCATCAAAAAACTGGTGGAAATAGTTAAGGCAAATACACCGGCTGAAAGCTAATATTATAAATAAAGGAGTACTAAAGATGTACGAGAATCCGATGAATGTTATACCCATGGTGATTGAGAGCGGTGCAAGAGGAGAAAGGGCTTACGATATCTACTCTTTACTCTTGAAAGAACGTATCATCATACTGGGTACCCAGATAAACGACCAGGTTTCCAATGTTATTGTTGCCCAGCTTCTCTTTCTGGAAAGGGAAGACCCTGATAAGGATATCCAGCTTTACATAAACTCGCCCGGCGGCGTTATCGCATCCGGATTGGCAATTTACGATACTATGAACTTGATTAAACCCGACGTTTCAACGATATGTGTCGGGATGGCGGCCAGTATGGCGACCGTACTATTAAGCGCCGGCGCCAAAGGCAAGAGATATGCCTTGCCCAATTCTACGATACATATGCATCAGGCTCTCGGCGGCGCACAGGGACAGGCATCCGATATCGAGATTGCCGCACGTGAAATTATGAGATTGCAGGATTTAATCAGGGGTATTCTGGTAACCAATACCGGACAAACCGTGGAAAAAATCATCCACGATACCGACCGCGATTTCTATCTGAATCCGCAGCAGGCTGTCGAATACGGTTTAATCGATGAGATTTTGAGCAAACCGGAAGAAGATAAGAAAAAATAGTCTTGAAATAAATTAATTTTATGAAAATGCCGGCAGGGTAGCGATATCCTGCCGGTACAAGTGGAATACCAACCCTCATCCGTCATTTACTTCGTAAATGCCACCTTCCCCGAGGGGAAAGCTGTTAACATCCCCCCGGATGTTGAGTTCCGTAGTTCGGAACGAAATCCCGACATGTCGGGATCGAACCATAACGGTGGTGAATATCGAATCGCATTTAAATGCTTCGCTGTACTCAACATGACAAATAAAAATCGTAGGGACGGGCATTACCCGTCCCTACGGGGTTAACGATTAAAATATGCAAGTCATAATCATGCTGTGAATAGCCTGGGGATGACGAAGAGATTATTTGAATGAAACGGTTAATTATTCTCTCTCAGCAGCTTTTCGATTTCTTCGGTAAGGTTGTAGCCGTTGATTTTATTTCCGTTCGAGTCGAATACCAATCCATCTGAAATAACCACCTTGCCTGAACTGAAGGCAGCTATTGTTGACAGTATCAGGGGGAACTCCCGTTTTAAGCCGTGTTCGCGGATGGTCTTGAACAGTTGATTATCTTCACCCTGCTCTCTTTTTATTTCATCGGCTGTCTTTCCTGCGATTGCCTGCCAATGCTCATCGAATGGCTTTCCTGTTATCGGGAACTTGCAGTAGCTGACAACCGGGCCTTTATCCAGTTCGGGGGTTACCATGTGCATCATTACTCCGGTTTCTTTGGCTCGCAAGTCAATCAATTGCCAGATAACCTCGCGCCATGTTCCTTTCGGTCCGCCGGGGGCTGCCGGATGCAGGTTGAGCATATTATATTTTGTGCACATTTCCTGGCCAACAATTAGCATATACCCCGCCAGCACGCAGAGGTCTGAGCGGAAATCCTTAATTAATGACATAACGTGACGGTCGTATTCCAGACGCCATTCCGGCAACTGTTCATCGATGGTGTTATCGGGCTTATCGCCTTTGAATTTCTGATAGGAAAAACAGACCAGAGGTATCCCGCTGCTTTTTACGAGTTCGATAAACAGGTCTGTTTCGGGGGATTCGCCGGGTTCACGGCTGCAAAAGACATAGGAAATGCGGGCATTTTGAATTCGACCGCTGTTGATACCATTTAGGGCTACTTTAAAAAGCTCTCTCGACCCTTTTCCTCTGCCTGTCGAAAACCATCCGAAATAATACATTTTACTTGAACCGTTTCATGATCTTATTTTTTACGCTGACAAAGTGTACCAGCGGGCTGGAAGAACGCTTCGTGATTTTACCCTGCTCCAGAGCGGTTAAAAAGCCGTCTTTATCATTGAAATCCGGTATTTCAATATAACTGACGCCTATTTCGAAAATTGCATGCGCATCGCTGCCGACGCTTTGCTTTAAATTGTTTTTTATGGCATATTCCATCGCCTGTTTACGGTTTTGGAAGGGAAGCGTCCTGGCGTTATGAACCTCGATTATATCGATGTCTTGCTTAATCTTTTCAATGTTTATCCCTTGAAATGCCGATGAACGGAACTTGTCGAAAGGATGCGGAATACATACCAGTCCGTCCTGTTCCCTGATTCTTTTTATCGCCTCTTGCGGCGTTATCAGGCTGGGTATCGTTTCTTTCAGGAACATACCCATTATTTCTCCGTGCGGTGTTAATATTTCTTCAGCCACAATTACTTTAAAGGGAGCTATTGTCTGTAACTTCAGCGCTCCTTCGGTGGTGCCATGGTCGCATACTGCCAGACAATTAATGCCTATTTTCAGGCATTTTCTGATTATATCATCGAGTGAATTATCTGAATCCGTCGAATAGCAGGTATGGACGTGCAGGTCTGCTTTCAGCATTTATCAATTTTTCCTTTCCAGATAGGCACCCGATCGAGTATCCACTTTGACAATGTCTCCTATGTTAACGAATAAGGGAACCTGAATACTGATACCGGTTTCCAGTTTGGCTGGTTTTGTTCCCGCAGTTGCGGTATCTCCCTTGAAGCCGGGTTCCGTTTCGATTACCTCGAGTTCGACGGAAAACGGTATCTCGATATCTAAAATCTTTTCTTTATAGCTCGATACTTCGACCTGCATTCCTTCCTTGAGATAACCTATAGAATCTTCCAGTTGTGATTCATTAACGGTTATTTGTTCGAAATTCTCGCTGTCCATAAAGTAGTACAATCCGCCGTCGTTATAAAGATATTGCATATAACGTCTATCCAGATCGGCTCTTTTAAATTTATCGTCCGACTGGAAACTCTGTTCGATGGTATGCCCGGCGACAATGTCACGCAGTTTTACATGAGCCAGCGCCGTCCGCTTCATTTTTATATGCTTGTAATCTACGACCTGATATAATTTATCGTTGAATACGATGACAACCCCTTTTCTTAATTCAGAACCGCTTAACATTCAATCTCCTGCCTGTTATTTAATCGACTGTGAAAGTACGCGTATTTTACCATTTTTTATGATAACTGTATCTTCTATACGGACACCTCCCCACCCCGCTATATAAATCCCCGGTTCTACGGTAAAAACCATATTCTCAGTCAGTATATCCTCCGAAATGCGATTGAGAGAAGGTTTTTCGTGCGCTGCCAGACCGATACCGTGTCCCAGGCTGTGACCGAAGGCTTCGCCGTATCCCGCCTCTTCGATAATGCTTCGGGCAAATGCGTCTGCTTGCGCGCCTGTCGTCCCATCTACAATCCTGGATATGGCTGCCATTTGGGCATCGAGTACAATATTATATATTTTTTTAAAAACGGCAACCGGTTTGCCGACATAAAGCGTCCTGGTAATATCGCTGCAATAACCTTCGACTTTGGCTCCGAAATCGATGACAACCGTCTCGCCTTCTTGAATAATACGTTCAGAGGGATGGGCGTGGGGCAGGGCAGCATTAGTCCCTGAGCCGACGATTATTTCAAAAGGCATCGACTGACTGCCCATCTCGTGCAGGGATTTTTCCAGTTCCCAGGCCAGTTCCAGTTCCGTCATTCCGGCGCAAATTATTTCGGCAATATGCTTAAATGCGATGTCGCTTATTTCTGCCGCGCGTTCGATGCAGGCGATTTCTCCGGCGTCTTTTACAGCTCTTATAGTTTCGACAGTATCCATCATGGGCACAAGTTGTAGTTGTATTCCTTTTTTGCTGATTATACTCGAAAGGTTTTGATATCTGTCAAAAGTCATATCCGCTGATTCGAAGCCGAGTGTTTTAATCTTTAAACCATCAATTATTTCCGGGAACCATTTGCTAATGCTGCCCGATATCTGGAATAGGGTGTAATCCGGTGATTGTATTTTTACCTGCTCGACATAACGAAAATCGGTAGCCAGTACCATGCTGTTCTGCGTTATGAAAAGATAGCCTGCCGAACCGCTGAAACCGGAGAGGTAATACCTGTTTTCAGGCTGGGATATTAAAAATGCATCTATCTCTTTTTCATCAAGTGTCCGCCTCAATTTAGCGATTCGCTTATCTATCTGCATCTGTCTTTCCTTCCAGTTTAGCCATCGGATGCGCGGCTAGATAGACCTTGCGTGCCTGCCCGTGGGTAACATGAGTATAAATCTGGGTAGTCGACAGGTTTGAATGCCCTAATAGTTCCTGCACCACCCTCAGGTCGGCGCCGCCGTCAAGCATATGTGTGGCGAATGTATGGCGCAGCAGATGCGGGTGTACATCTTTATCGATGCCGGCCAATCTGGCATATTTACGCATAAGTAGCTGCACCATTCGCTCGGTAAGCCGGTTGCCATCGCGGTTCAAGAACAAAGCTCCTCCCCCGTCTTTTTTTACCAGCAGTTTAGGCCTGCCATGAGAAAGATAGTTGTTTATAGCTGTTGCAGCGTGTTCTCCCATCAGCACGATGCGTTCCTTGGAGCCTTTGCCCCAGACGCGTATTTCGCGGCTTTCCATATTAATGTTATCGATGTTCAAATTTACCAGTTCGCTTACGCGTAAACCGGAAGCATATACCAGTTCCGTCAGGGCACGGTCGCGTAAACCCTGCGGAGTGGATAAATCGGGCGCATTTAATAAACTTACAACCTCTTCGATTGTTAAAAATTCGGGTAAACGTTTATCAAGCTTCGGAGAGACGGAGTGTTCCAAAGGGTTTTTATCGAGGATTTTCTCTCTTGAAAGATAGCGGTAAAAAGAGCGGATAGCAGAGAGTTTGCGTGCAATACTGGCTTTAGCAACCCCCTGGTTGGCTAGATATGCCAGATATTCCCGTAATATCCACTTATCCGCTTTATCCAGCGATTCGATTTTTTTCATCCGTAAAAACTGGAAGAAGCCTTTCTCCGTGCCGCGCTTGGAATTACCCACCAGGTCGCTGGTATAGTTGCGCACCGTATATGGCGATACGTTGCGTTCGGCAATCAAATAATTGATATACCTGTTAAAAACTTCCTGCATTGAAATTAATCCTGCTGGAGTTTATTTTTATAATCGCATTTGGTGCATTTACCCCACTTTGTCCTGTAAACTGTTACCAGCCCGCCGCATTTCGGGCAGGGTTGGGGTAAAGGTTTCGTGTTAATAGCGAAATTACACTTCGGGTAATTGCTGCATCCGTAAAACACGCGTTTCTTCTTGTTGCGTTTTTCTATTATATCCGCAGCGCATTCAGGGCATTTGGCGCCGGTCTTAATCTTAAATGAGCTGGTATATTTGCATTCCGGATAACCGCTGCAGGCCAGGAATTTACCGAAACGGCCGACCTTAATCACCACCGGTTTGGCGCATAAGGGACATACTTCTCCCGTTTCCTCATCCGCCAGTTTAACTTTTTCAATAACTTCGGCGGCTTTCTTGAGGTCATCGTTAAAAGGCTCGAAAAACTCTTTGACTACCTTTATCCAGTCCATACCTTCATTGGCGATTTTATCGAGGTCGTTTTCCAGACGGGCGGTGAAATCTATATTGACGATGTTGGAGAAGTGCTGAAACAGCAGGTCGTTAACGATGACTCCCAGTTCCGTCGGTTTGAAACTGCCGCCGGGCTTGGTGACATACTCGCGTTCCTGAATGGTGGATAAAATCGGGGCATAGGTGCTCGGACGTCCGATACCCCATTGTTCCAGCATTTTAATGAGCGTAGCTTCCGTATAGCGTGACGGCGGCTTGGTAAAATGCTGTTCGTCGACTAAGTTTAAGAGCTTCAACCTGTCGCCTTTTGCCATCTGCGGCAGCGCAGGCAATTTGTCTTCTTCCTCTTCGTCTTTACCTTCACTGTAGAGAATCATGAACCCGGGAAAGATATTAATCGAGCTGGTTGCCCGGAAGAGGTATTTATTTTTAGACAGAGCGCATTTGGCGTCGATATCGACGGTGGTATTTTCAAAAGAAGCCTCCGTCATCTGGCTGGCTACCATTCTTTGCCATATCAGGTTGTATATCTTGTATTGCGTGGGATTGAGATACTGCTTTACGGAAGCAGGAGTCCTCCATACCTTGGTAGGGCGGATGGCTTCATGGGCTTCCTGCGCTCCCTTTACTTTATGGGCAAAAGAGCGTGCGTGAGCCGGCAAATAATCCGCGCCGTATTTCTCCGAAATATAGTTTCTTACCTCTGCCAGCGCCGAGGGAGCAACGTGTGTCGAGTCGGTTCTCATATAGGTAATCAGACCGATGCTGCCTTCTTCTCCCACAGGCAAGCCTTCGTAAAGTTGCTGCGCTGTCGCCATGGTCATTTTTGCGGTAAAGCGGAAACGTCTCCAGGCTTCCTGCTGCAGCGTGCTGGTAATAAAGGGAGGCGCCGGCTGGCGCGGTGTTTTCTTGATACCGACCTTGCTGACGCTGTAATCGGCTTTTTCCAGTTCCGTTTTGACTGCTTTTGCCTGGTCCCGGTTTTTTATATCAGATGCGTTGTTATCTGCGGTTTTAACCAGTAAAGCGCGGAACGGTTTGCTGTCTCCGTCAGGGTCTTTTTGCAGTTCGGCTTCGATAGTCCAGTATTCGACCGGAACGAAATTTTCGATTTCACGTTCGCGGTCTACGATGATTTTTACCGCCACCGATTGAACTCTTCCGGCGGATAACCCCTTTCTGACTTTACGCCACAATAGCGGGCTGAGTGTATATCCGACCAGCCTGTCCAGTATACGGCGTGTCTGCTGCGCATTCACCAGTTGCATGTCGATTTCGCGCGGGGATTTGAAGGCATGCGTGATAGCTTCCTGCGTTATTTCATGAAAGGTGACGCGGCGATATTTAACATCATTCAGTTTTATAGCCTCGACAAGATGCCAGGCAATAGCTTCCCCTTCGCGGTCGGGGTCTGTCGCCAGATATACGGTAGAGGCTGTCCTGGCGGCATCCTTCAACTCTTTTACGGTTTTATTTTTATCCCTGGCAACGACGTATTTAGGCTCGAAATTATTATCTGTATCCACGCCCAGCCGGCTTTTCGGCAAATCCCTGATGTGCCCCAGGGAAGCCCTGATGGTGTAACCTTTTCCCAGTATTTTTGTCAGAGTCTTCGCTTTTGCCGGCGATTCTACTATTACAAGATTGTTTTTCATTTAATTTATCTCGATTTTATATAATTCTTTATTTTCACGTACTTCACGGCACAGCGCATAATTCATCGAACCTACCTGTTTCACTATGCCTTTCAGTTCCATCATCGCCAAGGTGCTGCTGATGACGGGTACGGGTAGTCCGCTGGCGCGGCAGACTTCATCGATATGCTTCGGTTCGGCTCCCAGTTGACTGAGAATTACTGCTTCCGTATCCGAAGCGGGAATAACCTCTTTTACCTCAATCTGTTCGGCAATCGCCGTTAAATTAAGCTCCTGCAATATATCTGACGCATTACGTACCAGCCGGGCGGTTCCTTCCATGATGAGTTTGTTAGTGCCTATGCTGGCCGGGGACAACACGCTGCCGGGTATGGCGAAAACTTCACGGTCCTGTTCGAATGCCAGGTGGGCAGTAATCAAGGAACCGCTGGTTTCTCCGGCTTCGATTACCAGCACGCCAAGACACAATCCGCTCATAATGCGGTTACGGCGCGGGAAATTCTCCGGTCTCGGTTTTGTGCCGGGAGCGTATTCACTTATCATAGCTCCGTTTTTCAGTATATTACGCGCCAGGTTGGCGTTTTCGGCCGGATATACGCTGTCGAGTCCTCCGCCCATAACGGCAATAGTTCTGCCGCCGGCACCAAGAGCCGAACGGTGGGCGATGGTATCGATGCCTTTGGCCAATCCGCTAACGATGGTTATTTTACTGTGCGCCAGTTCCGACACTATTTCTTCGGTTAACTGCCTTCCATAGACGCTGGGGTTTCGGGTACCGACTACCGCCAGACAGTATTCATCTTCAGCTAATATATTACCTCGGACATAAATTAACGGCGGAAAATCATGTATCTCTTTCAGTCGGGCAGGATAATCCTTATCGTGATAATTGAAGGCTTTTATATTATGCTTTTCCAGTTTTTCTATCTCGGAGTCAAGCGATATCTTGGGGCGCCATTGTGCAATAGAGTTCGTGGCATTATCATCAAGCCCGGCTTTTTTAAACTCATCGTTGCCGGCGTTCCATGCTTTCCGAATATCGCCGAAGTAATTTTCGATCTGGGTAAATTTTACTCTGCCGATACCCGGAATCAGATTAAAACCGACCCAGTATTTGTTGTTTTCATTATTTGTAGTCAAAGTGGTTACATTCTAGCACAATAATAATTAATAATGAAAAATAGCATTGTGAGAAAGATGATTGGAATACACGTCCGGAGATTCAAAATAAAATGGCGGAGAGGGTGGGATTCGAACCCACGGTCAGGTTACCCCGACACACGCTCTCCAGGCGTGCCTGTTAGGCCACTCCAGCACCTCTCCAAATCGGCCATGTAAATAAGAAAAGAATCTGGTATATTGTAGTATATTTCTTGTTTTAATTCCAGCGAGATATACTCTCAAAGCCGTAGAGAGTATTAAAGCATTCCTTTTATTATTTTAAATAATGTGAAACGGCTGGCGCAGGATAGTTTTCATGGCAGACGGGGAAACCTTGCGCATATCGCTCAAGTAAATTTCGTGGTGTTTTTCTTTTGAGCCGTCGAATTTCCCGCCGAGACTGGCGATATGTTCGTGAATTTTCCGGATATTGGTGTGTTCCTCAGAAAACGGTCCAATATGCATTATCTGTGCCGCTTTTCCTTCAGTAAGGGAGTTAAGATGTACATTTGACAGGTTCATCATCCTATTTTTGGACTGTACCTTCCCGATAGCTTCTTCAAAGTCGTTTTGGGATATGAATTCCGGCTGCATAATCATATATGTCCATTTCCATTTATCCCTGCGGCCTGCTGTGAAATCGCTCATATCGTCGGCCCACCATAATCCTTCGAGCGGCATAACACCGTAATCCTTATCCCTGGCTTTAGAGATGAATTTAATGGCATAGGCCACAGGGAAAAGCATTTCGATTGCCTGTTGAGCTTCGGCGCCGTCGGGAGCGCCCTCTCCGTCAACCATGATGTAGCTAAAAACAGGAATATCTACTACCGATACGGCATTGGTGGAAGGAGAGTAGAGTTGTTTAAATTCCTTTTTTAAATCCAGCTTGTCCATTTATTGAAACCTCCGGTATTTGTTCACGGAAATCAGACTTTATACATTTTTGCCAATCATGGTTGCTTTCGCTCTTAAACCCTTTCCCGATACATCGGGACTCAGAGCGTACGGAAGAAAAAATATCTTGTCAAAGAAAAATCATGATAAGTCTAAAAAATCGCTATTGCTAAGCCTAAATAAGCCTCTCATAGTGAGTCTTAAAAAGCCGTTCGTAGTGAGCTTGTCGAACTAAACGGCGTCGAATTGTTAATAACAACAATGATTTTAAAAAACCTATTTTTCCATCGCCTTCGATTTTAATTCGGGCGGCATTTTTTCAATGGCATAGCGCAGGGCAGTCCTCGGCATAACTTTCTTGTTGCTCATAACGTAATCGAAGACCTCTTTCTCGTAAGCCTGGCTGGCGGCTTTCAGCATCCATCCGTAGCCCTTTTGCACCAGGTCGTCTTTATCCGTTAGCAGTGTGCCGGCAATTTTAAAGATATCTTTTAAAAACAATCCCTTTCGCGCCGGAATTATCAAAGTTACCGCCGAGGCGCGTTTTACCCACCTGTTATCGGATTTCGCCCAATTCTTCAATTCGTTTACATACTGCGGATACATTTCTATAAAAGAACCGACAGTATGGTTGCATAATGTATCGCAGGATGCCCAGTTGCTGACATAATTATTAATCCAGTTTTCGAAAATAATCCAGTCCTTTTCCTCGAATTGCTTGTTCAAAGCATAAGACCAGTTGCAGGCGATAAATGATTCTTCCATGTAACCGGACTGCCAGAGTTGGTCGCATAAAACAAATATTTCAGCCTTGTTCTTATCGGTTTTAATGATGTTGAAGAATTCCTTGGCTATTTTTTCGACGGTAGCGGTTTTAACGCCGTATAAAGTTACCTGCTCCTTAAAATAGCGTTTGCCTGTTTCGCGGGTGTTTTCATCGATATTTTCGTTTAGTTTTGCCCTGATTTCATCCAGTATATTTGTCATAGGCTTACCTCTATTCAAACGGCGGGGTGATTGGTAATAATGGCGGAGAGGGTGGGATTCGAACCCACGCTTCACTTGCGCGAAGACCGCTTTTCGAGAGCGGCACCATGAACCACTCGGACACCTCTCCAGTGAGTTAACATAAATGTGTTGATGATATGGGCAGTTAATTTTTCTGCCGTTTAATTATACTTGGTGCCGCTAACCTCGTCAAAGAGATTGGGGTGGGGGGGAAGATATAGTATTAATAAAATCGGGATAAGCTTTCGGACAAAATACCAATTACTTATCGATAAACTGTAAATAGTCTTCCACAGAATAAAATCAAATGATATAAATCCTCTCCGGAAAATGCAAAAAATATTTTTAAATTCGTATCTGGCGGGCATTTACAAAGAGATTAAAACAGCATATTATTAATATCGTACGCAAATTCGATTAAACACGGCTACGGTGATTGCGTAGATGAATACCGCGGTCAAGTTCTGCATTTTTGTAAAATGAAAGGATGGTGAGAATAAGTGGCGGGGAAATAAGGCAATCCGTTAATAAATCAAGATAAAAGTAATCATCCCGAGATTGTCGATAATAGCCCGTGATTTAATTGGCACCTTCTTTATATAAAGGATGGCAATTCATCCTTTTACACGTGTTGTTTTGCCAGTAGCGCCATTACTTAACAAGAGCACGATTTTTAAAAACGGTGTTTTGGTAATTCATAAAAAATAAATAAAAATGAAAAGGAGTGAAGCAGGGTGGTAAATAAAGAAAATGAAAACAGGCTGACCGAACAAGTTGATACTCCTAAAATAATGCAGAAGCCGCTGCCGCAGATATTGGATGAAATGGACGACAATATTCGCGCTGCTGCAGCTGCGGCAAAAAGGGCTGAAGAAGCTGCGCGTTCTTCGAGAGAAGCGGCTACGGCAGCTACACAGGCTTCGCTGGAAGCCGGTAAAAGGGCTGAAGAAGCGCGTAAGGCTGGCGAGAAAGCCGCCGGCGATGCTACCAGGGCAGCGGCGGAAGCTGCTGCAAAAGCAGAAAAAATTGCAAAAGACGCCATAATCGCAGCCGAGAAAGCTGCTGCGAAATCAGAGGAAGCTGATAAAAGTTCGCGAGATGCCGCTCAGTCGGCAAAATTAGCTGCCAGTGAAGCTGTTAAGCGAGCTGAGGAAGCCGGCGCATTAGCAAAAGCTGATGCTGCGGCAGCTGCTAAGGCAGCACGGGAAGCAGCAGCGGAAGCATCTAAAAAGGCTGAAGAAGCCGCCAGAATTGCCAAGGAAGCGCAGGAAGAAGCAGCGAGAGCGGCTGCTATGGCAGCAGCGGATGCCGCCAAAAAGGCTGCCGAAGCAATCAGAAAAGCGGAAGAAGCGGCTGCGGCGGCAAGGGAAGCATCGGAATCCGCTATTCAGGCTGCGGCAGAAGCTGTAGCCAGGGCGGAAGATGCTGCGGCTAAGGCCGAAGAAACCGCCAGGAATGCCAGATATGCGGCTGAAGAAGCTGCCAGAAAAGCGGAAGAGCTTGACCTGGCAGCCAGGGAAGCAGTCGCCGATGCATTGAAGAGAGCGCAGGAAGCAGCGGCAAGGGCTGAGGCGGCGGCTATTATGGCAAAGGGGTCTGTGGATTCTGCTGTTGCACAATCCAGTAATATTAACAAACAACTCGATGATAGTATTAAGCTCGTTAAAACGGCACAGACAGACCTGGAAAATAATTTATCCGCTGAAACGGCAACCAAAGCCGATGAGGCAGGAAAGAAAGCCAAGAGAACTGCGGCTGCCGGTTTCAGGCTGGCGGAAGAAATCGAAAGAAAGGCTGAACTTGCCGATATAGCTGGGGAAGAAGCTCTCGCGGCGGCAACAAAGGTTACCGGCCCGCTTGCCGACAGCACTGAAAAAGCCGGAC
The DNA here is from genome assembly GCA_964399425.1 of uncultured Dehalococcoidales bacterium. Lineage (GTDB taxonomy): Bacteria > Chloroflexota > Dehalococcoidia > Dehalococcoidales > UBA5627 > UBA5627. The sequence goes on along the minus strand of CAYNQR010000001.1, from coordinate 96,309 downwards.
AGGAAGCTAAGCAGGCGGCATTGGCTGCATTTAAAGCGGCGGAAAAAACTCGTGGTAAAGCCGAACAAACAGACCTTGCCGGCGACGATGCCATAGATGCGGCAGCTAAAGCCTTGCACAAATTGGTTATGAAGGCTGAAGAACTGGCAAAAGCCGCTGAAAAGGCGGCAGCATTAGCCAATAAGGCATCTATCGATGCACAGTCCGCAGCCGAAGCGACCATGAAAGCTACAGGAGACGAAGCACAGGCTAAGATACTCGAAGCCAAGAGAGCAGCCGAAGAAGCTAAAAAAGCTGCTGAAGCAGCTTTGGCCGGAGCATCGAAATCGGCTTTGGACGCCAAAGAAGCTGCCGAAGCTGCTATGAAGGCTACCAGTAAAGAAGCGACGGCAAAAATAGAGGAAGCCAAGAGGGCGGCAGAGGAAGCAAGAAGAGCAGCCGAAGATGCCAAGGGCGCAGCCCTGGCTGCCAGCGCACGTGCCGAGAGAGCAGCCGCTGACGTCAAGGCTTCTGCCGAAGAGATAGCGAATAGAGCCAGCCTTAAAGCTGAAGAGGCTTTGCAGAAGGCACAGGAAGCCCTCTTGAGAACGCTGGTAAAGAAGGTCCTTTCGTCGAAAGAACTCACTACTATTATTGTTCTTTCGGTGCTCGGTTCGATAATTGCAGCGGTAACAATCAGTTTGGGATTGATAATGCTCGGTTAATATAAAGATAAAATATGCAAAAAATGCCCTGTTTTTGCAGGGCATTTTTTTAATAATCGGTAATATGCTGAAAAGAATAATAATTGACGATTGTTGCTGATTCGGATAGTATATTATTTAATTTATTTTGCGGTAAGTTTTTTCAGGCTTATTTAATCGATATGCCGATGTAAAAAAGTCGTACAATTCAAAGGGGGTATTTAAAGAACGGATGAAAAAAAACAGACTCGCTGCAATCGATGTCGGGACAACTAAAGTTTGTACTATAATGGCAGAGGTGGATGAAAGCGGTTTGCCTACTGTTCTTGGTGTTGGTGTCGTACCTTCGAACGGGTTGCACAAAGGTATGGTTTCCGATTTTAAAGAAGCCAAGGAATCGATTCAACTCTCGGTTATGAAAGCCGAACAGGCGGCCGGATATAAAATGGAATCGGCTTGTGTCGGCATAACCGGCAAGCATATAAGTTCTATCAATAATCATGCTGTGATATCAATAACGCATGCTAGAAAAATTGTTCACCCTATCGATTTGGAACGCGTACTTAAAATAGCCAGAGATATCGAATTACCGCAGGGAAGGGAAATACTGCATGTCATCCCCCGGTCTTATGCGCTGGACGGACAGTCCGGAATAAACAGCCCTGTTGGTATGCACGCCAATCGTCTCGATGCCGAAACGAATATCATAACGGCAGCCTCCACATCTGTACAGAATCTGGTAAAATGCGTACGCAGCAGCGGGATAAGAGTAGAAGATATAGTGCTGGAACCGTTAGCCAGCGCCGAAGCCGTACTGACAGAAGAGGAAAAACAGGACGGCTCAGTCATGCTGGATATCGGCGGCGGTACGACCGATGTCGTTGTTTTTCAGAACGGCAGCCCTTGGTATGCTTTCGTTCTACCGGTATCGGGATATCAGGTAACGAGAGATATATCGATTGCCACCGGAATTTCATTCGACATGGCTGAGGAAATTAAAATTAAATACGGTAGTGTTATTCCGTACGGCGGAGCAGCTCCGGATAAAAAAGATATAGTGTATGGAGACTTCAGGATTTCCCATGATAATTTAACGAAAATAATAAGTACGCGAATGGAAGAGCTTTTAAGGCTGGTAATGATTGAACTATCCGAGATAGATTTACCGAATGTCGCTTCGTTAAGCATGGTATTAAGCGGCGGGTCGGCCAATATACCAGGCCTTGCCGAACTGGCGGTCAGCACGACTCATTTACCTGCCCGAATTGGTTATCCGGCCAGGTTGCCCGGTGTTTCCGATGCATTGAGTGATCCGATGCATGCGACCGGTGTGGGTTTGTTACTATGGAAGTTGATGAATAATGAAAAGCAGTCGAGGAATGCCAATTATATTTCCAGATTGATGGGTGGAATTTCCTAGATAGAAGATGCAGGAGAGTTTAACATATGACACAATCAATAAATGTCCCAAGTCCGGCTAAGATAAAGGTCATAGGTATGGGAGGGTCCGGGTGCAATGCCATAACGCGAATGGTTCAGGAAGGAATCAGGGGTGTCGAGTTTATTGCCATGAATACCGATACTCAGCACCTTGAAATAACTGAAGCGCCCGTTAAAATCCAACTGGGTGAAAGATCGGCACGCGGGTTGGGGGCGGGTGGTGACCATACCAGGGGACGCAGAGCGGCAGAGGAATGCCTCGATGAAATACAATCCGTAGTAAGAGGCTCGGACATGGTATTCGTTACCGCCGGGATGGGTGGCGGAACCGGAACGGGTTCCGCTCCGGTAGTCGCCGAGATTGCAAAAAAGAGCGGGGCATTAACAATAGCGGTAGTTACGCGTCCTTTTAAATTCGAGGGACTGCATCGTGCCAGGGTGGCAGAGGAAGGTATTCGTAATCTTGCTCCGCATGCCGATACTTTAATAATTGTTCCGAATGAAAAAATACTCGATATTTGCGATAAAAGAACCAATATAAGTAATGCGTTTCGAATGGCAGATGAAGTATTGCACCAGGGGGTGCAGGCAATTGCCGAGGTAATTACCGTTCCGGGTATTATTAATCTCGATTTTGCCGATGTTAAGGCTATTATGAAGGATTCAGGACATGCCTGGATGTCTATCGGATGGGGAAACGGACAAAACCGCGCTGTCGAAGCGGCCAAGCAGGCATTGACCAGCCCTTTGCTGGATGCATCGGTTCACGGAGCTACGAAAGTAATGTTTAACGTGGTCGGCGGTAGAGACCTGACGCTTTTCGAGGTTAATGACGCTGCGGAGATTATAAAAAAGGCGGTCGCTCCGGATGCCAATGTAATATTCGGGGTAATGATGGAACCTGCTATGGACAGCAGAATTCGTCTGACACTTATAGCTACCGGTTTTGAAACAAGAGAAGAATCCGCAGCCAGAGAAAAACTGCTGGATGACGAGAAACAGGAAAACATGAAACGGCTCTTGAACAGTGAAAACGAGGATGAACTGGATACGCCTTCTTTTTTCCGGCATTTCAATAAAAAAGATAGAAATAATAAATAAATATTTGATATAATATTCTTTAATTTAAATAATTTTTCCAGAACTATGAAAGGGGGTTAAAAATGGGTCACAAAGCTCCAGCGAAAGCGGCAGGCGGAAAACCGGCAGCTGCTCCTGCCAAACCGGCAAAAAAGAAATAAGAAAATTACAGGGGAATTGTATCCCTGATAAAAACGGGAGGTTGAGATAATTCCTGCTTCCCGTTTTTTTATTTCTCTTGATTTGTCTCTTATCCATTGTATGGGCAAACGTGTCAATAATAATGAGAGTAAAAATACTGTATTTATACAGGGGATTTTTATCTTTACAGATAAGGGTTATTAACGGTAGAATAGATATACCTTTTTGAGCGGGTGTAACTCAGCGGTAGAGTGCTTGCTTCCCAAGCAAGACGTCACGGGTTCGAATCCCGCCACCCGCTCCATTTAAAACTTTTTGGCGTTTCCTCTTTTGTAAACTTTTTGCTTTACAGCCACGAATGTGTTCCTCCTTTGTTTGTTAACTGTCTTTTATGCCCGGTATTATACGCCATTGGGGATGGGGAGGGAACGGGGGGGGGAGATGACAAGTGATAACAATTAATGTCATTAATTCAAATAATTGATATGATATACCATATATGGTATTATATTTCTATAAGGATAGATAATGGGCAAGAGAGATAAGCGAGAACTGAAAATAAGAGAAAATATCAAGAATGTATCTCTTGAAGATTTTGAGTGGCTTATTAGCCAGTATGGTAAGATTAGAACTGGTGGCAATCATGCTGTCGCTATTATTGGGAATGAAAGCCTTCCTTATCCTAGAAAAAATCCAATGCACCATTTATATGTTAGGAATCTACTGGAAATGATAGATAAATTAAAATAATAAAGGAGGTTATAATGAAAAAGAATATTGAATACTATATGAATTTGCCTTATACAACTATTGTAAAAACTGATGAAAACAACGATGGTAGTGTTTGTTATGTAGCTACATTATTAGAACTTCCTCATTGTATTGGAGTTGGTAATACTCAAACAGAGGCGATAGAAGAACTAGAATTGCATAAACGTATGAAGATTGAAGTAAATATTGAAGAAGGATTGCCGATTCCTGAGCCCAGTAAATATACTGGTCAATTCCACTTGCGCATACAGCCGTCATTACACGAATCACTTGCGAGAATGGCAGAATTGGAAAATGTCAGTCTTAATCAATATATTGATTCAATATTATCTAGGGCTGTCGGTTTCGCTGATGGGCAATACACCCGAAAAAAAGAAAAAGTTGTTTGATTTGCTGCTAGTGGTAGAGTAAAAATGGGTTTCATAATACCTGCTGGTTTCGATTAGCAGGTATTTATTTATATTTTAATAATTATTTTTAGATAATAAAAACCCACCCCACCTCCGAATACAAATTACACGTACTCCAACAGTGATATTTGGCAAATGTTTAAATAATTAACTGACATTATCTTCTTGAAAAATATACCCGGAATAATCGGCTGTTAATGCCTTATCCAATTCAGCTTCGTTGCCTTTGCTTGTCTCCGTAAATAAAATGGCAAACAATCCCATAGCCGTATTATCGATTTTACGCAGCGACAGGATATGTTCGAAGTCATTATACAATCTGTTATAATCGAACTTATTGTTGTCTATATCCTTTCCATTCTTGTCGACAAGAATCAGGCTATAGATTTTGTCGGAATTCCGATGAAGAATATCATTAAAATCAGGCTTTGTTTGGTTGAGATAACAATCGACGGTATTTATTCCATATGCATAATAAGCAATGTCAGTACAGCATGCTCCCGCAAACCTCAGAGGATTAAATTCGATTGGAACTATATCGTCACCGGTAATTCTGGCTTCGATATGCACCGGGAAATCCGTAACATTCAATTTGCTGTTGATACGTTCAAGAAATTCCGTGAAAGGATTAAGATAACGGCTGATTATCTCCGTTGTCGTATAATATATCCTGTCATGAACGTCGCTTTTTGATGAAAACCTGTGTTTCAGGATATTAAGAATCACGGGTGTTCCATTCTTATCAAAATAGGCATCGATGGCAAATTCTTCTCCCTGAATGTATTGTTCCAGAATAAATTTGGTGCCGATGACACTTTCGGGGAATAAGTCCATCCTGTTTTTTGTTATCGATGCCAGGTCTGAAAGGGCGTTTTTAAAATCATTTTGGTCGAATAAAGCATACACTCCCATACTGTGAAAGCCGACCGAAGGTTTAAGAATAACAGGATAGGGTAGATTAGCATAATCGAGGTCTTTCAGTTGTTCGAAAGCGATTTCCTCAAAAAACAAATCCGGATACAGTTCAGATATCAATGTTCTGAACATGGCTTTATTCTTGCAAACCCCGATTTTTTCAACAAGTTCGCTGCCCGGGAGATTATTATATATCCAGTCGAGGCTGTGTTCCGAAACAGTATATACGTGTTCGCCTTTGTCATATCTCCCAACGGCTTCTTCGGTGCCGATATAATTAAGGGCGAATCCCCTGTTATTAGATACGGAATAATCATTTTTAAGAACCGGAATCTTGTATTTATATATATATTCCAGTAGATCGTCGGATACATAAGGTTCTTCTAAAATAATCATAAAATCGGGCTCCGGATATGATAAAAGCTATTGCTCAAGCCTCTGGTTATAAAGGACAGCTATTCCTGACAAAGTAATCGCTTGCATATTAAACTATAAAAATATAAAGGTGTTGGTATAACCTTTAATTCCGTTCTGCATTATACCTGCTTATTATAAGTGTTGAATTATGTCCGCCGAATCCGAACGAATTGGATAATGCATTTGTAACGTTAGCCTTGCGTGCCGTATTGGGTACGTAATCCAGGTCGCAATCAGGGTCTGAAATGGAATAATTAATTGTCGGTGGAATGATGCCGTTGAGAATGACGAATACGCAAATAGCGGCCTCAACCGCTCCCGCAGCCCCTATCAGGTGTCCCGTCATCGATTTAGTCGAACTGACCGGCACTTTAAGAGCATAATCGCCGAAAGCATTTTTGATTGCCTTGGTTTCGGTCTTGTCGTTCAACGGGGTTGAAGTGCCATGCGCATTGATATAGTCTATATCGGCAGGCTGCAATCCCGCTTTATCGAGAGCTATTTTCATAGCGCTGGTAGCTCCTTCGGCATCCTCCCTCGGTTGTGTGATATGGTATGCATCCGCACAGGCTCCGTAAGCAAGAATCTCTGCCAATATATTTGCGCCGCGTTCTTGCGCATATTCCAGATTTTCCAGAACCAGCACTCCGGCGCCTTCGCCGATTACAAATCCATCCCGGTCTTTATCGAATGGTCTTGAAGCTGTCTGGGGGTTGTCATTTCTGGTGGATAACGCCCTGAGGGCATTGAAACCGGCAAATCCGATTTCGTTCATTATAGATTCGCTGCCGCCGGCTATCATAGCTTTAATTTCACCGTGTTTGATTAGCTCATAGGCGGCACCGATGGCGTCGGCTCCGCTGGCACAGGCGGATGTAGTGCACAAAGCCGGTCCCTTAGCCCCCAGAGCGATAGATACCTGTCCGGCCGCCATATCGCCGATCATCATCGGCACCAGGAAAGGGCTGACTCTGTCAGGGCCTTTTTCCTTCAAAACCGCCATTTGTTCGTAGAGAGTGGTCAGGCCGCCGATGCCGCTGCCTATTATTACTCCGATATTCTTTTCGTTACCGTTATTAATCTCAAGCCGCGATTGCACTAAGGCTTCTTTGCTGGCGGCAACCGCCAGTTGGGCGAAGCGGTCGGCGCGCCGTGCGTCTTTGGCGCTCATATAGCTGTTAGGGTCGAAACCTTTAATTTCTCCTCCGAATTTGGTATCGAGAGAACCGGCATCGAATTGTGTAACGTAATCGATTCCCGATTTACCGTTAATAAGCCCCGTCCACGTTGTATTTGCATCCAAACCGAGAGGGCTGACAATTCCGATTCCTGTGACTACGACCCGATTGCTTTTATAATTCATATTTGATAATCTCCTAAATTATAGTAGAAGTTTTATTTCATTGAACACAATGATTGGAGGAGAGTGCGGTTAAATGGTAAATGTGCTTTCATGAGTTACCGGACAAACTGCTTATTTATAGCATATATCGTATAATGATTGCAAAATCAATACTATGCCGACTCAAAATATAGTATATAAGGTAACGTCAAATATTTTGTGTAAAATTGAGTAAGGGTTTATCCTTCCAGCCTGATTTTAAAAAACCGTATTATTATGATAAGATAAATAACCGTTTCCGGGATATCATAACGAGAGCAATATAGATTTAATAATAACAAGATTATAAACTTAAGGGAGAAAACTCCTCCGGTTAATCTGTCTGCTTCCCTCATTCCAGTTTCTCCTGTAAATATGTGTTTTCAATTTATAATGTAAAATCATGGCTGCTGCCTGTAATAATTTAAGAGGCGGATGAAAAGCAGATTAGCCGCAAATCCGCTCTGATATCGTTATCCAGTCCTGAAATCGGGATTATTAAACGGAGAGGTTTGTTAATGACGGAATTGAAAAAAGTGGCTTTTGTATTCCCCGGACAGGGAGCCCAGTATACAGGTATGGGGCATGATGTTTTTAACGATTTTCCGTCAGCAAGAGCGATCTTCGAACAAGCCGACGAGTCGCTCGGTTTCTCTCTGTCGCAGCTTTGTTTCAACGGCCCGGATGATGAACTTATAAAGACAATAAACGTTCAACCTGCCATTGTCGCTACAAGCATCGCCCTGTTATCTGCTGCCAAAGAGTATGTCGGGAAGGAAAATTTCCCCAAACCGTATTGTGTAGCCGGACATAGTTTGGGTGAATATACCGCCCTGGCTGTTGCCGGTGTGCTTACAGTTGCAGAAACCATTTGCCTGGCAAGGGAACGCGGTCGATTGATGTATCAGACAGGGCAAATAAATCCGGGGTCGATGACAGCAATAATCGGGCTGGATGAAAATACTCTTGCAGAAATATGCAGCCTGACTGAAACATATATAGCCAATTATAATTGCCCGGGTCAGACGGTAATCAGCGGAAAAACTGAGAATCTTGAAAAAGCGGGGGAAATGGCTAAAAGCAAAGGTGCAATGCGGGTTATCCCTTTGCAGGTAAGCGGCGCTTTCCATACACCCTTAATGTCGCCAGCCTCCCGGGGATTGTCGGATTATATAAGCGCAATCGATTTTAAAGATGCCGATATTCCTGTTATAGCTAATACCAGCGCTCAGGCAACCGCTTCTTCCGGTTCGATTAAGCAGGAACTGGTAAACCAACTGTGCCAGGGCGTACGATGGCAGCATTCCGTAGAATCTATGATAAATGACGGAGTGGATACATTTATTGAAATAGGACCCGGAAAGGTGCTTTGCGGACTGATAAAAAGAATTAACAAAGAAATTAAAACCCTTAATATTTGCGATATCGAATCTATAAAAAAACTCGATTTCGCATCCGTATAAAAGTATCTCAAGAGAATATATTAAGGAGAAAACAATCAGATTATGTTTAATCTAGCTGACAGGGTTGCGCTGGTTACCGGCAGCAGCAGGGGAATAGGCAAGGCTATAGCCATAAAACTTTCCGAAGCCGGGGCAAGTGTGGTTACCAATGACAGCAGCGGAAATGCCGAAACAATAGCTGAGCAGCTGCGTCTAAATGGAAAACAGAGTATAGCTTGTGTTGCGAATGTCGGCTCTTCTCTTGAAGTAAACGCCATGATAGACAAGGTGGTGGAGACATTCGGCAGAATCGATATTTTAGTTAATAACGCCGGCATTATCCGCGACCAGCTTTTACTCAGAATGACGGACGAAGAATGGGATAGCGTTCTTAACGTAAATCTGAAAAGCGTTTTTTTATGCACGCGGGCTGTTATTAAATACATGCTAAAACAGCGTTACGGTAGAATAATAAGCATTTCGAGCGTAGTCGGGCTGACAGGCAACGCAGGGCAGGCGAACTACGCTTCTGCCAAAGCCGGTATTCTCGGTTTTACAAAGACGATAGCCAGAGAAGTGGCGCCGCGGGGTATCACGGTCAACGCAATTGCTCCCGGATTTATCGTAACTGAAATGACGCAGCATTTAACCGAAGAACAAAAAACGGAATTAATTAACCGCATACCTGTGGGCTATCTGGGCGATCCCGATGATATTGCGAATGCCGTTGCATTTCTGGCTTCGGACGAAGCGGCGTATATCACCGGCCAGGTTTTATCTGTCGATGGCGGAATGCGGATGGCATGAAGTTGCTTTCGGCTTGCAATATTTTAAGGTTTATTTCATAATATGAAGTCGGTTGAGGATAGCGACATTTCGGCTATAGTGATTATCAGATGATTTAGAACAATTAAACCTTTATTTTGAAGAAAGGTTTCTCATTAGTCTTTTGCTGATTAATAATAAATTGGAGGAACAGTGTGGCGACAATTCCTGAAAGAACTAAGAAAGTAATCTTGAATAAACTCGGAGTAGAGGAGTCCAGCATAGTACCGACCGCCAGTTTTACTACAGATCTCGGGGCGGATTCTCTCGATTTGGTAGAATTGATAATGGCATTCGAGGAAGAATTCAGCACTCCTGATAAACAGATAAAAATACCCGATGAAGATGCAAATAAATTAAAAACCGTTAAGGACGTTAACGACTATTTAGCTGCTTTAAATATAGCTTAAATCTATAAATTAAAACCGAATTCCGTATATTTGTATCTCCTTTGGTTTTCTATAAAGGAAGGAGATATATTCTTCTATCCTCTGTTTCCGGGTTTTGATTATATATTTTCGAATATAGTTAAAATATCGACCGTGATGATGAAAATTCGATTAACAAACGATGAGTTATCCACTGCGGTTTTATGTGCTCATTTTAATGTCGAAAATCGGGAGAACGAATGAAAATACTGGTAGATGCATCCGGAGGAGATTATGCTCCCCGTGAGGTAGTCAAGGGCGTCATAAAGGCAGCAGCAGAATTTAACGATATAGAAATCGCACTCGTAGGAAAAAAATCCTTACTGCACGTTCTTGTCGGTAAACACTTAACAAAACATAATATTACGATTATCGATGCGCCGCAGACGATTGAATTTCACGAACACCCTGTAGAAGCTGTAAAAAAGAAACCGCAGTCATCTATAGTGGCGGGAATCAATCATTTAAAAAAGGGTGACGGGGATGCTTTTATATCTGCCGGGAGCACGGGTGCGGTGCTGTGCGCTTCGCTTTTTATTCTGGGAAGGATAGAAAATATCGAACGTCCGGCGCTGGCAAGCCTTGTTGAACTGAATCGTTCGAATCCGGCGATACTCCTGGATGTCGGAGCCAATGCGGATTGCCGCCCTTTCAACCTGCTTCAATTTGCCCAACTGGGTGAAATCTATGCAAGACATCTATTCGGTATCGATAACCCCCGTGTCGGTTTGGTCAGCAATGGAGAGGAAGAAACAAAAGGCAATCGTTTGACGCTTGAGAGTCATGCTCTACTAAAAGCATCCAGTCTCAATTTTATCGGCAATATCGAAGGCAATGACCTGGCTACCGGTATGGCGGATGTTATCGTTACCGACGGGTTTACCGGCAATATCATTCTAAAAACAGTAGAAGGGCTGGGAGATTCCTTTATTAAGCTCCGCCAGTCGAAATCGGAACACGACGGCAGTTACAGGTTGCACGGGCGCGCCCTGCTTGCGGATGTGGGTCTCGGATTTCTTGTCAAAAGTATGGATTTTCGCGAATACGGGGGCGCCTGTCTTCTCGGGGTAAAAGGCAATGTCATAGTTTCTCACGGCCGTTCGCGCGCCAAGGCAATAAAAAATGCTATCGGCCTTGCAAAACGCACCGCAGAAGGAAATATCTGCCGGAAGATTAGCGAATTAAACAAGGAATAATCAGGTGCTTTTAATGTAAAGAAGGGGCTTTTTTGCAGACGGTTAATAAAGTCTGTCGATAACATCTTTACTATTGAATTAAACTCTAAAAACTTTACGGGGAATAGATTTATGGCGAATTCTTCGCAAGTATTTGAGGAAATAAAAAAGCTTAGCGGCATCCCGTATCCCCCGATTGTTTATAATGTCGAAAACGGGACGATAGAACGTTTTTTGCAGGCTGTCGGAGACGGCAGTTCCAAGTGGCGAAATGATAACGGGCAGCTTATTGCTCCTCCCGCCTTTTCCCTCATACTTGGTTTCGACCATATGATACAGGAGTTGAACAAAGAGCTTTCACTGACCATTCTTCACGGCAGTACGGAACTCGAGAGCTATCTACCCATCGTAGCCGGTGATACCCTTACAACAGAAATGTGCATTACCAATATCCGCGAACGCGAAGGGAAGACCGGGCAGACATTGTTCATCAACTTCGAGATTAGATGCAGAAACCAAAGGCACGAATTGACATCAGTATGTCGGCAGCTGGCTATTATTTACTGAATAAAATATAAGTTATGGATAAACAACTGTATTATGAAGATATCATCCCGGGCAGCGATATCCCAACGTTGATTAAAACCCCGGATAAAATGCAGCTTGTAAAATGGGCCGGGGCTTCTGGCGATTATAATCCGATTCACTACGATAAGGATTATGCCATAGAGCATAATTTACCGGGAGTTATCGTGCACGGGCAACTGGCCGCTTGTTATTTAGGTCAAATGTTAACCGATTGGATAGGCGAAAAGGGACAATTGAAGAAGTTTACCGTTACCTACCGGGGAATGAATATTCCCGGTGAAACCATAACATGCGGTGGGGTGGTAATCAATAAGCAAACAGACGGAGGCGAAAATCTAGTATCGTTGAAGATATGGGCTGAGAATCCGGGCGGGGAAAAAACATTGACAGGCACTGCCGTCGTTGTTTTACCGGCCAGGGAATAAAATCGATTTAATTTGATATTGAATTCAATCCACACTCGCTTTCAAATATAAATTTGGAGAAATGAATTGACAACTAAAGATAAAATAAAAAAACTTGCCGTCTTAAAACAAAAAGCATTGGAAGGCGGCGGGATAGAACGTAATAAACAGCAGCAGGCAAGAGGGAAATTGACTGCAAGGCAACGTATTGATCTTCTCCTTGACCCCGACAGTTTCTGTGAACTGGGTTGTTTCATCAAACCCCGCCAGTGCGATACAGTGGCTGACGACAATATCTGTCCGGGCGATGCTGTGGTTACGGGAAGCGGTAAAATCGACGGAAGGCCTGTTTTTATATACTCCCAGGACTTCACCGTACTCGGCGGTTCGATTTCGGAGGCGGTGGGGCAAAAAGTACGACAGGTTATGGAACTGGCGCTGGATAACAAAGCGCCTGTAATTGCCATCTTCGATTCCGGGGGAGCGCGCATTCAGGAAGGCGTAGACAGCCTCTGCGGTGTGGGGGATATGCTTTTATATAACACATTATGTTCGGGTGTTGTGCCGCAGATTTCCATTGTCGTAGGCCCGAGCGCGGGAGGGGCGGTTTATTGCCCTGCTATAACCGATTTCATTTTTACGGTTAAAGGCATAAGCCAGATGTATATTACGGGCCCTGACGTGGTAAAAGCGGTTACGCACGAAGAATTGACTCACCAGGAACTCGGCGGGGCTGAAGTTCATGCCCGTAAAAGCGGCGTTGCGCACTTTATTTGCGACAGCGAAAATGACTGTTTTAATAAAGTGCGCCATCTTTTCAGTTTTCTGCCGCAGAACTGGGAATCGAAGCCGGTAGTTTATGCATCCCCGGACGACCCCAAACGTGTCGATTACAGTTTAAAGGATTTGATTCCCGACGACCCTAAAAAAGCCTATGATATGAAAATACTGATTTCCAGTATTATAGACAGCGGCGATTTTATCGAGATTCATCAACAGTTTGCGCCCAATATCATCGTCGGTTTTGCCAGGTTCGCTGGTAAAACGGCAGGCATTATTGCCCAGCAGCCGAATTATATGGCAGGCGTTATCGATATCGACGCTTCTGTCAAGGCATCCAGATTCGTTCGTTTCTGTGACGCTTTCAATATTCCGATAGTCAGTCTTGTAGATGTTCCCGGATTTATGCCGGGGCAGGCTCAGGAACACGGCGGAATAATCCGCCATGGCGCAAAATTAATTTTCGCATATGCCGAAGCTACAGTCCCCAAGGTTACGGTTATTACGCGAAAAGCATACGGCGGGGCATATATAGTTATGAGTTCCAAACATCTCGGCGGCGATATTAACATTGCCTGGCCAACGGCGGAAATTGCGGTGATGGGAGCGGAAGGAGCTGTGAATATTATCTGCCGGAAAGAAATTGCGGCATCGGATAAACCGGGTGAAACGACGCAGAAACTTGTAAACGATTACAAGGAAAAATTCAGCAACCCGTATGTGGCTGCCGCCCGCGGATATATCGACGATGTAATCGACCCTGCTGAAACCAGGATTAAAATAATTACGGCTCTCGAAATGCTGCAAAATAAAGCCAAAAGAATCCCGTCGAGAAAACACGGCAATATACCGTTATAAAGCCGGTTTATTACCTGCAGCCTGTCTGTATTCTTCAACCAGAGTTGCTATCAGCTCTTTTACAGACATGATGGAATCCACGCGGTAAGCATTGGCGCCTGCAAAGGCATATCCGTCGTTCAAGTTTCCTTTTTGCGCATTAACCAGTGCATCGCAAATACAATAGGGCGAGTTTTGGAAAGTACAGGTCGTAAGGCATCGCCATCTGCACTTTGAAGGCACTTTTTTACCGAGCTCCACATCTTCGAGGAATTTGTTTTTTATCGCTCTTCCCGGTAAGCCTGCCGGGCTTTTGATTATCTTCAAGTCTTCTTTTTTGCATTTTATATACGTATCTTTGAAATCCTTAGATGCATCGCATTCGTGAGTTGCCACAAATCTGGTGGCCATTTGAACACCCTGTGCACCGGAACTGATGAACCTGTGGATATCGGCTCCTGTATAAATACCTCCGGCTGCAATTACCGGAATAGCCGCATTTGCATATGATTCATAGGGTTTTACTTCACTTATAACGTCGGATACCAGGTTTTCCAGACAGTATTTCGGGTCGTCAATCTGTTCATTTTTAAACCCGAGATGTCCTCCTGCCATGGGGCCTTCAACTACTACGGCGTCCGGTACACGGTTAAAATGACTTTGCCAATAGCGGAAAATCAGGTTGGCAGCCTTGCCCGAAGATACGATAGGCGCGATTTTTGTTTTAATATTATCCTGTTTTCCGGGAATTAAGGAATCGGGGATGTTTAAGGGAAGTCCCGCGCCGATAAATATGACATCCACGAATTCCTCGACGGCAGTTTTAATAAGGTCGAGATAGTCTTTAAAGGCAACCATTATATTGAGGCCGATAACACCTTTTGTCATTTGCCTGGCTTTTTTAATCTCATTTCTTAGAGCGCGCCTATTGGCTTCTGTGAAATTACTGTTAAAATCGGTTTCGTATAAGCCGACTCCGCTGGCGGAGATAACACCGATGCCGCCTTCATTGGCAACGGCGGCGGCAAGATTCGACATTGAAATACCAATACCCATTCCACCTTGAACAATGGGAATATTAGCTGTTAAGTCGCCGATTTGCAGTTTCGGCATTTTTAACCCGAGGCTCATAAATTATACCTCCGTAAGTATAATACAACTGTATTTAAGCGTTTATTTTGTCGTATACCGGTTTAAAGGAAGGATACTGGAGTTGTGTTAAAAATATCAGGCCTTATAAATCGATTGAAAAATAAATACGGCTTGCCAGTTTCAATCACCTGACAGAATATTATACAGTTTGAATCGCTACATCACAAATCCTTCTGAAATCAGGCGATATTGCGTATGTATTTTACAGCTATACTTTACAATGTATAAGCGCATATTATATTATTTGTAAAATAATCGAAGATGGAACATTTTATTCTTTCCTGTTCTTTTTTGTTTTCAATTATAAGTTCGCAAAAAAACTATAGAAGTTACCGTTTTATTAAATATTCACATAAGACATCGTTAAACACACAATAATTTGGGGGAACATATGCCGCAATTGGAAGGTAAGATAGGGCTGGTATTCGGAGTTGCCAACAAATACTCCATTGCATGGGCGATAGCCAAAGCATGGCATAGAGAAAGTGCAACCCTGGTTTTTACCTATCAGGGGGAGCGATTTAAAAAGAATATCCAGGAATTGGTCGAGACGTTGGATTCCGGCTCAGTTATCCTGCAATGCGATGTTACCAAAGATGATGAAATCGCTTCGGTATTTCAGTATATTGAGGAGCACTTCGGTAGATGCGATATGGTGCTTCATTCGGTTGCTTATGCGCCCCGTGAAGCGCTTGACGGGGAATTTATAAGTACGAGCAGGGAGAGTTTTAATACTGCTCTTGAAATAAGCGCGTATTCACTGACAGCGCTGGCGCAGGCCGCTGCCCCGCTGATGAAAAACGGCGGCAGTATCATAGCCATGAGTTACTATGGTTCGGAAAAGGTTTTCCCGCATTATAACGTGATGGGAGTTGCCAAAGCAGCGCTTGAAGCCTCGACCAGGTATCTGGCTTACGACCTCGGAACAAAAAAAATACGTGTTAATTGCATCAGTGCAGGACCTGTTAATACGCTTGCCGCCCGCGGCATTAACGATTTCCATACAATGCTTGACCACTGCGAGAATCACTCCCCCTTAAAAAGGAATGTTCTGCCGGAGGAAATCGGCGAGACGGCGGTATTTCTGGCTTGCGATGGTTCATCCGGTATTACGGGGCAGGTTATTTATGTAGATTGCGGCTACAGCATTATGGGGATGTAATCTACCGCCTGAAAATACAGTTTACAAGTGAATTGAAATAGAAATCCGCATATTGAAGCACCTTTTTTTTGGATGGTGGAAAAAGGATTTTCTTTGTGGCTGATGTGCGACGATATTTTCGATGCTTTCTCTAAAAATATCAGCAATATATATCAACGTTAAATTAGTATTGCTATCTGGGTGTAAATTACGGCTGAAGGGGCAAAAATTCCTGCATTTATCATCTTGTGTATAAATAATCTGTTAAAATGCGTCATAAAACAGTTTGAAATATAGTATAATATTAGTCGGAACAGAAAAGCACAGGCACGGTTGTCGGTTTAATTTTGTTAAAGGGAGGACTAAGCAGCAATGAAAGGTTCGACAAAAGTGATTACGGTTTTAAACTCATTGTTGGCGGATGAACTAACAGCGGTTAATCAATATATGGTGCATGCCGAGATGTGCGAAAATTGGGGCTATGACAAGCTGGGTGGCGTAATTCAGAAACGCGCTATCGAAGAAATGAAACATGCCGAAAAGCTCATCGGACGCATTCTTTTCCTTGAAGGAGTTCCCGTCGTCAATAATTTGAAGGGTATCTATATCGGTTCTGACGTTCCCAAAATGTTCTCCAATGACCATAAAGCTGAAGAGGATGCCATAAAAGCATATAATGAGGCGATTGTAATATGTGCCGAAGCTATGGATTATGCCACGCGTGAACTTTTGCAGTCTATTTTGCAGGACGAAGACCGTCATATAGACAATATCGAAGAAGTTCAGGATGGTATCAATCAACTGGGAGCGCAGATATTCCTTTCGACCCAGTTAAAATAAAGCACGCAATCGATGCCCCGACGAATTTGCATCAGGGCATCGGATTATACGTCATATGCCGCAATTCGTTTATCGGACAATATTTTTATAAAGAATAAAATCGTATCAGTTTGTATTATCGACAAGGATTTTGACACAACCTGAATAATGCTCTAAACTCGAACACGAAAATATAATATTATCAAGGGAGCGGAAAGCAAAAATGGATAAAACAGCAAAAGATGCAAATAACAAATGCAAAGAGACTGCGAAAGAATCCAGGCAAGCAGTTCCGGAAGAAAATAAAATTGCCATACTTGACCATAATATTTTCAAAGAGGATGATGAAAGCGGTAGCAGCAGAATAGTTATCGAACTTAACATCAAAAATGTTATGGATAGAGCGGTAGGGAGCGTTGTTTTCGAAGCTGTGTTTTCCGATAAAGACGGCAATGTTATTGATACTGTAGAGCAGAAGGTATCCGGTTTAGCGCCCAGCGGCATACGTACGGTGCGCTTGGTTTACAAGGAAGATACAACTAAACCGGTCGAGAACTACAGTGTAAAGGTCAGGGATATTGTAATGGTTCCCAGGCCGTCAGTCTCCGGCAACGATATGATATTGATCACGAAGCACGAACTCAAATATATGGATAATGCCATATTGGAAGGTCTCGAATGCGGTATAAAAAATATTTCCGGTAGTGTTATTGCTACGTTGCTGTTCGAGTGTACTTTTTTTGACGGTGAAGGAAATATTATAAATGTAACTAATCATAAGGAAACGAATTTATTGCCGGGTAGCAGCCGCGGCATATTGATTACGGTGCCTATGTCAGGCGAGAGTTTCAAAATACAGAGTTACAACGCCAGGATATCTCGCGTTATGACGACCGACGTGGAGAAAGTGCAGATTGTACAAAGCGATATGAAAGCGGTCGGTGGCGATAAGGAAGTTACTATAATTTGCAAGAATATCAGTGCGGAAAAAGCCGATGCCGCTCTCATAGTTAAGTTCTTCAACGAGGATAAAGAAGGTATCGGGACAAAAGTTATTCCGGTAAAGGATTTGGAACCGGGTACTAACCGTCAATTTAAATTATCCTTTAAGCCCCTTGCCGGTGATAATGTTAAAAATCATGAGGTTACTGTCGGCGACCTTGTTGAATAAAATACGCCATTGATGATAAATTTTTAGGGCAATTTAGATTAGCTGGTTTCAGTTATATCCGGAAAACCGTATCCCGGGATAGTATGACAGTTCTATTCCGGGATATTTTTAACGGGAAATATCATTTGCCTCAGTATTTATTGTTCCCATAAGGTCGTATTCCATAGCCTTTTCTATATGAACGGAAATCATGTATCCAGGCTTGTGTTCCCCTCTTACCAGTACCAGCCCGTCAATCTTGGGGGCGTCGCGGTAACTGCGTCCTATGGAGATATCTTTCCCCGTCCCTTCGATAAGCACATCCAGGTTGCGCCCGATAAAAGACCTGTTGCGCTCCAACGATATACGCTGTTGTTTTTCCATCAATCTCATTAAACGGTTTTCTTTAACTTCGTCGGGAATAGGATCTCCCAGCGGTTCCGCCGGCGTTCCTTCTTCAAACGAGTATTTAAATGCGCCCAATTTATCAAAGCGTATCTCCTCGACAAAATCGAGCAGTGTCTGGAACTCGTCATCGGTTTCACCGGGGTAGCCAACTATAAACGTGGTGCGTAAAGCCATCTCCGGAATAGCTTGGCGCATTTTTTCGAGAGTCCTGTATACCCAGTCGATGTTAGCGGGGCGCTGCATTCTTTTTAATATCGCCGGGTGGGCATGCTGCAATGGCAGGTCGAGATAGGGAACGATTTGCTTGTTCGTTGCCATAATCTCGATTAATTGGTCGGTAACATATCCGGGATAGGCATAAAGAATGCGTATCCAGTTGATATCGGGAACGCTGACAGTCATTTGTTTTAAAAGGGTAGCCAGCCCGTTTTTAATTCCGAGGTCGTAACCGTAATCGGTGGTATTCTGTGCAATCAGTATAATTTCGCGCATGCCTTCTTCCTGCAAAAGACGTGCTTCCGCCAGAATCTTGTCCATCGGGCGGCTGATTAGCGGCCCCTTAATCTTCGGGATTATGCAGTAAGCGCAGGAACAGCGGCAGCCGTCGGCAATCTTTAAATAGGCGCTGGCGCCTTGAACAGAAACTCGTATAGTGTTTCCCTCATCAGTTCCGACGGTAGCGGCAGTATCCGGCAGATGGCAATATGGTATTGATTTATTTTCGTCAGTGATATTATCGATAACATCGATAATATCCATCCAGCGGCGCGTGCCGATTATGCCGTCGATATCTTTTACACGACCGGAAACATCCTGTCCGTATCGCTGGGTCAGGCAGCCGGCAGCGATGAGTATCTGTCCGCTCTTCTTTTTAGCGGAAAACTTTTCCAGTGTATTATACGATTCCTCTTTCGAAGAACCGATGAAGCCGCAGGTGTTAACAATTATTACATGCGCCTTCTTAAAATCTGCAACAGGTTCATATCCGGAATCGATTAAAAGCTGCGACATCGAATCGGCATCGACGGCATTCTTGTCGCAACCGAGCGATACCATATGAAAGGTTTTATTTTTAATCATATCGATATTATAGGGCAATATTTGCTTTAAGTGAATTATTTTAGTGCATCGTATTTATTGCCGGACTTGGCAAATTTTATAACATGGAGTAAAATAACATCTTGTAAAAAATCAGGCAGCACATACTGAATAAATTTTTGCAGGAGCAATGGTTATATGCGTAAAAACAAGGTGAAAAACTGCCCCAAGTGCGGCAGCAGGAGTCTGTATCTGGAAAACGATGAAGGGATAATTTCGGAACATTGTTTTCTGTGCGGATATGAGGTTTTATTAAACGGGATACAATCTATCGGAGAGATGGAAAATCTTTCGCAACTTGTCGAACAATCCGCCAACTAATTATGGATTAGGCTACAAGTCGTCAGTGTATTCGATATAGAATATAAATTGCAGATATAGTAAGGATTTATACCGAATCCAAGTATACATACCTGTGGGTGGATTATTCTCTCCGGTCGCTTTTATCCGTTATTATGCTGTAATACTCCGGTCTTCTATCGGCAAAAAAGTTGATTTCGAATTCACGGGTTTTAAAAATTATCTGTTTTTGGCGCGCTTCGGAAAGGCTGACATCTCCGTATACTATTTGTTCAGTGTCACCGGTAGCTGCGGCCACGATGTCTCCCCGCGTATCGATGATTCTGCTCAAACCGATAAACCTGGCATCACGTTCGATTCCGGTGCGGTTTGCGGCAATAAAATTAACCTTGTTTTCATAGGCGCGGCATAAGACGACATGTTCCGCTATTTTTTGCCTTCCTTGGGGCCAGTTGGTCGGCAGCACCAGGATATCCGCTCCCAGAAGCGCCATAACACGTGCGCATTCCGGGAAATTGCAGTCGTAACAGATGTGCATGCCGATATTTCCGATTGATGTATTATAGACCTCGAACGGTTGGTCTCCCTTATCGATATATTTATCGATACCCAAAAATGGCAGATGAATCTTGCGGTACTTGCCGATAAGACCATTCGGGCTGATTAACACCGAAGCATTGAAATACCTTTCCCCGTCTTTTTCCAGCAGTCCGGCGATGATGTGTACGTTGAGGTTATTAGCCTGATTTGCAAGCTCATCGGTAAACGGTCCCGGTATGGTCTCCATATAAGGCAGCGCTTCATCGAGACTGTTAAACATATAGCCGGAAAGGGCGCATTCGGGAAATACGATAAGCTGCGCGCCCGCTTCCGCGGCGGTCTTTATTTTCGATATCATATTATCGAGATTATATTTGTTTTGCTTTAATTTGGGTTCCATCTGAACCGCGGCAATTTTTATTGTATCGGTCATATCAGTACCTCCCGGTAATATATAAAAGATTATAGCTGCGAACTCAAATAATGGCAAAATGTGAAAAACACTTGATTAATCGGTTCTTATATAACATAATTGCTTATATAATATGGTTGAGAATGACAATGTATATTGCGATATGGATAATTGCAGGAGTAATATTCTTGTATTTGCTGACGTCTTTCTTGATAGCAAACGGAATTGCCATGAGCTTGAGAAGGGCGGTTACGATGACCCCTGCCTATTTCGGACTGCCGTACGAAGATGTCTCTTTTTACAGTAAAACCGATAGTCTCCTTTTAAAGGGATGGTATATTCCGGCGGGCAGCAATAAAACGATTATTGCCATGCCGGGCGGGAAGCAGACAAGAGAAGACCGCTCCACAAAAATGCTTGAATTATGCCTGGACTTGGCGAAAAGGGGTTATAATGTTCTGGTTTTCGAAAGAAGGGGCTGCGGGCAATCTCAGGCGGCGAGGTTAAGTCAGCGTTCCATACTGGGAAGGGATTTCGGCGGGGCGATTGAATATATAAGGGGCAGGAACGGAGACGGGGAACAAATCATTTTGCTCGGAGTATCTATCGGAGCCACAGCGGCTATTGCTTCCGCCAGAGAAAATGAAGATATCAAGGCGATAATTTGCGACAGTTGTTTTAAAAGTATCCCACTAATGGCGGAAAGGGTAATGGCGCACGCATTCCGTCCGTTTGCCATTTTCAGACCGGGAGCGGTAATAATGGGGAGGCTATTCTTCGGGTTGGATAAAGAAAGCGCAATCGACAAAGTGCCTTATATAAACTGCCCCATATTTTTCATTAACGGTTCGCAAGATAAATCGGTACCGCCTTATGATGCATACAGTTTGCTGAATGCATCCAGTAATCCGCTGGATGAGATATGGATAGCGGACGGGGCTAAACACAGCCAATCTTACATGACTTATCCCGAAGAGTACGTCGATAGAATAATTAAATTCCTTGCCGACAAAGCAGATTAATTATACTGAAAATTATCTATAGCATCGACTGTCGCAACTTCATAACCACGACCGATAATGTCAGGCTGCAAATGCCTACAAAGAAATCCAGATAGTTTTCGATAGCTGCCGTATCGGGGCCGGTTGAAAATGCCATAACCAGCCCGATTACCAATCTTAAAACGCCGAAAATAAACAGAATCCAGATAACTGCGGTGGTTAAACCTTTAAATAAAGCCGACATAAATACGCCTCCTGTATTTTCAGGTATTATATATAAACCGGTTTAAATATCAACCAGTTCATCCCATAACACATCGTGGAAGTCGAAAACCGGGCCGTCGTGGCAAACCTGTTTTAATCCGTTTTTCGTCTTGATTGTACATCCGTAGCAGGCGCCCATACCGCACGCCATACGGACTTCCAGCGAAACCTGGCAGGGTTTATTTTTTAAGAGGTTATTTTTATATATTGTGCGGTACATTGGCGCCGGGCCGCAGGCAAATACCAGGTCTGCTTTATCAAGGTAAGCAGATAGCATATCGGTCGTTCTACCTTTAATACCCGTCGAACCGTCATCAGTTGTTATGATGCAGTCAATTCCCGGGGGAATTAAATTATTTGGAAACACCAAATCTTTTTTCTGTGCGCCGAGTAGCAGTGTAACCTTTTTATCATGATTTACAGCGGTTTCTGCCAGGAAAGTTAACGGAGCAATGCCCATTCCCCCGGCAATAAGCAGCAGGTTTTTATCTTCGTCACGAACCGTATAACCGTTCCCCAGAGGCCCCAGGATGTCAATTGAGGTGTGTTCCTTCTGCTTTGAAAGCCATTGGGTGCCGCTGCCTAATCTGGCATATAAAACTGCCAGTTTGCTCCCTTCGACCCGGTGAATGCTGATCGGTCTGCGAAGCAGAGGTTCGTCGCCGCATAGTATCATTGCAAATTGCCCGGGTTTTGCCTTGCCTGTGATGGTCGGGGCTTCCATCCACATCAGAAACACTCCAGGCATTATCTCATCGTTGGAAATGACGTTGCATATCGAATGCACGGCGTTATTTAGAGTTTTGCTGTCTATTTCATACTCCTGTAGGACTATTATTTAACGGTTGCGGTATTCCGGCATGGATAATACATTATAGTTGTATTGTCCGTTGACCAGCACTTCGGCGACCGCTCTGGCGGTGTCCAGTGAAGTAAAGCAGGGTATACGCCTCTCAGCGGCGGCACGCCGGATGTGGAAGCCGTCTCTCAGTGAAACCCTGCCGCCGGTTATGGTATTAATTACCCCGTTTACCGTTCCGTCCTGAATGATGTCGATTACATTGGGATGCCCTTCATCCAGTTTTTTGGTAATCATGGATACGGATAATCCGGCGTTGCGCAAAAGTTCCGATGTGCCCTCGGTTGCATAGAGCTTGAATCCGGCATCATGGAAATTTCTTATAATCGGGAGCGCTTCGGCCTTATCGCGGTCTGCAATGCTGAAAAGCATGCTGCCTTTTTCCGGAAGCATCAAACCCGCTGCCATAAGAGCTTTAATCAGCGCACCGTTAAAAGTGGTATCAATTCCCATAACCTCACCGGTAGATTTCATTTCCGGTCCCAGATAGGTATCCACTCCCAACAGCTTCGACATCGAAAATACCGGGGCTTTGATAGCAATCAATTTCTTGCTGGGGAATAACCCTGTCTGGAAACCCTGTTCCTTAAGGCTTTGTCCTAACATAACTCTTGTTGCGACATCTACAATGGGTATACCGGTAACCTTGGATATAAAAGGTACGGTACGGCTGGCGCGCGGATTGACTTCGAGAACATATATCTTGGATTTTCCGGCGCTGTCCCTGACAACATCGAACTGGATATTCATCAACCCTCTGATGCCGAGGGCCAGTCCGATGCGAACCGAGTAGTCAACAATGGTATCGATTTCGTTTTTAGTCAGCTTGATAGCCGGATAAATCGCCATCGAATCGCCGCTGTGCACACCGGCTCTTTCGATGTGTTCCATGATGCCGGGGATAAAGACACTCTCGCCATCGCCGATAGCATCGATTTCACACTCTTTGCCAAGCAGGTATTTATCGATAAGTACAGGGTGACCGGTATCCAGGTCGGCTGCCAGTTTTACATAACGCGCGAGTTCATTAACATTATGCACGATTTCCATGGCTCTGCCGCCGAGAACATAGCTGGGACGCACAAGTACAGGGTAGCCGATAAGTTCGGCGATTTTTATTGCCTCTTCGACTGTGGTAACCGCAGCCCCCGGTGCCTGTGGAATCCCCAGTTCACTTAAGAAGTGCTCGAATCTCTTCCGGTCTTCAGCCAGGTCGATTGTTTCAGAAGTCGAACCGATAAGCGGCAGCCCCGCTCGCGTAAGCGGTGTAGCCAGATTTATTGCAGTCTGCCCGCCGAACTGGACGATACAGGGAGGTTCTGTTATATCAGGATTATCTGAATTGATAAAATACCCTTCATTTTCGATGATGTCTCTCATGCTTTCTTCGTCGAGCGCTTCGAAGTACAGCCGGTCGCTGGTATCGAAGTCGGTCGAGACAGTTTCCGGGTTGGAATTTACCATAATGCTCTGAAAGCCGGCCTTTTGCAGTGCCCAGGCTGAATGCACGCTGCAATAATCGAATTCGATGCCCTGTCCGATACGGATGGGACCGCTGCCGATAACTATCGCCTTGTTGCGATGTTCTGTAACAGCTTCGTTTTCTTTTTCGTAGCTGCTGTAGAAATAGGGGGTGGCGGCATCGAATTCTGCGGCGCAGGTATCGACCATCTTGTAAACGGGGCGCATCCCCCAGTCATTCCGCAATTGCCTCACTTGGGCTGTAAGCCTGTCTGCCAAAGTCCCGATTTGGCTATCTGAGAAACCGAGCCGTTTTGCCTGCCATAAAAGCTCCGGCGTCAACGATTCTGATAGTAATCTCTTTTCCATGTCGACAATATTTCTCAACTTTTTCAGGAACCACAGGTCATATCCGGTGCGTCCGGCAATTTCTTCCACAGTCTTGCCTCTGCGAAGCGCAGCCATGACCGCCCATAACCTGAGGTCGTTGGGATAAAGGGGATATGATTTTATATCGTCCGTCAGCTCCCATTTGGGGTCTTCCCATAAAAGAGAGCGTTTGCCGAATTCAAGGGAGCGCACGGCTTTTTGGATAGCGGCTTCGAAACACCTGTCGATGGCCATTACTTCACCGGTAGCTTTCATTTGCGTACCGATAACCCGGTCGCCCGACTCGAATTTATCGAACGGCCAGCGGGGGATTTTGGCTACGATATAGTCGATAGAAGGTTCGAATGAAGCCATTGTTTTTCCGGTAACGGCATTTGGAATTTCATCCAGCCTTTTGCCGATGGCAATCTTTGAAGCAACCCGTGCTATAGGATATCCTGTAGCCTTGCTGGCAAGCGCCGAACTGCGGCTGACACGCGGATTTACTTCGATTACATAGTATTTATCGCTCTTCGGGTCGAGGGCAAACTGCACGTTGCATCCGCCTTCCACACCCAGTGCGCGTATTATCTTGAGACTGGCGGTTCTCAACATCTGGCATTCTTTATTGGTAAGCGTCTGGGTGGGAGCGACGACGATGCTGTCGCCGGTATGCACACCCATAGGGTCGATATTTTCCATATTGCAGATCGTAATACAGTTATTAGCCCCGTCGCGCATAACCTCGTATTCGATTTCCTTCCAGCCGACCAGAGATATTTCCAGAAGTACCTGGTGAATCGGGCTGGCATTTAGTCCCGTAGTAACAACTTCATCGAACTGTTCCCATGTATTGGCAAAACCGCCGCCCGTACCCCCCAGGGTATAAGCCGGACGGATAACAAGCGGTAATCCCAGTCTCTGTGCTACTTCGCGAGCTTCCTTAAGGTTCGTTACAGTAGCGCTGGGAGGCACCGGTTCGCCGATTTCCTCAAGCATTTCCTTGAATAGTTCACGGTCTTCGCCTTTGCGAATCGCTTCAATCGGCGTTCCCAGCGACCTGACATTATATTTTTTAAGTACTCCGGCGTTGTCCAGGTCTACCGCCATATTCAGTCCGGTTTGTCCGCCAAGCGTCGGTAATAATCCGTCGGGACGTTCTTTCTCTATAATTCGCGTAATGACCTCGACCGTCAGAGGTTCTATATATACGATATCGGCAATATCCTCGTCGGTCATGATGGTTGCAGGATTCGAGTTAACGAGAACCGATATAATGCCCTCTTCGCGCATAGCCTTGCATGCCTGTGTTCCGGCGTAATCGAACTCTGCCGCCTGACCTATAACAATAGGACCCGAACCGATAATCAGTACTTTTTTAGGTTTTTCAGTCATTTAATTCCCTTTCAAGTTTGCAGTATGTGTAATTCCTAAATCCCTCTCAATCTCCCTTTGTCAAAGGGAGGGGTGACTTATCTGCTCTTATCAATCATTGCTAAAAATTGTTTAAACAGGTAGGTAGTATCCAGCGGGCCCGGCGAGGCCTCCGAATGATACTGGATACCGAAAATCGGCAGTTCTTTATGCTTTACGCCTTCGACCGTACCGTCATTAAGGTTGATAAAACTGACTTCGAGCCCGTATGCCACAGTATCCGGGTCTAAGGCAAAGCCGTGATTCTGTGCCGTAATATGTATCCTGCCGTTAGCCAGTTCTTTAACAGGATGATTGCCGCCGCGGTGACCGAACTTCAGTTTGAAAGTCTTGGCACCGAAGGCTCTGCCGATTAACTGGTTGCCGAGGCAGATACCCATAACAGGTTTCTTTTCAGCGAGTATCCTTACATTGTTGACGATGTAATCGAGCAGTTCCGGATTTCCCGGCCCCGGTGAAAGCAATATACCGTCCGGATTAAACTTCAAGATTTCATTTGCCGGGGTATCGCACGGAAAGACTTTTATATTGCAGTTTATAGCGCTTAACTTTCTCAGTATGCTGAATTTCAAGCCGCAATCTAAAACAGCAATGTTATACTCACTTTCGGTACAATTTTGAGCCGGCCAATCGTAAGTATCAGGTGAAGAAACTTTGTGTACAAAATCGGTGTTGCTGTAATCCGGCTTTAACTTTATTTCGGCTAAAGCCTGCTGTGGTGTTTTTTCGCAGGTTATAATGCCGCGCATAACACCGCATGAACGCAGCAGCCGCGTAATTGCC
Organism: uncultured Dehalococcoidales bacterium; assembly: GCA_964399425.1. GTDB lineage: Bacteria > Chloroflexota > Dehalococcoidia > Dehalococcoidales > UBA5627 > UBA5627. The sequence continues at coordinate 69,401 of CAYNQR010000001.1, read as the reverse complement.
CGCGTATCGATTCCATGTATTCCGGCAATGCCGTTCTCAGCCAGGTATTCATGAATCGTCATTTTGCTCTGGTAATGACTGGGTTCTTCACATTCTTCCCTGACGACGAATCCGCTGACCTGTATCCGTTTGGATTCAAAGTCGTTGTCATTGACGCCGTAGTTGCCTATCATGGGGTAGGTCGGCACTACGATTTGCCCTGCATATGACGGGTCGGTCAGAATTTCCTGGTAACCGGCCATACTGGTATTGAATACCACTTCTCCATAGGTTTCCGTATCAGAGCCGAAGGAATATCCCTCGAAAATCGACCCGTCTTCAAGTACCAGAATAGCTTTCTTGTTCACGCTTTAACTCCTAGTTTTACCGAATTGTCTTTGTAAACCATTTTTCCGTTATATAATGTTGCCATAACCTTACCCTTTAACTGATGACCGTCAAGAGGGGTATTTCTGCCTTTCGAATAAAAATCCCTGACGTTTACCGTCCATTCCGCGTCGGGGTCGAATACTGTGATATCCGCTATCGTTCCTTCTTCCAATGTCCCCAGTTTGCCGTGCCTGTTGCCGATGATTCTTGCCGGAGCGGCAGTCAACATCGATATCAGCAGATTGATTGCGATATCGCCGTTGTGCACCAGTTTCATCAGGCTGCCCAGCGCAGTTTCGAAACCGCTGATTCCGAATGGAGCTTTAGAAAATTCACACAATTTTTCATTATCGGTATGCGGGGCATGGTCGGTAGCAATGATGTCGATAGTGCCGTCTTTAAGCCCTCTTATCAGCGCCTCGATATCCTTTCGAGTGCGCAGCGGGGGATTTACTTTGGCATTGGTATCATAGTCGAGCACCATTTCCTCGTCCATAGTAAGGTGATGCGGTGTTACCTCGGCGGTAATTTTAACGCCGTCCCTTTTGGCGTTGCGGATGAGTTCGACTGCTCCCTCCGTGCTGACATGACAGATATGGATTCTAGCTCCGGTAAGTTTAGCCAGAGCGATATCCCTGGCGATAATATTCTCTTCCGCGGCATTCGGTATTCCTCTTAACCCGAGCCTGGTGGCGATTATCCCTTCATTGATTTGTCCGCCTTCGGAGAGTATGGCATCTTCGCAGTGGTCGCTTACGGGCAAATCGAACATCAGGCTGTATTCGAGAGCTTGCTTCATTATGCGTGAATCTGAGATAGTTGAACCGTCATCGCTGAAGGCTACAACTCCGGCTTCGGAAAGTTCACCCATATCGGCAAGTTCTTTCCCCGCCCGGCCTTTGGTTATACAGCCGACCGGCAGGACGCGGATGCAGGCATCGGCGGCTGATGCGGCCTTGATATAATCTATGGTTGCCTTGTTATCGAGCGCAGGATTGGTATTTGGCATGCAGCAGATAGTGGTAAAACCGCCTTTGGCGGCGGCTCTGCTTCCCGTTGCGATGGTTTCCTTTTCTTCGAATCCGGGTTGCCTCAAATGGCAATGCAAATCGATAAACCCGGGGCAGACGACCATTCCTTTCGCATCGATTATATTACAGACCGCAGGGATTTCTTTGATACTCGCAGCGACTTCTTTTATTTTGCCGTCGGTTGCCAGTAAATCACCCGTCATTTCCAGTTCCTGCGAGGGGTCGATAATGCGTCCGTTTTTTATCAGCATCGGTTTATTCATTGCGGCTGCCTCCGGCTAACAGATAGAACAATGCCATGCGCACGGCTACGCCGTTGGTTACCTGTTCCGTAATTACCGACCTGGTGCCGTGAGCGACCGCCGACGAAATTTCTATATCTTCGTTTACGGGTCCCGGATGCATCACGATTACATCCTTATCGGCTTTCGATAAACGTTCCTCGGTGATCTGGTACAACCTGGCATATTCGCGGATGCTGGGAAGCAATCCGCTTTGCTGTCTTTCAAGCTGCAGCCTGAGCCCCATTACCACATCTGCATCCCTGATTGCCTTATCGATATCTGTCGTAACCTTTACTTCAGGGAAATAAGGTTGCGGATTATCCATACCTTTGGGTATGAGTGTGGAAGGACCGCAGATGGTGACATCGGCTCCCATTTTAGTCAGGCTCCAGATATTGGAATGAGCGACGCGGCTGTGGATGATATCCCCGATAATTGCCACCTTCAGATTTTTAATACTGTTCTTGTATTTCAACATCGTGTACATATCCAGCAGCGCCTGCGTTGGATGGGCGTGCCAGCCGTCGCCGGCATTTATGATGCTGGCTTTAACGTGTTTCGCTGCCAGATTGGGAGCTCCCGAACAGGGGTGCCTCATTACCACGATGTCGGCGCCGAGTGCTTCCATGGTTTCCAGCGTATCGATTAAGCTTTCGCCCTTGGTGACGCTCGATGAGGAAACCGTCAGGTTGCTGATATCGGCGCTCAGGTTTTTGGCAGCCAGTTCGAATGAAGAACGCGTGCGTGTGCTTGCTTCATAGAATAAAGTTACCACTGTTTTACCGCGCAGCGTCGGCACCTTTTTTATAGGTCTCGATAGTATTTCATGCATGGCATCGGTCGTCTGCATAACAAGGTCGATTTCCGCAGGCGTGAAATCATCGAGGTCGAGGATGTGCTTATGCTTCCATATTTTTTGCTCCGGCTGGGGATTCCCTGTTTTAACCTCGATTTCTTTAATTTGTTTTACGGCTTCCATGGCTAACCCTCCCTTCCGGGTTTGGGAATAATCGCTACTTCATCGATGCCGTCTGTTTCTAAAAGCTGAACCTGAATTTCTTCATCCCTGGAACTGGGAATGTTCTTGCCGACGAAGTCTGCGCGTATCGGCAGTTCCCTGTGTCCTCTATCGACAAGTACAGCTAACTGGATGGAAAGAGGACGTCCGAGGTCGATAACGGCATCCAGCGCTGCACGTGCGCTGCGTCCGGTATATAAAACATCGTCCACAAGTACGATGATTTTTCCATCTACACTGGACGGGATGTCGGTGCTTTTAATAACCAGCGGGATGTCATGTGAGGAGATATCATCGCGGTAAAGACTGAAATCAAGTATTCCGACCTGGATTTTTATTCCTTCGAATGACTCAATATTAGATGCCAATCGGTGAGCCAGCGGAACGCCGCGTGTGCGCATGCCGACCAGGATGATATTTTTTGTGGACTTATTGTGCTCGATGATTTCGTGCGAAATACGAGCCAGCGTACGCTTGATATCGGCTTCGTTCATTATTATTTTTTTAGCCATAAAAAAACCCCTTACTGTTACTTTGCCAGCAAGAGGTAAACTCGCGTACATCCATATTACCCTTGCCGGCCTCTCTGGACCAGCGTTAAAGGTGTTATTTAACTTACAATTATTATATCACTGTGTTTATAGATAATGCAAAGAAAATTAAAAAATATTGAATAGTATTAAAACATTAATCAAATTAAAAGAATTTCTTTTTAAAATAAAGAGCAACGTTAACCAAGCCTATCATTACAGGCACTTCGACCAAGGGGCCGATGACTGCTACGAATGCCTGCCCCGAACCGATGCCGAAAACGGCAACGGCAACCGCAATCGCCAGCTCGAAGTTATTACTGGCAGCCGTAAAAGCGATAGTAGTGGATTTTTCATACCCTGCCTTGATTTTTTTACCCATATAAAAAGCAATTAAAAACATGGCAATGAAGTAAATAAGCAGCGGAATCGCAATCTTAACGACATCCAACGGTAACTGCACTATTATATCGCCTTTTAAGGAAAACATTACTATTATTGTAAACAGCAGAGCTATCAGGGTAATCGGGCTGATTTTAGGTATGAATTTCTGCTCATACCATTCTTTCCCTTTGGTTTTAAGGAAGATGAAACGGGTCAGCATACCGCCGAAAAAGGGGATGCCGAGGTAAATAAGAACGCTTTGCGCGATTTCCCACATGGTTACCTGTACAATAGAACCTTCAAGCCCGAACCATGTCGGCAGTATGGTAATAAATACGTAGGCAAAAACGGCATAAAAGAGTATCTGGAAAATGGAGTTCAAGGCGACCAGTCCCGCCGCATATTCGTTATCCCCCTTGGCGAGCGTATTCCAGACGATTACCATGGCGATACAGCGTGCCAGCCCTATCATAATCAAGCCTACCATATAATCGGGATACGGCCATATAAAACCGAGGAAGACGATTGCCAGTATGAACATCAATACCGGACCGATAATCCAGTTCTGGATAAGGGATATACCAAGCACACGCCAGTTGCGGAAGACCTTGCACAGTTCCTCATACCTGACTTTAGCCAGCGGGGGATACATCATTAAAATCAAACCTATAGCAATTGGGATAGACGTGGTTCCAATAGAGAGTTGATTGATTGCTTCGCCGACTTGCGGAACGAAATACCCCAGCCCGACTCCGATTCCCATGGCAAGGAATATCCACAAAGTAAGAAATCGGTCTAAAAATGATAATTTTTCTGTTATTGAATCTTTCATTTTCAATTCCCCTGGAAAGAGTCCAGTTCCTCTATTAAAACGGCAACCCTTTTCTTTATCTCATCCCGAATCCTTCTCACATCATCAATGGATTTTCCTTTGGGGTCTTCCAGTGCCCAGTCTACGGTTTCTATAAATCTGGCGGGGCAGACACCTTCAGTGTCGGCGCCGCAGCCCATTGTTATCATCATGCCGGCAGATTGAACCATTTGCATCGTCAGTATTTTAGGTTTATTTTTACTGATGTCTATTCCCGATTCCTTCATGGCTTCGATTACTACCGGATTGACTTCATCGGAAGGTTTGGTTCCTGCAGATAGAGCCTGTGCTTTACCTTTTGCCATCTGATTAAAGAAGGCCTCTGCCATCTGGCTTCTGCCGGAGTTATGGATGCAGACGAATAAAATTGTTTTATTCATTTATTTCTCCTGTCGGATTTATTTACTACGATATCCTTTTGCAGTTCTTTCCGTCGCGAGTCTTTTTCGACAAAGAGCTTTTTGCTTGTGAACGGATCGATTTCCGTATAGTACATCAATGCTGAATAGGTGGACGGAGCCGGGCAGAATATCTGTACCTGTTCGGGGTTCATTTTGAGCTCGCGCGAAGTGAAGCGTTTCAGCTTATTCATATCGTTAAGCGTGCAGCCGGGATGAGCGGCTATTAAATAGTATGTCAGGAATTGCTCTTTTCCAACCTTGCGATTGATTTTTTCGAATAGTTCCTTAAACTGCAAGAGAAGTGTCTTGCCTGGTTTACCCATTCTGTGCAATACATTGTCCTCGATATGTTCGGGCGCAATTTTCATTTGCCCGGAAATATGGTATTTCACAAGTTCATCGAGGTATTTTTCACCGTATTGTACATCATTTAACAGCAAATCATAGCGGATTCCCGAAGCCACAAATACCTTCTTGATGCCTTTGATGCGCCTGACTTTTTGCAGCAGTTCTATTTGCTGATTATGATTGACTTTCATGGACGGGCAAATCTCAGGGTACAGGCAGCGTTTGTCTTTACAGCTTCCGGATTTGAGTTTTTTAGCGCATTCGTAGCCGTACATATTAGCGGTTGGTCCGCCCATATCCACGATATATCCCTTGAAATCGGGCAAAGCGGCGATTTTTTCAGCTTCGGAGAGGATGGATTTCCGGCTGCGCCATTGTACGGTTCGTCCTTCATGTACGGTAATGGCGCAGAAGTTGCATTCGCCGTAACAGCCGCGATGCGTCGATATAGAGAAACGGATGGTTTCCAGCGCCTTCACTTTTCCCTGCCGTTCGTAATAGGGGTGCTGGGCGCGTTCGAAATCGAGAGCGTATACTTTGTCCAGTTCTTCCTGTGTAAGCGGCAGGGCGGGCGGATTGTGAACCAGATAGCGCGTACCATGTTTTTGATAGAGTCCTTTGGCAGTCGAAGCGTCGTTATTTTGATAAAACGTATGGAACATATTTATAAATGCTTTGTTATCGGTCTTAACGATGTCGTAAGATGGTAATTCCAGATAGTCATTGGGAATATCATCCGTTTTGCCTGCGATATAACACAGTCCCCTGATATTTTTTGCATCATCACCGTTTTTTATGGCATCGGCAAATTGTAATACAGATTTATCCGCCATGCCGTAGAGCAGGTAATCCGCTTTTGCATCGAAGAGGATGGAGGAACGTATGCTATCCGACCAGTAGTCGTAATGGGCAATACGTCGCAGGCTGGCTTCGATGCCGCCCAGTAAAATCGGTTTTGTATTCTTAAAATGCTGCTTGATTAAATTGGTATAGACAATCGTCGCCCGGTCGGGACGCCTGTTATTGATTCCCCCGGGGGTGTAATCATCACTCTTCCTTTTTTTCTTTAAAGAAGTATAGTTGGCAATCATCGAATCGATACTGCCGCTGCTGACTCCCCAGAACAGGAGCGGTTCTCCCAGCCTTATGATATCTTTTTCCGAATGAACATCCGGCTGGGCGATTACGGCGACGCGGTATCCGGCATCGGCAAGCGCTTTTCCGATAACCGCAATGCCGATAAAAGGGCTGTCGATATAGCTGTCTCCGGTTACCAGTATGATATCCGGTCTGTCCCATTTCAGATTATTCAATTCGTCGCGCGTGGTCGGTAAGAACATATTTTTTATCCTTGCTTGTATTCATGGATTATACACTCATAAAAGAATTTCATCTTTAATAAACTATGCTATTATATTTTAGACGATATTATTTATTTCGTCGTTGCGAGGAGTACTAACTTGTTCAGTACGACGAAGCAATCTCAACCGCTGATTATAATCTTAGTTATAATTTTCTACCAGCTGTAAAACGGATTTTTTAAAGATAAATTGCTGGCAGGGAAAATAATCCGTATTGTAGAGATTGCTTCATCCCGATAAATCGGAATTTCGCAAAGACTGTTTTCTATTTATTATCCAGTGCCATCGTAATAAAACCGGTAACCTCGGCCTTGCTCGGCACTTTACCCGAACTGACTACTTTTTCGTTTATGACTAATCCCGGGGTTGTCAGAATCGGATATTCCATAATGCTGGCGATGTTTTTAACATAATATATTTCAGCATCGATGCCCATTTCTTTGACGACCTCTTTAACGGTTTGTTCCAACTGGTGGCACTTGGCACATCCGCTTCCAAGAATCTTGATTTCCATCTATCACTCCTTTTTTATTAGTATTCTATACAGTAATAAATCCGAAAATAAGACCTGTTAGGGTCGACATAACTACGACCAGGCATATATATGTCAGGGTTTTCTTTATACCCATTATCCTGCTGAGAGTAATCATTGCTGGCAGGGATAAAGACGGTCCGGCCAAAAGTAATGCCAGCGCCGGGCCTTTACCCATGCCCAAATCCATAAAAGCCCTGATGATGGGCACTTCTGTCAGCGTAGCGAAGTACATTACTGCGCCGAATATGGATGCAATGAAATTACCTGACAGGGTGTTACCACCTACATAATCGACAACCCATTCCTGAGGGATGAGATATGCCAGAATGCCGGCAATAAAAACACCCAGTAACAGCCATGGGATTATCAGCCTGGTAAAATGCAGTGTTTCTTTTAACCACTGTACGATTTCGCCTTTTTTAAACCATCGCCATAGAATTATCCCAAGGATAATAAAGAAAATACCCATTACTATCCAGTTTTGAGATGCGGCAAAAACCAGTATGCCTATTAGTATCCCGATAAAGGCTAACTGCTGCCAAATACTCTTGGCATTGGGGTCTTTTTCAAGGTTTGAAAAGACATCTACATCGGTTTTAATTTTATCTTTGCGATAGATGAAAGCCATTATCAAACCGATAACTACAGAAAATATGATAGCGGCGATTATACGGGCTATACCGATATCCCATCCCAGTAGCTTAGCAGAATAAACGATTGCCAGAACGTTGATAGCAGGGCCTGAAAACAGGAAAGCGATTGCCGGACCTAAACCGGCTCCCCTTTTAAAGATTCCGGCAAAAAGAGGTAAAACTGTACAGGAACAAACAGCAAGTATTGCTCCCGATACCGATGCTACACTGTAAGCAACTGCTTTTTTAGCTTTAGCTCCGAAATATTTCAGTACGGTAGCCTGCGAAACGAATGCCGAAATCGCTCCGGCGATAAATAAGGCAGGCACAAGGCAGGTTATTACGTGCGCTGAAAGGTATTCCAGAAGCCCGTTCCATCCTGCCTGTAAAAGCTCTATAAATACTGTCATTTATACCATCTCCGGTTTATTATCGATTCAGGCACAAGACGGGTTGAGTTTCTTCGATTTTGCCAGGCGGGCGATATCGGATTTGGCCGTATTATCATCGGTAAGGGCATTCGATATCGCTTGTATTAAAAAGTCCAGATATTTTTTATCCCTTACAACCAGCTTTTCTCTATCGACTGCATAATGCGTCCAAAGACCTTCTTTTCGCTGTTTAAGAAATCCGGCATCGTAGAGGATGGAAAGGTTGCGCGAGGCCCTGGTCTGCGATATTTCAAGTGCCTGCATTACCTCGCAGACACAGCATTCCCTGATTAAAAGAATATTTAATATCCTGAGACGGGTAATATCGGATAATGCCGCGGTCGCTTTAATAAAATCCTGCATACTCATTCTCCCGATTAAATAATTATATATGCGCTTATATGCATATAATAATCCAATCAATAATAAATGTCAACGCATATACTGGTAGATAACGCATCTTTAACAAGAATTTAACATGGCATGCAGCTTTATATAGTTATAAAGGGATATTGACATCGATATCGTACAGGGTATAACCTCTTATATGTGGATTCCTGAATAAAAATTAAAGGAGGAAAAATTCATGGATGATTTGGAGCGTTTGGTAAAAACAACCATGGGTGAAATTGAAAGGCTGGTCAATACAAGGACACTGGTCGGAGACCCGATAGTAGTCGGTGACAACACCTTGATTCCTTTAATCAGTGTCGGATTCGGTTTCGGCGCCGGTTCGAATTCGGGAATTAGTGTCAGCAAGCAGAAAGGCGAAATGTCAGGCGCAGGCAGCGGCGGCGGAGCCGGTATAAAGCCTGTTGCGGTAATCGTTATAAACAACGAAGGTGTCAAGGTTGAACCGGTAATGAGCGGCGTATCCGGCGCTATCGAAAAAATCACTGAGACGGCTCCCAAGATAGTTGAGAAGGTTTGGGGAAACAAACCGGAAAAGAAAGAGGAAAAGAAGGAAAAATAATTGTGGGTGCTTGTTGCTCTCGCCTGCCTGGTCGCCCTGATTATCGTACTTCTTAGTATTCCTGTTGATATTCTATTTCGTATTGAACGCTACGAAACGAGTAAATTCAGCATATATTTCGGCTGGCTTTTCGGGCTGATTAAAAAAGAATTAAAACAACCTGAAGAAAAGCCTGAGAAAAAGAAGAAAAGACAATTTTCCTTCGGATTATTAAAGCAACTGCCTGTTAAGGGATTAATAAGGCAAATAAAACGGCTTATAATTGATATTTCGGGGCGTATTAATATCAGGAAAATCGATATAGATATGACGGCAGGGTTCGATGACCCTGCGGATACGGGGTATCTGTGCGCTGCCGTCTATCCAATCCTTACATTTTATTCATTTGAAAAATGCCGTATCAATTTCAATGCCTCATTCGAAGGCAAGGCTATATTGCAGGGTTACGGCGAAGGAGCATTGAGATTTTTCCCGATCAGGTTCATTATTCCCTTAATCAGGTTTATATTTTCCGGTGCTGTATTTAAAACTATCCGGATAATGATGGCGGAAAGATGGAAAAGGAAGAAATAATCGTCGATACCCCGGTTGAAATAGAGGGATTGAAAATTATACCTGTCGTACAGGTTAGTACGTATTGTTTTTCCAAAAAGAAAAGGATTTCATCTTTTTGCACAAAAAAACCGGTATATGTGGTCATTGTTAAAGAATCAGAAATAATTGCTTTCGATATGGATGGTTCGCAGGTGGGGCTTGAGAAGTTAATCGATGCGGTGCCGGAGTTGAAGGAGTATATTTAAAGCAATTATTTTATTCATAACCCGGATTATTTATATAACTTGTTTGCTTCCGTTCGTTTGACCCTTTTTTACGACAGGTCGGGACTAAAAAACGGCTTCCCTTGGGGGAAGCTGTCGAATGATATGAGACTGATGAGGGATAATGTATTTAACCCAAACCCTAGGTGTTGAATTCCGGCGAGCCGGAATGAAATCCCGATTCATCGGGACTTTGTCGTCCCTCTCTGATTTGTATTAGATTCTTCGCTACGCTCAGAAAGACATTGTAGAGGGACTCCGCGCAAAGACGATTATTTTGTCATGCTGAATTCATGAGCGACGAATGAAGCATCCGTGGAGTGGGGGATAAAAACCTCAAGCCGTTCGTTTGACCCTTCGACATAGCTCAGGGCGAACGGATATTATTAGAGAAGTTATGAAGGATGTTGAGTTCCGTAATTCGGAACGAAATCCCGACCGGTCGGGATCGAACCCGAAGTACCCTTTAGGGTGATAACGGCGTCGAATTATTTTTTATAAAAGTCATAATTGATTAGACTGTGGGTAGTAATTCATTGTTATTTATACAAAATAAACTCTTTGCTCCTGTTTAACAAATCCAATAACTGAATTATAAATAGCGGTAGAGATTGCTTCACTTTCCTTCGTAAAGATTCGCAAAGACAATTAAAACCAATCGTTAAAATGACCTCAACAGCCCCCGCGTGTTATAATTAACGCACTTATGGATATACTTTCCGCATTAAATCCCGAACAAAGAAAAGCCGTCGAAGCCATTAACGGTCCCGTGCTTATCATTGCCGGACCCGGCAGCGGCAAGACACGCGTTATTACTCATCGTATTGCCTATCTAATCCGCGTTTGCGGCGTTAGCCCGCACCGCATTATGGCGGTTACGTTTACCAACAAGGCAGCCAAGGAAATGGTTATGCGCCTGAATAACCTTGTCAGCGCATCGGTGAAAGACCTAACAATCGGGACATTTCATGCTATCTGCGTACGCATACTACGTCAGGATGGAGCGGCTATCGGTGTCGAAAAGGATTTTGTGATTTATGATAACGACGACCAGCTTAGTTTGATAAAGAAGTGTTTCGAGTCCTTGAATCTCGACCCCAAGCAGTATTCGGCATCCACTATTCTTTCTCACATCAGCAATGCCAAGAGCCGAATGTTAAACACTGAAATGTACATACAGCAGGGCGGCAGCTATTTCGAAGAGGTTGTCGGACGGGTATACGAAAAGTACCAGCAGATGCTTGAAAAAAGCAATGCGCTCGATTTCGACGACCTGTTGATAAAAACGGTAAAGCTGTTTAAAAAGCATCCCGAAATACTGGAAAAGTATCGCAGCCGCTATCTGCACATAATGGTGGATGAATTCCAGGATACCAACCTCGTGCAGTATCAGTTTGTAAAACTGCTGGCGGGCGGTTATCGCAATATCTGCGTCGTAGGAGATCCCGACCAGTCGATATACTCGTGGCGCTCGGCGGACGTGCGCAATATCCTCGATTTCGAAAAGGATTTCCCGGATGCTAAAACAGTCATGCTGGAGCAGAATTACCGCTCGACTAAAAACATCCTGGCAACGGCTTCATCTGTAATATCCTCCAACAGCCAGCGCAAGAAAACCGAACTATGGACGGATAACGAAGCCGGCGGAAAAATCGAGATTATCGAAACCTTTACCCAGCAGGAAGAAGCGCAGTTCGTCGTAAGGGAGGTCGAGAGACTGTTGAAAACGGGAGAAGCGAAGCTCTCGGATTGCGCCGTGATGTACCGCACCAATGCCCAGTCCCGTGTTCTTGAAGAAGCCTTTATCCGCTACGGGACACCCTATAAACTGGTAGCCGGCACACGATTCTATGAAAGACGCGAAATCAAGGATATCATTGCCTATTTGAAACTGATTCATAATCCGCGCGATACGGTCAGTCTTTTAAGGATTATCAATATCCCTCAGCGCGGTATCGGAGACCGCACGGTCAGCTTGCTGACCGAATGGGCGTCTTCGATGAATATCTCCCAGTACCAGGCCTTGAAATCGCTGGCGACATCACAGAATTTTACCAGTACCCCATTCAACGGCCGCAGCGCGCGCCTGCTGGTCGATTTTTACAACATGATAGACGAATTAGTTAAAATGAGCTTTGAATTGAAACCCGATGAGCTTTTCGACCAGATTGTAAATAAAACCGGTTATAAAGCTTATATAAAAAGCCTGACCGATGAGGAAGACAGGTGGGATAACGTAATGGAGTTGCGTACGGTTGCCAAGCAATACTCCGATTTCGAACCGGTGGAGGCGCTCTCGGCATTTCTGGAAGGGGTCACGCTGGTATCTGACGTAGACGGTCTGGATGATGTCGTGGATGCGGTAACCCTGATTACGCTGCACCAGGCAAAGGGTCTCGAATATCCTGTGGTCTTTATCGTCGGCATGGAGGAAGGAATCCTGCCGCATATCCGCTCTTTCGACGACCCGGCGCAAATGGAGGAAGAAAGACGCTTATGCTACGTCGGCATTACCCGTGCCAAGAGAAAGGTCTACCTCGTCAGGGCTTTCCGCCGCAGTCTGATGGGTTCGAGTACGGTAAACAGCCCGTCACGCTTTTTGAAAGATATTCCGGCGAACCTGGTAAAAAACAGCGGCAATGGTTTAGGGCAGAATCAGTACCATGACGACAGACCGTTAAAAAACGATATGTATTCCTGGGAAAGAAATTCTCCTGCTGCTGCGGCAAAGACATCCGGGACAACTAATATACCCGATTTAAAATCAGGAGACAGGGTAAAACACGCCCAATTCGGGGAGGGAACGGTGGTCAGTTGTAAGCCGTCCAAGAATGACAGCGAAGTTGTCATAGCTTTCCCCGATGTCGGGATAAAAAGGCTGCTTTTAAGCTTTGCCAAGCTGGAGAAGGTTGAATAAAGAGCGATGTCATTGCGACAAATTATCGGTGTGATAAAAAAATTCCTCCCCCCAGATTCTTCGTCCACCCTTTGTGGTCTCAGAATGACAGTTGGGCTTTTGTCATGCTGAATTCGTGACGGACGAATGAAGCATCCGGAGTGGGGTATAGTGTCAATCTGGATCACCCCAACTGGGATTTTAAAAAGCTGCTTGGGAGGCTAAAAATGGCCATAAAGGTATTAAAAAACGAGGTTATCAATAAAATTGCCGCCGGTGAGGTAGTAGAAAGAGCCTCCTCCGTCGTAAAGGAATTGGTGGAGAACTCCCTCGATGCAGGGGCGACTCAAATAACGGTGGAAATTACCGGCGGCGGGTTGGCTTTAATAAGAGTAACCGATAACGGCTGCGGCATTTTATCTGACGAAATCCAGCTTGCTTTCGAGAGGCATGCCACCAGCAAGATCATCAGTTTCGAGGATTTATCGTTAAGCCACAGCCTCGGTTTTCGCGGTGAAGCATTGCCCAGCATTGCCTCCGTTTCAGATGTCGAAGTTATCTCCTTTAATGTCAACGAAAGCTCAGGTGTATGTGCCGAACTGGAAAACGGGCTGGTGGTTAAAAAGCTGAAACAGGCACGTTCGCAGGGTACTACTATTGCAGTCAAGAATCTTTTCCGCAACGTTCCTGCCAGGTTGAAATTCATCAAATCCAAGACTACCGAAAACAGTCATATAGCTAACGTGGTCAGTCAGTATGCTTTAGCTTATCCCGAGGTGCGTTTTTCTTTATTCATCGACGGACGCGAGAGTCTGAAGACGCCGGGAACCGGCAATCTTATCGATAGCATCAATGCCGTATACGGCACGGAGATTGCCTCCAGTATGCTGCCGATTAGTAACGGTCAGGATTTCAATACCGGAGATAAAAGCATCGTCATCAGCGGTGTGGTCGCATCTCCCAGGGTGAGCCGTTCAAATCGAAACTATATAAGTCTTTTCGTCAACCGCCGCTGGGTTGAAAACCGCAGCCTTGTATGGGCTGTGGAAGAGGCTTATCACGGTTTGCTAATGACCGGAAAACATCCGGTAGCCGTCATTAACATCGAAGTTCCGCTGTCCGACGTGGATGCCAACGTGCACCCCACCAAAACGGAAGTGCGCTTTAAAGAGGAAGGCAGTGTTTATCTTGAGATACAGAGGGCTGTGCGCAATGCGCTGGTTAATACCGCTCCTGTTCCTAAAGTAGAGGAAATCGCAGCCACTTATCGCGGGCAATCGCAGATAATCGTTCCACCGGAACAAAGACGCATGGAAATGAAAGTTGTTGCCGAAGAAGAGCCGGGAACTCCTGTGGTGTCTTCGCTGCCGGTGCTGCGGGTGCTGGGGCAATCGATGAACAGCTACATCGTTGCCGAAGGACCCGACGGCATATATATTATAGACCAGCATGCGGCGCATGAACGTATAATGTTCGAAAAGATTTCAAAGCAGAAAGAACAGCAGGGAGTCGAGATGCAGGCACTGCTGGAACCTGTATCCGTTGAGGTGTTACCGGTACAGGATGAAATACTAAATAAAAAATATAAATTCCTTGACGAATACGGTTTTACCATCGAGCCTTTCGGAAACAGGAATTACCTGGTCAGAACGGTGCCTTCGATAATGTATAAAAAAGACTGGCATACGGCTTTGAACGAACTTATCGACAGGTTATCAGTAAAGAATGATGCCAATATCACAGAACATTTGATAGCTACAATGGCATGTCACAGCGCAGTAAGATTCGGGCAGAGTTTAACGCTCGATGAGATGCGTGAACTGGTGCGCCAGATGGAGCGTGCCGATTTGCCGCATGCCTGTCCGCACGGCCGCACGACAATGATTCATATAACCAAAAAGCAACTGGAGAAAGAATTCGGCAGGTATTAGTCGGAGCTATTGCGGTCTTCGTAATTATAATAATACATGAAAATAATTGTGACGGTTTCCGCCGATTCCGCTTTTTAAAATTGCCTATGCCGTTCGTGTCCTTCGACAGGCCAAGGATGAACGTGGCTTGTCGAACCGGAGCGGCGTTGACTATATAAATAATATCCTCAAAAACTAAATTTATAGTAAGGTCTTAACCTTCCATATGTTGCAGGTAGCGATGCGCTCTCAGCACGGCTTTTACCCCTTCGCCGACAGCCACGGCAATCTGTTTTTCGGGGACGTCGGTAACATCGCCGGCGGCATATAATCCTTCGATTCCAGTTTCTCCGGTACAGTTGACGGGGATTTCTCCGTATTGGTTCAGTTTCACAATACCTTTTAAAAGTTCCGAATTGGGAACAAGCCCGATTTCTATAAAAACGCCCTCGACATCGAGTTTCCTTGTTTTTTTGGTTTTTATATCCTCTATCTTAAGTCCGTCAACGAATTGTTTTCCTTCAATGCTGTTGACACGATGCTCGAGATAAACAGTCAATTCCTTGATATCCGCCAGTTTATCGATAAGCACTTTATCGCCGGTTAATGGTGTAATCGATACCATGTCGATATGTTCGGCATATTTTGCTAAATCCAAAACGGCTTCAAGAGCAGAATTGCCGCCACCGATAACAGCTACTCTTTTCCCCGAAAACAGCGGGCCGTCGCAGGTGGAGCAATATGTAACTCCTTTACCGGTATATTCTGCTTCACCCGGCACATTCAGCTTGCGGGGTTTCTTGCCTGTAGTATAAACGACGGTCTTCGTTTTATAAGTCTCTCCTTCATCGGTAGAGACGGCAAATCCGCCGTTTTCTTTCTTGATACTGCTGACACTGACGCCGATTTTTTGTTCAATGGGATAAGAGGCAAGCTGGGTATTGAATTTTTCAATTAGTTCAGGACCTTCAATAAACTGGTATCCGATATAATTTTCAATTCCCCATGTGGTGTTTATCTGTCCTCCGATATCGGCACTGATTAGAAGGGCGTTCATCTTTTTCCTGGCGGCGTAGACGCAGGCTGCGATGCCGGCCGGCCCGGCTCCGATGATAATGGTATCGTACATATCAATTACCTCCTGCTATTACCGGATAAATTCTGTTTTTCAATAATTGATTATAGCAGGATTTAGTAAAGGAAATAATAATAAAACTATACCGTGACAGGCGAAATTACGGAAGAATTATATTATAATGTGATAAGAGTTAAAATACTCAAGGAGGTTCGGATGTCTTATACAGCTATTGATTACAGCAATCTTCTCGGAATGGATGGATTCAGCGAAACCCTGCTTAAAAACCATTTTACGCTCTACCATGGATATGTCAATAACACCAACAAGCTGATGCAGATACTGGATGCGATGTTAAAAGAGGAAAAAACGGGAACTCCGGAGTATGCTGAGCTAAAGAGACGCATGGGATTCGAGTTCAACGGCATGAGGTTGCATGAGTTTTATTTCGGAAATCTCGGGGGAAAAGACAGCTATAGCGCTTATCAAAAGCTTGTACAGGCTATCGAATCGGATTTCGGTAGTTATTCACAGTGGGAAAAGGATTTTAAAGCTACAGGAATGATGCGCGGTATCGGCTGGGTCGTTCTGTATCAGGATAATAAAACCGGCAGGCTTTTTAACCAGTGGATAAACGAGCATGAAACGGGGCATTTTGCCGGCTGCACGCCTGTTCTCGTAATGGATGTCTTCGAACATGCCTTTATAACCGATTACGGGCTTAAAAGGGCGGATTACATAGAGGCATTCTTCGGGAATATACTCTGGGCTGAGGTGGGAAAAAGGATAAAATAAAAAATTAGCCTTAAAAAATACTAAAAACCTATTGACAACAGCCTGCTCAGGGTTTATTCTAACGGTAAACGTAATAAAGGAGGCACCGAAATGCAAGGATATTGTGTTAAATGCCGCGCCAAAAAAGAAATGAAAGATGCCAAAGCCATAACCATGAAGAACGGCAGACCGGCAACGCAGGGTATTTGCCCATCCTGCGGCACGAAGATGTTTAAGATTGGCAAAGCCTAAACTTATTCATCTTGATATATTAATAGAAGAATAGAAAACCCTGAATATACCCGAAAAATTTCTCGCCAATCAGTAGATTAAAGAGATGTCCAGTAGGGTATGAGGGGTTTTATGTTTTTACAAGAAAGTATATTATAAATGACCAACCTCGTAAACATAGATGAAATCATTCGCCGTCTCGGTAAGGCTTATCCTGATGCCAAAATAGCTTTAGAGTTCTCCGACCCGATGGAACTGCTGGTGGCGACTATCCTTTCGGCTCAGTGCACCGATGAAGTCGTTAACAGAATAACCCCGCCGCTTTTTAAAAAATATCGCTCGGTAAAAGATTATGCCTCGGCGGATATAGCGGAGTTCGAGCATGAGATAAAATCGGCTGGCTTTTATCACAATAAAGCTAAAAATATCATCGCCTCCGCAAGATTGATTATCGAAAAATACGGCGGCAATATTCCTTCCGATATGGAGGAACTAATCACTCTTCCAGGTGTTGCCAGAAAAACTGCCAATATCGTGCTTTACAACGCCTTCGGAATTATCGATGGAATTGCAGTCGATACCCACGTCGGTCGCCTGTCTCAAAAGCTTGGATTAAGCAGCAATAAAGACCCTGTAAGAATCGAAAAAGACCTGGTGCAGCTAATCCCTCGTCATATATGGGGCTCCTTTTCTTACTTATTGATAGAGCACGGACGTGCGGTATGTATTGCGCGTAAACCTAAATGCAGTATATGCTGCTTAAACGACATTTGTCCCTCTGCCTCTTAGACTTCAATTATCATCTTTTTAAAGCGTAAAAGACTATTGCATCACGGCTGAATATCCTATATTATATGACTGTATCCCGCTGCTTTTGCGGCGGGAAGATAGGCTTCGCATTAAAGGAGGCATAAAATGAAACTGGTAGTTATCGGATTAGGTCAGTGCGGCGGCAGGATTGCCGATGAGTTTACCCGCATGGGTAGACGAGCCATGGAAATGAGAAATATAGAAGTGATTGTCGATTCTTTTGCCGTAAATACCGATACGGCCGATATGGCTACAATACAAACGATAAAGGCGGATTATCAGCACCGTATACTTATCGGAGCCGGTAAAACACGCGGGCATGGTGTAGCCAAATTGAATGAGCTGGGCGCGGAAATTGCAAGAGAAGACGCAGATAAAATACTGGATGCGCTCAGGACAGCCAAAAACCTTTACGAAGCCGATGCTTTTATGGTGATAAGCTCGACTGCCGGTGGCACCGGTTCGGGTGCTATTCCTATAATTACCAATGTCCTGAAGGAACGATTTTCCGATAAACCGGTCTATACCATCCTTGTTTTGCCTTTCGAGCATGAAGAAACCGCAGAGGAAACGGCGGTTTACAACACTGCGGTTTGTCTGAAATCGACTTATTCGATTGCCGATGCCGTGATACTGGTCGATAACCAGAGATATATCAAGAAAGACTTTTCACTGAAAAACAATATCTATGAAATCAACAGGTTGATTGTAGAACCGTTCTTCGATTTGCTGTGTGCCGGTGAAGAAAAGAAACATAAAAATATCGGCGCAAAGGTAATGGATGCAGGGGATATCATCCAGACGCTTTGCGGCTGGACGGCTATCGGTTACGGTGAAGTAAAACTGCCGTTAATTACATTTCCGACCGATTGGTCGGGAAACTTCAACAAGAAGGGAGAGAAGTCCTTTAAGGGACTTCAGGCGATGGACGAAGCTATCAAAGAGCTGTCAATCGAATGTAATCCTCATGAAGCCGGACGCGCTTTATTCCTGATTTCCTCCCCCGGGAAAGAGATGGATATGACCCTGATAAAAGAGTTGGGCGACCACTTAAGAGGATTGGCTTCACAGGCTGTAATCAGAAACGGTGATTATCCGAGGGAAAAGGGCTTGCTTGATGTAACTGTTATACTTTCCGAACTGTCGGATGTGGCCAAGGTCAGAACCTATTATGTGAAAGCATCCGAACTGGCAAAATCCGTAAAGCATAGACAGGGAGAAAGAGAGGTAAAATCCAGCCTGGTGCACGAAGCCGGCAAGGACGTGCCGACACTGCTCTAGTACTATTGTTACATATCGTTCATTGCAGGATTGATTGGTATCAAATACGCGTATTAATCAATCCTGTTTTCATTATGACTGACAAATAAAGTGTGGCTATGAACATAGTCACCGGTCGAGATGGCGGCGTGGTTCGACAAGCTTCCTTCGTCAAGCTCAGGGCAGGCTCCATGAACGGGTTTGTCGGGGCTCATCACAATGGCAATAGAAAATTCGTTCGCCCTCTAGTCCTGAAGCGGTAGCGTAGGAGAGTTTATCTAAGGGTTATAAGAACGGATTTTAAAATCGGTTTAAATGGATTGTTGCAGTTATCGTTGCTTTTTCGATAAACGGGAATTAAAGTGACATTATAATTATCTGCATTGCTCTACAGCGGATAGGTAAATTGGACAATTACGCCGTTAACGTTCACCGTATAACTTTGCCCGCGTGTAAAATCGCTGCCCAGGTTTACGATTTCCTCGAAGTAGCTGTAAACCTGTACACACATAGCATCCTTAGGTCTCTGGACGGTTACCGTGATATTGATTATATTCCCGTCTTTCTCCGTAGTGATATCCTTGAGTGACGTGCATCCGTCCGCCAGCCCGCCTTTGATATAAACCAGTATCTGCTCGGGGTTGGATTTGGCTATATCTGTATCGACTTCGTGAATAGGGGCGAGGCTGATTTCCATCTGCTCATCCGATTGGGATTGCGGATAAGTAAAGCTTGCAGCAGTACCGTTTACATTTACCGTATATGTTTCCCCGCGGATAAAAGCGGTTCCCAGTGCAATATTTTTCTCGAAATATCCGTATACCGCCGCGCATACGGCGTCTTTCGGTCGTTTGATTGTAAGAGTGATGTTTATCGTATTACCGCTTATCCCGGTGTCGAAATCGTTGAACTCCGTACATCCGTCCGGCAATCCTCCCTTGATATAGACAAAGACCTGCTCGGGATATGATTCGGCAATGCTTATATCGACTTCATGAATCGGAGCCGGTTTTATTTCGATATCCGGGTTTCCGTCAGCGTCTCTCAGAAAGTTCGAGAAAACGATTAATGCTATAACAGAAACAATTATCCCCGCTGTTAAAATAATCCTGTGCATCGTAGACACCTTATACTTACTATTTTACACTATCCGACTTGAAATTTATCGCAATATTATTAAAATATATATATTGATATAAAAGTTACATCATCCTAAAATATATAACGAAATATATAAATGGAGGTTAGTTTTTGATATGCCTAAAGAGAAAAAGAAAGCAGAGTCTCAGGAACTGGGCAAAATAGAAAAGCCTGAGGCAGAAAAATTCCAGAAGGGCAGGAAGTTAATTTTTGTCCCGTTATTATTTGCCCCCCATGACAAGGAATCCGAATTACAACAGTTGCATGACAAATATTGGCAACAGGTAAAAGAGCAGATTAATAATCTTGAGAGCAAATTGTTGGATGTCACCAGGATTTATCACGAATTCATTTCTATCGAAGGCGACGAAGGTGTTAAAGAAGCCGAACGCATGGATGCCGGCAGTTATGATATCGTCAAAAGTCTGGTTAAAAAAGGCTCCAAACTGATGGCGGCGGAAAGTGTAGAGCTTTTGAGCGAATATATGGATTGGAACAGGTGTCTTTCTTGCAGGATATCGAATCAAAAGGTGCTGACAAAGGTATACGAGTTTTACAATGAGGCTTTAAAAAGCAGGGAAGAGTGGATTGGCAAGGGTATCGATTTAACGCTGGGAGACAATGAATTCGGATTGTTAATCATGAGGGAAAACAACAAGTTGCAGTTTCCCTCTGATATAGAGGTTTTTTATGTGGCTCCTCCGAGCCTGGATGAAATCAAACGCTATGTACGTGAAATGAAGTCATCCCTGCCGCAAACCCCCAAAAAGGAGGAGAAACCGGCAGCCAAAAAACCTGCGGCAAAGAAGACGACGGCGAAGAAAGATAAGTAAATAGTACTATAATATATCTGTAAAAAAGTATTTAGTTTAAAGCGGTGACGTTAACGTCACCGCTTTTGTGCTTGCTTAAATGCATTGACATAATATCATAATTCTTATAAGATTTAATACAAATCGTGCGGATGGGTATTAATCATAAACATATTCATAATGAGGACGGGAGAAAGTGAAGATGAAAAAGCGAGCCTTAGGATTACTGATTACGCTGGTGTTGATAATGAGCTTGTGTTTTGTAGCGACCACTCAAGTTGCAGCAGCGGGAAACACCTGGTATGTAGCTACTACAGGAGATGATACCACAGGGAATGGAAGCTCCGGAAGTCCGTGGAGAACAATTCAGGGAGCTATCGATAAAGCGGAAGTTACGGCAGATGATACTATTATCGTAGCGGCTGGAACATATAACGAAAACGTCAATGTAACTAAAAGTTTAATCATACAATCTGCGGACGGAGCAGCTACCACTTTTGTCAGATCATCCAGTACCACTGATTACGTTTTTGAAATTACTGTTGCCAGTGTAACCATTGATGGTTTTACCGTAACAGGAAGCACCGGAGGGTTTAATTACGCGGGCATATATATCAACAGCGTGGGAAATTGCACTATATCAAATAACATCTGCGGCTATGATTCCGGTAACAGGAATTATCATGGAATTTTCTTATATGGCTCTTCCGGCAATATCATAGTAAACAACATCGCCAATTACAATACTTATTCAGGAATCCGTTTGGACTCATCATCCAATAGTAATCAAATTGCAGGTAATACCTGCTCAAATAATGCGAATGGTATGGGTATCTATATAAACTCTTTAAATATTGACAATAATATTTCCGGTAATATCTGTAACGCTAATAATTGGGGGGTTTATCTTTATAACTCGGATAATAATACATTAACTTATAACTCCTGTTCGGGTAATGCCACTTCTGAAATCTATCTTGATAACGCAGATAGCAATTCCATAACTTACAACACCTGTACTAAAGGCAATTGGGGTATTCAAATATATAGAAGTTACAGTAATAATATTAGCGATAACATCTTTTCAAACAATACTTATGGTGTTCGTCTAGAAACAAATACAAATAACGGTAACAATACTATCAGCTTTAATCTTATAACGAACAATAATTACGGCATATATATCCAATCTTCCGGGTCTTTTAGCGTTGCGATGGTTGTTAATAATAACAATATTGTATCCAATACCGGCTATGGAATTTATAATAATACTAGTCTGGTATTGGATGCTACCAATAACTGGTGGGGAAGCGCCGATGGTCCCAGTGGGGAAGCTAGCGGTTCTGGGGATGCGGTAGACGACTATATTACCTATTCTCCTTATGCTACTTCTCACGTTTATCACACGACAACAACCACTTTAACGACCACCACAACGACGATTTCGACAACAACCGCTACTGAATCAGTAACGACCACCACAACGGCGACTTCCACTACAACCGCTACCGAGTCAGTAACGACCACCACAACGGCGACTTCCACTACAACCGCTACTGAATCAGTAACGACCACCACAACGGCGATTTCAACAACAACCTCAACATCAACTGCTACTGCTACCGAGTCGGTAACCACGATTGCTGTACAAACCACTACTGAAACATTGCTAGGTCAAGCAGTAACGCTCACCGAAACAACTACCTCAACAGCCACAAATACCGATACTGTAACACTGTTGAATCCAACAACGCTTATCGCAACACAATTATTTACTTTAACCGATACAACTACAATTATGACAACGCAATCGGCAACGGTAACAGATACCAAATCTGCAACAATAACAATTGCTTCACCTCAAACGATTAACAATACAATGACAACTACCTTAACGATAACTGGGAAAGCAACTGACTGGTCTGTAATTATTTTTGTGTCCGTAGCTGGGCTGTTAGCTGGCGGAATGATAGTGATGATATTGGTCAGAAAATTGTAGCAATGAACTGAATTAACTGAATAACAGAAGGGCTGGATATCTTGGTATCCAGCCCCTTTATATGTAATCGTCATTTAATACAGTGTTCACTGTGATAAAGTTTAGATATTGAAAAGTTGCAAACAATTGTTAACTCTATTTTCTCCACAGCAGGTATATCAAAAGTACACAGATGCTGTATTCAGCGGCTAGGAGCAGAAGCGCCATAGGTATGCTGATGGGAATATTTGCTTCGGGTGACGGAATAAACCGGTAGGCGTGTACACTACCGGCAATCAAGGCGGCAATTAATATAGCGGAGAAGCCGATTCTAAACGGCGGTGATTTCAGTTTTTTAAGGTCGGGATTGATAGTGAAGTAGATCGCTGCCGCATATACCCCGAGTATTATAAGTACCAGCAGGGTTGAAATAACAATTGTTCCTATGGCATAAGCTGTTAACGCTTCCCATACCATGCGCATTGTCAACGCAACCACCAGCAAAGTTACCGTAGCCAAAAACCATAGCTTTAATGCATTGATTTTCATTTTCATTATCTCCGATAAGTCAGTCAACTCTGTAATAGGAAAATGTGATTACCTGTGCGTCCTCTGGTAAATGCCTGTTATCATAGTGGATAAGATAATATGTCCATGCATTGCTTCGAGCACCTCTTTTCTGGTTGCTCCCGGTTTAGCGTCAATCATCTTATCCAATGCATATAAATGGAACTGATAACGATGCGGCAGTCCGGGAGGAGGGTAGGGTCCGTAATACCCGATAGTTCCGGCAGTGTTCTTGCCCTGTATCGAACCGTCTTCCAGTGTGAGCTTGTTGGGGACGGCTTGCGGAAGCTCTTTGTTGATGTGGGGAATGTTGAATATAATCCAGTGGGTAAATAATCCCGACGGGGCATCGGGGTCGTCCATAATAACCGCCAGCGTTGCGGTATTCGCGGGAACATCCGGCCAAATCAGGGCAGGGGAGATGTTTTGCCCCTCGCCGGTAAACTTTGCCGGTATAGTTTCGTTGTTTTTAAAATCGGGGCTGGATATAGTTAACATAATAACTTTCCTCCCTCAAATATAATTTTTATATCATTTCGATAAGCTGTCCCAGGTTGGTTATCCTCGGTTCTTCAATGCCGTCGTTTTTATAATAATCCGTTCGGTCGAGTAATATCCCGGACATTCCGGCATTGATAGCTCCCAGAACGTCTATCTTGTACTGGTCTCCGATAAATAAAGCCTCGTCGGCTTTGATTGCGGCTTTTGCTACCGCTGCATCGAATATTTCGCGGTGCGGTTTGGTAAAACCGACTTCCTGGGATGTAACAATCACATCCAGCAGCGTATAGAGATGTAATCTTTTCAGCATTTCCGTTATGTCTCTATCCGCGTTGGAAACAAGCCCGGTTATCAATTCCCTGTTTTTTATTTCGGTAAGAGTGGAAATTACGTCTTCGTAAACCACCATTTCATATTTAAAGTTCTTCATCTCGAGAAGCAGTCCGGTTATCATCTCTTTAGTAGGCGTAATTCCGGCTTCTTTTAAAAGCACCGCTTCGTACTGCGCCCAGAGATTCTTTTTCTCATCGTCACTGCGTTTGGCAAGCGCAAGCTTGGCATTTTCATCATAAAAATACTCGTCTGCGGCAATTATGGGAGCCGAAAGCTGCTCCGGTTTAAAATCGAAACCGAATTTTTTTAATGCATTCGCCTGGCTTTCTTCTCTGGGGGGGTCGTAGCAGACGAGGGTATTGTACATATCGAAAAATACTGCTTTTATCATGTCACTCCTTATTAGTAGGGGTATTTTAGCTTATTGGCATTCGTTCTGTAAAGCTTTTTGAGATGACAGGGAATGAAAACTTCATAATGATTTAATTATCGATAGTCTTAAAATGTTAAAAGAAATCGTCTGGCGGTTATATGCGGAATTAATTGACTTGAACTATCTTGTATTGCTATCATTTAAACATGAATACACAGAGAATTGCGCTTTTCCCTATCAATACGGAAGTCGGCAAGAACGGTCACCTTTTTATCGGCGGATGCGACACGTTCGAACTGGTGAAGGAGTATGGCACTCCGCTATACGTTTTCGATGAAAACACCCTGCGCACTATGTGCCGCGAATTCAAGAGCGAGTTTAGCCGGAGATACGAAGATACCACCGTCGTATTTGCCAGCAAGGCATTCCTGAACCGCTCGATAGCCTCTATATTAAAGGAAGAGGGTATCGGGCTCGATGTGGTTTCGGCCGGCGAGTACTCGATTGCTGAATCCGTCGATTTCCCCAATGATATGATATACCTGCACGGCAATAATAAATCGGTTGAAGAGTTGAAAATGGCGTTAAGAAACCGTATTGCCCGCATTGTGGTGGACGGATTCGATGAGCTTAAACTGCTGGCAAAGCTGGCTGAAGAAAGCGGATGTATCCCCGATATACTTTTACGCATTACCCCCGGAGTGGATGCGCATACTCACCAGCATATAACGACGGGTGTTTCCGGGAGCAAGTTCGGCTTTCCGCTTTTCGATGCCGACCGGGCGGTATCTATGGCAATGTCGCTGGAAAGCTTGAATCTGGTCGGATTGCATTGTCATATCGGTTCGCTGATTAACGAAACACAGCCGTACGTCGAAGCAATCGATGTGATGCTTGACTTTGCCTCTCAAATGGAAAGAAAATACGGCTTCGAACTCGAAGAACTTGATCTCGGCGGCGGATTCCCAGTCAGGTATACCGTTAATTCTCCCGATGTTAAAATTGCCGCTTATGCCGAAGCGATTGTATCCAGGGTGATTAACAGGTGCAATGCGCTTGGCATGCCGTTGCCATCCCTGACTATCGAACCGGGCAGGGCTCTGGTTGCCCGAGCCGGAGTTGCTTTTTACAGGGTAGGCATGACCAAGGATATATCAGGATTGAAGCGTTACGTTTCGGTGGATGGTGGTATGGCGGATAATATCCGTCCCGCCTTATATGAAGCGGAATATGAAGCTGTACTTGCCAACAGGGCGAATGCTGAAGATACGGATACCGTAACGATTGCCGGCAAGTTCTGTGAATCGGGCGATATTCTTATAAAGGAAATCAAGCTGCCGGATGTGGCTTACGGAGATATCGTTGCGGTGCCGGTTTGCGGCGCTTATTGCATACCGATGGCGAGTAATTACAATGCCTCGTTAAAACCGGCTATCGTCATGGTAAAAGAAGGAACTGCCCGTATAATCCGCAGGCGTGATACTCTTCAAGACCTTGTCAGGAATGACCTGTTATAGATACCGGAAACAGGGGGCGTAAAGTATGTGGAGAGTAATCGGGCAGGAAAGCGTTGTTTCACTGCTTCAAAACAGTTTTAAAAAAAATAACCTGCCCCATGCTTTTCTGATTTCCGGGCCTAATCATGTAGGCAAAATGACGCTGGCTGTAGATATCGCCCGGGCGATAAACTGCGAAAATGATAACCCCCCCTGCGGCGAATGCGAATCCTGCCTGAAGATACAACAGGGAAAACATGCCGATATTCAGGTAATTTCACTGATTCCGCAAAATGACGACGAGGACAAACCGCGCACGGAAATCAGCATCGATGACATCAGGCAGATACAGCATAATGTAAGTCTGCCACCTTTCGAGGGCAAACATAAAGCATTTATCATCGAAGGGGCGGAATCTATGTCCATCGAAGCAGCCAATTGCTTATTAAAGACGCTGGAGGAGCCGGTAACACAGGCGATTTTTATGCTGCTAACGGCTAATGCCGGTCTCATACCCGAAACCGTCGCCTCCCGTTGCCAGAAAATTTCTTTAAATCCGCTAACGGCTACCGTGATAGAAAATTCTTTAATTACGGTTTATGATATAGACAATCAAAAAGCTTCCGTTTTAAGTCGACTCAGTCACGGCTGTTTCGGATGGGCTTTAGCGGCAGCGCAGGACGAGAAGATACTGGAAGATTATTTCGAAAAAAGGAATAAAGTGCTGGAAGTAGTTTCGGCAGGTTTGCAGGAGCGTTTCAGTTATGCTGGCACGTTATCGACCCAGTTCGCAAAAGACAGGGCAGCCGTTTACGAAATACTCGATTTATGGCTCGATATATGGCGGGATGTACTTTTATTAAAAGCCGGATTGCCGGAGTCCGTTAATAATATAGATATCGGACGGCAGTTGAAGCAATTGTCTGCCGGCGTCGATATGGACGGCATCCGGAATTCGATTCGCTCAATTCAGGAAGCAAAAGCACAACTCAGCCTTAATGCCAATTCGAGGTTGGTGCTGGAAGTAATGATGCTGGATATTCCGGTGATGGCCGGCAATATCGTTAAGAGGTAGGTTCAATGTATGACAACGAAAAATTAGATAAAGATGTTAATGATACGGCAATTCCGGAAGATACGCACGCACAGGATTCGGAAGAGAAGATGGATGAAGTCCCTCAAGAACCCGTTGAAATCCCGCCGGAAGCTACTGTAGAAGAAACAGCGAAAATCCTGATGGTTGATGTTGTCGGTGTCAGGTTTAAAAAAGCGGGCAAGGTCTATTCATTCGACCCCTCCGGTTTTGAGCTTAAAGCCGGTGATAATGTTGTGGTGGAAACGGCGCGCGGTATGGAAGTAGGACAGGTAGCCCGCCCTGTCGTTAAAGTATTCGATAATATGGTGAACAAGCCCTTAAAAGCGGTGGTGCGCCTGGCTACCCTGGAAGACCTGGAAAATGCTGCCAGACTGGAAGCAAAAGAGGACGAAGCGCTGGTGGAATGCGCCGCGATTGTCAGGAAAATGGAACTGCCGATGAAACTGATTTCGGCAGAATACAACCTGGAGGGCAACCATCTCACCGTATTCTTCGGCGCCGAAGGCAGAATCGATTTCCGCGAACTGGTGCGCGAACTCAGTCATAAGCTGAAAGCCAGAATCGAGATGAGGCAGGTAGGTCCGCGCGACGAAGCCAAGCTTATCGGCGGTTACGGCAGGTGTGGACGCCCCCTCTGCTGCGCCACGTTTTTAAACGAATTCAATCCGGTATCCATCAAGATGGCAAAGGAGCAGAACCTGCCGCTGAACCCGATGAAAATATCCGGCACCTGCGGACGCCTGTTATGCTGTCTCGGTTATGAATTCGAACAGTACCGCGACATGAAAAAGGAACTATTGAAAAACGGCGAGAATATTCAGACATCGATGGGGGCGGCGGTGGTGGTAGGGGGGAACCCTCTTAAGGGGACGGTGTTTTTGGAAGTGGAAAGCGGCGCCAGGGTGGAAATGGCAATGAAAGAGCTTGTGCCGAAAAAAGAAGAGAAGCCAAAAGAAAAAGCGAAAGAGCAGGAACCGCGCCGCCGCCGCCGAAAACACGCCAAGGGCAAGTAATATCTTTATCGCAATGTAGCCCTTGTGTTAAACTTAAAACTATGGAATACAAGGAAGCAATAGAAGTATTAAAAAACCTGCTTAAAAAGCATCCTTTGGATGAAAAAGAAAAAGAGGCGGTTATGACTGCTCTGGGTGTATTGAGCTGGGGTGGTTTATACGAAAGCAAGCTGAAAGACCGTAAAGCCAGGCGGGATAAAAGCGCCGAGTGGTAGACTTTACAGGTATCGATAAGGCATTCTTCAGTTCTCACCCAATTTGTCATGCTGAATTCGTGAAGGACAAATGAAGTCTCGATATGTTGAGACTTTCAGAAGGATAGTTTAATAGTTAATCCCGTAGGGACGGGTATTGCCCGTCCGCCAGATACGAAAACATTAATGCGGACGACCATTGGTCGCCCCTACGTTTTTTGTTTGTCATGCTGAACGCAGTGAAGGGTCTTGTATGTTGACAAAGAGGTAAATGAATATTCCCGTTGCTTTATTATCAAGTATCGAAAATCAGCCTGCCAATCAAGTAATCTAGTTGCGAGTCCCGACAAGTCTGGGCGAAGCAATCACTACAATACAATTTAATTATCCCGCCTCGCATATAAAATGAAAAGCCTTATCGATATTTGATAAATCGCAGCTATGACTATATCCTTCGGTAGAGATTGCCGCGTCGCTTCGCTCCTTGCAAAGGCGTTTTATGTGGTTGGGTCATTTACATGTCCTCATATGGTGCGAGGTACTTGTTCCACTCTTTAATCCTGTTTTCATAGCGGTGAGGCAGGTAGAAAGGCAGGTTGTTTCGCGGTATCTGCGGCTTTGAAAGAAGCTTCATATGAGCCTGTTCGGGTGTTCTTCCCGCTTTATTTAAATTGCACGGAATACAGGCGGTAGTAGTATTTTCCCAGGTATGCTGCCCGCCGAGAGAACGCGGAATGATATGGTCGATGGTCATCTGTTTTTCCGCTTTGCCGCAATATTGGCACGTGTAGTTATCCCTGTGAAACACCCCGAAGCGGGTTAACTTTTGTTCGGCGCAGCGAACTCTTTTTACAAAAAAATCCAGTTTAATTACCGAGGGGATAGGGAAGGTATCGTTTGCCGAGTGGATATATCCCATGCCGTTTTCCAGCATCTCCGCCTTGCCCTGTATCATCAAAACTATGGCTCTACGGGCATGGCAGACGCTCAATGGTTCATAACTCTGATTGAGTACCAGTACCGGACTATTATGCATAGTTTGGGGCTCTCAATACTTAAAGCTACCTTATTGTAACGGAAAGAACTGTATAAGAGCAAATCGGGGATTATTTTGTGATTATATTTACTATTTTAGATTTACTCGCAGAAACAGAATTATTCGTTTGGTTTGGTTCATAAATTCCGATAGTCATTTCATTTCCATTGGTAGGGATTGCTTCGTCCCGACAGAAGCGGGACTCGCAAAGACATATTATATGCCGCCCCGGATACAGCGCCCGACTTCGTAGTGTTAAATATTCTTTTTCGTCCTGGTATATGTCCTCGTCTGTCTATTTGCTTGATACGGAGAACTGTCTCCGCGGTAATCCGGCGCCTCAATGGCGAAAGACACGCTTAAACGTGAATCTATAAAGCGTGAACGGATGGGACTGTCTAAATCGTCCACGGAACAGCGGGTGGTAACTACCGTTGCCAGCCTGGCATTATAACGGGAGTTAATGACCTGATAAAGTTTTTCGCGCGCCCACGGGGTGGTTGCCTGCTCCCCGAAATCATCCAAAACCAGTAACGGGGTATTCTTTACCTTTTCGAATAGCTGGTCGTAGGATATCTTGCTATCCGGGTTAAAAGCGGAACGCAGGTGGTCTAAAAATTCAGGCACGAATATAAAGAGTGCTGGTTTATTAGCCTGATATTGGTAGTTGACTATAGCCGATGCAAGATGGGTTTTGCCGCAGCCGGTAACTCCATGAAGAATCAGCCAGCCATCAAGGGACTTAGCGAAGTCAAAAGCTACCCTGTAGCCTTTTTCTAAATTCTCCCTCTGCTCTCTAGCCAGGTTTACTCTTTTCCAGTCGAAATTACTAAACGTCATATTCTTCTGAAGTTCCAATCCTGGAGCCCAACTGGTATCGGTTACGGTGTTTTGTTCTTCATCTATCTTGAATACTCGACAGAGGCGCGGATCAGTTATGCGATTTATTAACCTGTCGCCGAGTTGTTCTATCGGCGGAGTGGTGGTAATCACCGTAGGCAGTTCATTATTGAAGCGGTGATTCAGTAACTGGTCGAGCTTTTCCCTGGCCCAGGGTTTATCCGAATGCGCCCCCAAATCATCCAGAATCAGCAATGGGGCATTGCGAACCTGTTCGAAGAGCCTATCATAGGTAACTTCGCTTTCAGGATTGAATGCCGAACGCAGGTGGTCAAGAAGGTCGGCGGCGGTAATAAAAAAGACAGGGAACCCCTTATTAATCCGTTCGTTGGCAATGGCGGCCGCTATATGGGTTTTTCCGCACCCGCTGGGACCGATAAACACCAGCCATCCATGAGGGTTAGCAGCAAACTCTTTTGCAGCGTTATATACCGCTTCGAATTTCTGCTGGCTGGCAGCAGACCCGCTTCTGCCCTGCGGAATCAGGTTGTCGAAGGACAGCCTTTTTAACGAGCCTATATTGCTGTATTTTTCCAGCACGATTTGCCTTTGTTTATTGGTGGTTTTACAGAGACATTTGCAGGGCACTACTCTACTGTAATCCGGTTTACCTGAAGGCAAAAGCGGATAAACGAACCCGGCGCCACGGCAGGCGGGACAATCGGATAATAGGAAAGGCTCTTTGTTAATGTTGGACGAATCTTCCGTATTTCCCGCTCGTGTACCTTTTAGGGTCGTCTTCTTCAAAATGTCGCCTATATGCTCCATCGCTCCTACCTTCTTTAGCCCAGCGCTCTAAAACCGCTGTAATATAGCTCAACTTGCGGGCGTTTTGTTTGACCGCTTCTTTTATGGCGTCTGCAATCCATATTTCCGGGTACAGGTTCATGGCATCTTTCAGTTCTTCGGCAATCATCGGAGTGAGCATACCGATATTCCCTTCATAAAGAGCAAAGATGTTCAATGATTCTTCCATATTTACCGGCTCTGCTGTTTCAGCCTTTACTCCTGACGGTTTTAACTCACCACTCTTTATTTTTTCGATTGCCTGCCTGTCGGCTTCGGTATTCAGAAAATAAATGTCTCCGTTTTCTGTCGATAAACCGAGGATGGTTTTGCGTTCCATCGCAAGTTTAAGAGCATTTTTCAGTTCGTACTGAGGGTCTTTCGCTTTTTTAAAATTGCTTATAAGGCTGGCATTACCAGACAATTCATCGAAACTAACGTATCTTGGATATCCTTTTTTATTATAGAGGGCTTCCATTATATACAAAGTGACTTTCAGTTCTCCGATATCTTCTATTTGCGGCAAAAGATTATTAATAAAGGTATTCGGAACAGGAGTAAAGCTCATCTTTGCGGGGAAACCCTCGAAGGTCTTCATAACAATTCCTGCCCTGCCATGGTTAAGTTATCGAATTTCGTTAGGCGGTCTATAAAGCGCACCTTTACATTGCCGATGGAGCCGTTCCTGTTCTTGGCAACGATGATATCCGCCAGTCCACGCGGGTATTCTTCATCGGGGTGGTCGGCTCTCCAGTCTTCCTCGGTGCGGTAATAAATCTCTTCACGGTTGATAAATATTACCATGTCGGCATCCTGCTCGATGCTGCCGCTGTCTCTCAAGTCGGATAACAACGGTTCGTGCTTTTCGCGTTTTTCTATGGCTCGGCTTAACTGTGAAACGGCAACGACAGGCACATTCAATTCGCGCGCCAGCGCCTTGAGCGAACGGGATATATAACCGATTTCCTGCACGCGGTTATCATTGCGGGTATCTCCCTGCAAAAGTTGCAGATAATCCACGATAATTAAATCGATACTGCGTTCGAAGTTCAAGCGGCGCGCTTTGCTTCTCATTTCCATGACGCGCAATTGCGGAGAATCGTCAATAAATATGGAAGCCTCGGATAAGACGCCGATGGCTTCCATTACCCTTCTTTCCTCGTCTTCGGTATTCAAACCAATCCTCAAGCGTTTTGAATTAATCCCTGTTTCACTGGAAAGCAGCCTTTGCACCAGCGATTCACGGAACATTTCGAGGCTGAAAATAGCCACACAGGCTCCCTGGTCGACGGCGGCATTGCGGGCAATATTGAGCGCCAGGCTGGTTTTACCGATGCTGGGACGGGCAGCTAAAACAATCAATTCGGAGCGTTTGAAGCCGCCCAATAAATCATCGAGTCCGTGCAATCCGGTAAATACCTGTGGGATTGACTGAAACCCGGCGGTTCCCGGTGGAGGAGGCGCTTCGAAGTACCCATCGAGTACGTTCTTGATATGCACAAAATCAAGCGAGCGTTCGTGGCGCAGGTGGAAAAGCATGTCCTCCGCTTTATTCAAAGCAGCGCCTACATCCGGGTCGGCCTGGTACCCGATTTCGGATATCTTATCGGCTGCGCCGATAAGCTGGCGCATTATCGAAAGCCGGTACACTATACGGGCATAGTATTCGATATCAAGCGAAGTCGGCACTATAGATATCAGGTGACTCAGGTATGCCGCCCCGCCGCATTTTTCCAGCCTGCCTTCGCGTTCCAGTTCCTGCGCTACAGTTATCTGGTTAATAGCTTCATCACGCTGATACAACGATTGGCATGCCTGATAAATCCACCTGTTCTGTTCCGAATAAAAATCCTTCGCCTGTAAAAAAACAGCGGTTTCATGAATAGCCCGTCCGTCTATTAACAGCGAGCCGTTAACTGCTTCTTCGGCATCGATATCGTGCGGCAGTAATCGCTCATCCGGCAAATCAGTTTTCCTCCAGATTTTTAACCGTAATTTTCAGCTTGGGATTGATATCTTTATGCAGCTTGACAGTAACCTCGAAAACACCAATTTCGCGAATAGGTTCTTTCAGCTCGATTTTACGTTTATCCACAACCAGACCGGCGGTAGCTTCCAGTTCCTTTGCGATATCTGCACCGGTAATGGAACCGAAGAGGCGGTTTTTGGCGCCGGCTTTAGCCTTGATTACCAGATTCGTCTTCCCGATTTGTTCGCCCATACTTCGGAATTCGGCTTCCATTTGCGCCTGTTTCTTTTCCTGCGCCCGGGCTTGAGCTTCCATCTGGGTTTTTACATTTGCCGTGGCAGGAGCAGCCAGTTTATTCGGCAAAAGAAAGTTTCTGGCATATCCGTCGGGGACATTTTTTATCTCACCTGCTTTAGCGACATTGGGGACATTTTTTAAAAAAACCACATTCATACTTCGTCATCCTTTAACAATAATGCTCACAGACATTATACTGCATTACGGGGTCGGTTTAAACCTGATTTTCAATAAAATTGGCAGACGATACAGCGGCAACCGCTCCGTCTCCGGCAGCGGCAATCACCTGGCGGATGGAGTTTATCCGAATATCACCGGCGGCATAAATACCGGGTACCGAGGTTTCCATTTTACCGTTTACAATTATAGAACCCTTTTCATCCATTTCTACAATGCCTTTCAGATATGAGGTATTCGGTACCAATCCGATCGCCACGAAAATGCCATCGATTTCGAGGAAGGATTCTTTTCCGGTACCTACATCGGCAAGTTTCAATTTATTAACGAATGTTTCACCCAGCACTTCCTTGACAACTGTATTCCAGATAAATTCGATTTTAGGTTCGGCAAAAACCTTGTCCTGAACCACCGGTGTGGCTCTCAACTGATCTCTCCTGTGGATTATATATACTTTCGAGGCGAATTTGGAAATATGCAGCGCTTCATATAATGCGGCATTCCCTCCGCCTACAATCGCTACTACTTTATCCCTGAAGAAGGGAGCGTCGCAGGTAGCGCAGTAAGAGACGCCTCTGCCCGTATATTCCTTTTCTCCGGGGACATTCAGTTTCTGCCTTTCGGAGCCGCCGGCTATAATCAGTGCTTTGGCCGAAAATTCGCCTTGAGATGTCATTACGGTTTTTACCTTATCTGCTAATTTGACATCTGTAACATCATCATTGATAACCTCGGTGCCGTATAATAACGCCTGCTCATGCATCAGCGACGTTAATTCCAGACCCGAGATCCCCTTCGGAAAACCGGGGTAGTTATCAACTTTCTCGGCCTCGTTGATATTGCCGCCGATCAGTCCTTTTTCAAAAAGCAGCGTAGACAGTTTGTTTCTAGAAGTATAAATACCTGCGGTCAATCCGGCCGGCCCGCTGCCGATGATGATAACGTCGTATAGCTTGCTCATGTTAAGATTCTCCTTTGTCTGCTTTAGCGTTCCCGATGGTATTATCAACTTCGTAGTGAAGGATGTTATCGCGGTTGTGCAGGGATGTTCTAATTATTTATCCTTTATAGATATTACCAATCCCTGAGAGTTGTGGCAAGTGGGGGATTATAACTGCCATTGCGAGTCCATTCCCAAAAGAAGGTGAATCAATCTCTATAATTGACCGTCAGACTATTCGGGAAAGATTGCTTCGATCCCGACAGGTCGGGACTCCCTCGCAAAGACAGTTGGGATATTATCATATATATACAGATCGTCAGCTTGTTAGCATTTTAAGCTGGTGATACAATGTTATGAACAGGAGAAAACATGCCTTTAGATTCGATATTCATCAAGGGTGCCCGCGAACACAATCTCAAGAACATAGATGTCACCATACCGCGCGACAAGCTGGTGGTGATAACCGGTGTTTCAGGTTCCGGCAAGAGTTCTCTGGCATTCGATACCATTTACGCCGAAGGTCAGCGGCGCTATATGGAGTCGCTTTCGGCTTATGCCCGCCAGTTTTTGGGACGCATGGAGAAGCCAGATGTCGATTATATCGAGGGGCTTAGCCCTGCAATTTCCATCGACCAGAAGGGAACCAGCCGCAATCCGCGTTCTACCGTAGGAACGGTAACCGAGATTTATGACTATTTAAGGCTGCTGTTTGCGCGAACAGGACATCCGCATTGCCCTGAATGCGGACGCGAAATTACGGTCCAGACAGTCGAACAAATCGTAGATGCGGTTAAGTTGCTGCCACAGGATACGCGCATCATGATACTGGCTCCTCTTGTTAAAAGCCGCAAGGGCGAATATCAGCAGGTTTTTAACGACTTGCGCAAGGCCGGCTATGCCCGCGTGCGCGTCGATAAGGAAATACATGACCTTTCGGAAGACTTTCAACTGGATAAGCAGAAAAAACATACCATCGAAGCGGTAATCGACCGCCTGATAATCGGACAAAGCGATAGCAAGAGCCGCATCGCCGATTCGGTTGAGACGGCTTTGAAGCTTGGTGGTGGCGTTGTACTGGTATCGATTATAGATGGCGAGGAACTGCTCTTTTCGGAACACTTTGCCTGCGTTAACTGCGGCATCAGCCTGGGGGAAATTGCCCCCAGGACTTTCAGCTTTAATAGCCCTCACGGCGCTTGCCCTAATTGCACCGGGCTGGGAATCAAACTGGAAATCGACCCCGATCTGGTACTGCCGGATAAAAGCCTGTCGCTTGAAGAAGGGGCTATTCATCCGTACCAGTGGCAAAGCTGGTATTTATATTCGGTACGTGAAATGGCGCGTCGGCATGGTTTCGATATGAATACTCCGATTAAAGATTTAACCGCTGAACAGATAAAGCTTATATTATACGGAGAAAATGATTTCAGCTATACATACAAAGACCGGCGCGGAAACGAACGCGAATATTCTGACGGATTCGAGGGGGTTATCCCGCGCATGGAAAGGTTATACCACGATACCGAATCCGAGGCTTCACGTTCATATATCGAAAAGTACATGGTATCCAAACCATGCCCTGTTTGTGAAGGAAAAAGATTGAAACCGGAAGCGCTGGCGGTTACCATCGGCGGAAAAAATATCGATGACGTTACCTCGATGTCGGTTATCCAGTCTCTGGATTGGGTAAAGATGCTGGCTGGCAAAGATTCTGTTTTCAACCAGCGCGAAAGGAAAATAGCGCGTGAAATACTGAAGGAAATCGGAGCGCGCCTCGGTTTCCTGGAAAACGTCGGATTGGATTACCTGTCACTAAACCGTACGGCAGGCACGCTCTCCGGCGGAGAAGGACAACGTATCAGGCTGGCAACCCAAATCGGCAGCGGTCTTATGGGGGTGCTCTATATCTGCGACGAACCGACCATAGGGCTGCATCCCGCCGATGATTTTCGCCTGATTCGCACGCTTAAAGAGTTGAAGGATTTAGGCAATACGCTGATAGTAGTTGAACATGATGAAGCCATGATGCGGGCAGCCGATTATATCATCGATATGGGACCGGGAGCCGGGGAACATGGCGGTTATGTCGTTGCCAGCGGTACATTAGATGATATTCTTACTTCTGAAAAGTCGTTAACCGGACAGTACCTTTCCGGGCGGAAATCCATTCCTTTACCTGAAAAACGGCGCACCGGCAACGGTATCGATATTATAATTAGAGGCGCCAGGCAGAACAATCTGAAAAACATCGATGTAACCATTCCCCTTGGCAAAATAGTATGCATTACCGGTGTTTCCGGAAGCGGCAAGAGCACGTTAATAACCGACATTTTACATAAAAAACTGGCGCAAATTCTCTATAGAGCCAGGGAGAATGCCGGTAATGTAGACAGCATCGAGGGGGTAGAGGATATCGATAAGGTTATTAATATCGACCAGTCTCCCATCGGGCGCACGCCGCGCAGCAACCCGGCTACATATACCGGATTGTTTACCCATGTACGTGAACTTTTTGCCACGTCGCCGGAAGCGCGCTTGCGTGGATATAAAGCCGGCAGATTTTCCTTCAACGTAAAGGGAGGCAGATGCGAAGCCTGCCGCGGAGATGGATTTATCCAGATAGAGATGCAGTTTTTACCCGATGTTACCGTTCCCTGTGAGGTATGCAAGGGCAAGCGTTACGACCGAGAAGTGCTTGAAATTCACTTCAAGGGGAAGAATATTTCCGAAGTGCTGGATATGACTGTCGAGCAAGCCCTGGTGTATTTCGAGCATTTCCCTGCTGTAAAAAACAAGCTGAAAACATTGTACGATGTCGGGTTGGGATACATTCACCTGGGGCAACCGGCAACTACCTTATCCGGAGGAGAAGCCCAGAGAATCAAGCTGGCTACGGAGCTTTCGAAAAGGGCTACCGGAAAAACAATGTATATCCTCGATGAACCAACTACCGGACTTTCGTTCGAGGATGTGGCGGCATTACTGAAAGTCTTGCAGAGGCTGGCGGATGCCGGAAACACGGTAGTTATTATCGAGCATAACCTGGATATTATCAAGAATGCCGATTGGATTATCGACCTGGGGCCGGGGGCGGGCGACAAGGGCGGCAGAGTCGTGGCTGTCGGTACACCCGAAGAAATCGCTGGGGATAAGAAATCGATTACCGGGGAATACCTTAAGAGAGTGTTGTTGACATAAAGATATTAATGTCATACTGAATTCGTGATGGACGAATGAAGTATCTGGGGATGGGGTTATAGAAAACGGCTTCCCTCGGGGGAAGCTGTTGAACGAAGTGAAACTGATGAGGGATAAAAACAACACACCCTCATCCGTCATACCGATTCATCGGTATGACACCTTCCCCCAGTGGAAGGCATTTATACGGGTACAGACCGGCCACATAGGTAACAGTTAAGTTAATAATCAGCAGGGGGCAATAATGGATAAACAAACAGCGCTGGAAATCGTAAAGTCCAATATTAAAAATCAAAACCTGATTAAACATATGATTGCCACGGAAGCCATAATGCGTGCGCTGGCAAAGCGTTTCGGGGAGGATGAGGAGGAGTGGGGCATCACCGGACTTTTGCATGATATCGACCTCGACATCGTCGGCGACGATATGACCGTTCACGGCAAGGTCAGCGCTGAAATGGCTGGTAAAGCCGGAGCCAATGAAGCCATGGTGCATGCCATCCTTTGTCACAATGAAATGTTAGGTATCGAGCGCGAAAGTAATTTCGATAAAGCGCTCTACTGTGCCGACCCGCTGACCGGATTGATTACCGCGGCGGCTCTTGTCCGCCCCGAGAAAAAGCTGGCTTTTGTGGAAGCGAAATCGGTTGCCAAGAGATTTAAGGAAAAGAGCTTTGCCGCCGGAGCGAATAGAGAGCAGATTGCCGCGTGCAGCGAACTGGGCATGGAACTAAACGAGTTTATCGAACTGGGATTGAAGGCGATGCAGGGTGTGGCGGACGATTTAGGTCTTTAATTCAACTCGATTAGCGAGCCGTTAGCGGTCTTGATGACGTTTATACGACTGGGGAAGGCATCCTTTAAATCGTCTATATGAGTAATCACAATAATCTTCTCGAAGTCGTTGCGAATCGAGTTAATGGCCTCTTTAATCTTTTCGATGCCGGTATTATCCAGGGTTCCGAATCCCTCATCTATAATCAGCGTTGGCAGCGGCGCTCCGGCCCTCTTTGCCAGCAGCTTGGACAGGGCGATGCGGATGGCGAAATCGATACGGAAGGCTTCGCCTCCGCTGTAAAGTTCGTAAGGTCTGGCTCCCAGTTCATCGGAGATAATAATTTCCAGCGTTTCCTGTACATCGCCCTTTTTCGTCGGTTTTTGCGGTTCGAATTTGACGTGCATGCGGTTATCGGTCATCCTCCGCAGTAAATCATTGGCTTCGTTTTCTATATCCGGCAGGGCGCTTTCGATGAGCATTGACTGTATGCCTTTTTTGCCGAAAGCCTGCGCCAGTTCGCTGTAAATGCTTACCTCTTTCGATAATGTATCGAGCTGCTTTTCCTTTTCCTTTTTCTTCTTCTCCTGATTATACAGGTGTTCCAGCCGTGCCTTCAATCCGCCGTAGACTTCCTGTGTCTCTTTCAGTCTCATTGAAACGGTGTTATATTCATTTTGCGACTGTTCCAATTCGGTTTCCATCTGCGGAAGCATTTCGAGTTCTTTGTTTATGACCTGTTTTTCGTTCTCGTATTTCTTAATTTGATTTTGTAACCCATCGGAAGCTTCTTGAGCCTTGTTCAGCCGCTCTTTTTCCGATGACAATAACCTCTCCGCTTCATCCAGCCTGAGTTTTTTATTATCGAATTCCTGCAATTCCGACAGCTTCTTTTTAGCTGACTCATGCTTATCGGCATCATATTCAAGAGCCGCTATCCTGTCATCGATATTCCTTAATTCCTGCTGCTCGTTCGCCGAATAGTCCTTTATCTTTAATTTG
Organism: uncultured Dehalococcoidales bacterium; assembly: GCA_964399425.1. Lineage (GTDB taxonomy): Bacteria > Chloroflexota > Dehalococcoidia > Dehalococcoidales > UBA5627 > UBA5627. The sequence continues at coordinate 29,873 of CAYNQR010000001.1, read as the reverse complement.
TGCTCGATACCGGCAAGCAGTTTTCTTTGCTCCAATACTTTATTACCGGCTTCAGTCGCATCATCGATTGCCTGAGCCAGGCTGCCGACTCTTTTTTGCAGCCATTCACGGTTGCTTTTTAATTCTTTTTCTTCTTCTGCCAATTCATTACTGACTATTTTATATTCGTTTTGGTGATTATTAATTTCGGATTCTTTTTTGGCAATCTGTTTTTCTTTGGCATTCCTGTCTTTCGCGTACTTTTCCCGGATAATGTTCAGTCCCTCTTCGCCGAGCGCCGTTTCACAAAGCGGACATTTATTTTCGCCCTCTTTGCATAGCAGGTTGAGCTTATCGTCGATTTCGGAAATTTCCAGCTTCAGCTTTTCCTGTTCGCCCTTTAGCTGCTGAATGGATGCCGTTAAATCCTGCCGCTTCTGCTTTTTATCTTCGAAAGCCTTCTCTTTAGCTTCCAGACGCGGTTTTGCTTCTTCGATTTTTTCCAGTTCAGCTTTGTACTGGGGCAGTTTTTGCGATTTGTTTTCGAGGTCTTCGATAGTTTTTTGAAGCACGGATTGTTTGGCGGCAATTTCGGATTTGGCTTTTTCGATAACGCGTTCGAGTTGTCTCTGATTGTCTTTAAGAGTATTTAACTGTTGCAGCTTATTATTGAATTCATCGCATAAGGTTTTTGCCTGTTTGAAATCCTCGAATCCCTTTTCGATGTCATCACGCCCGGCAATCAGATTTTCGTATTCCTCAATCTGTTTCTTATGCTGTTCTATTTCCTTTAAACGAAGTTCGAGTTGTCTACTGTTAGACGAGATATGCTCTTCGAGCTGTATCAATTGCTGTATTTTATTTTCCAGCGCCTGTTTCTTTTGCCTGGCGTTATCGAGTTGCGCCTGTTTTTCCTTTGCCTCTTTATCGACTTTTGTGAGGATTATTTTTGCCTGTTCGAACTCTTTTTCTAAATCCCCTTTAGCGGCGAGCTCGAGGTCGATGTCTCGAATGGCATTTTCCAGCATTGTCCTTTCGCTCTGCTGTCCGCGCGTCTTTTCGCGTGCTTTTTCTTCCAGCTTATCGTAAATATCCAGCCCGAGGATATTGGAAAGCACTTCCTTGCGTTTGGCAGGCTGCTGGCGCGTGAATTCATCGGCATGACCCTGCCTTAAAAAGGCGCTGTTTATAAAGGTATCGTAATCCATATGCAGGATATCGACGATCTTATTTTCGGTTTCGCGGATGATGTTGCCGGATATAGTTTTAAATCCCTCTTTATCTGCTATCATCAAGTCGAGGCTGCTTTGTCCTGCGCCGGTGGCTTTCTTGGGGTGGGCGCGCTTTCTGATGACGCGGTATAGTTGTTCTCCCACCCTGAAATCGAATTCTACGGATGCCTCCGACTCCCCGAGGTGAATCAGGTCGTCATCGCTTTTGGCGCGCGTCTTTCCCCACAACGCCCATGTCATGGCATCGATGATGGCGGATTTGCCGTTGCCGTTATCGCCGCAGATGCAGGCGGTCTGTATGCCCTCGAATGAGAAAGAAGGCATATCCCCGCGGTAGGGCATAAAATTATGTATCTTTAATGCGACAGGAATCATTTGAGGTTATTTTAGCACAGTCGGGGAAGAAAATACCTATATTTAATAAAATTAGTCCTCTTCTATCTTATCCAGCTTGTAGATACTCCACATTGTGTCATTGGCGCATAGAGCCAACCATACTTCGTCATTCATGACATAGAGGCGGTAAACATCGTCTATAATATATTGATAACATTGTTTGAAACCGGACGTATCCAGTATTTCAATATACGGCTGAATAGAATCCTCAAAATCGTTTTTATTCAATTTACTTTTTTTAAAAACAGTCGAAATCTGCTCTTCCGTACCATCGTTATATAAAATATTAAAGCAATCATCGGTGATTACGTAATCGGGAGCATTTTCTTTTACCATCAGGTATGAACTGAGAGGGTTGCGATAAATAGTTTTCTCGTATTGATAGTATCCGTTAATATTATTTTCTGTAGAATTGCAAGCTGATATCAATCCAATGCATAGAAATGATACCAATATCAATAATGAAAGCGATATTATTTTTACTTTTATTGCCATACATCACCTCTTATTAACAGCGGAAAACTAAGAAATGTTCTTTTTTATCTCATCAAGTTCTTTCTTGTTTATTTCTCCCTTGGCATATCTTTTCATGGCTATTTCCAAAGGTGAATCTAATGAATGTTTTGTAAGAAACCTGACCCAATTATATTGAACGATAATCCACATAACGAGTCCCGGTATGGCAATGCTTAAAAATGCCCAGAACAAGGGTGTAAAATCTTCCATATTTTTACCTCCTTTGTCACCGTAAAAGTGTTTATCAAGCTTTATACAATATCGTACGGGATATATATTTCCGCTCCAATTATAACACTGAGGATTTGAATGTCAACATTTTGACTTTATCACAAAATAATGAACAGATTATGAACATAAAGTAACGAAACCGAAGAATTTTGGTATTTTATTGGTATTACTGAAATATTTTATTGTCGTTTCTGCCTTGATTCATTATATTTTCCTGTTCATCCACTATTGTGTAGGTACTGTACTTTCTGCGAAGTTTTATGGCATAATATTGCATTGCTGGGGTTCCTCCTTGTACAGTTTTGCTCCATAGAGGGCTCTTTTAATTTGAGACAGCTATCTTCGGATAGCTAAGCTCGTTGACTGACAGGAGTCCCCAGCTCTTTTACTGCATCAATCTCTTTGATTCGATTTAAAAATTCGTTCAGCGATTTAATATACTGCTATAGGTATTGCCTCACCGCAGTTATGGTTCGACAAGCTTCCTTCGAGAACCTCAGGACAGGCTTCACGAACGGCTTTTGGGGAATGGATTTAGCGCAATAGTCTTAATAAAACGTAAACAAAAAATCCGCTGCCCCTTTGCTATGTTCAGGGCGAGCGGATTTTTATATGTTTTACGATAATAAAATTATTCCAGATAATCCTTCAGCTTGCGGCTGCGGGTGGGGTGACGTAGTTTGCGCAGCGCCTTGGCTTCGATCTGGCGGATTCTTTCACGGGTAACGTTGAACTCACGCCCGACTTCTTCCAGCGTACGGCTGCGTCCGTCTTCCAAGCCGAACCTCAACTGCAATACCCGTCTTTCCCTCGGCGTCAGGCTGTCCAGTACATCCTCGATTTGCTCCTTTAAGAGCTGGCGGGAGGCAGCATCGGGGGGAGGCAGGGCATTCTGGTCCTCGATAAAGTCTCCCAGGTGACTGTCTTCTTCTTCCCCTATAGGAGCTTCCAGCGAAATCGGAAGCTGTGATACCTTGATGATTTCCCTTACTTTTTCCGGTGAAATCTCCAGTTCGTCCCCGATTTCCTTGGGAGTCGGTTCGCGCCCCAGTTCCTGCGAAAGATGGCGGCTGACGCTGAGCAGTTTGTTGATGGTTTCTACCATATGAACCGGGATACGGATAGTACGCGCCTGGTCGGCAATGGCACGGGTAATCGCCTGGCGTATCCACCAAGTGGCATAGGTGCTGAACTTGAAGCCGCGATGGTAATCGAATTTTTCAACAGCGCGTATCAGTCCCATGTTGCCTTCTTGCAGCAGGTCGAGTAAGGGCATACCGCGGCCGATGTGTTTTTTTGCAACGCTGACAACCAGTCTCAGGTTGGCTTCTATTAAATGTTTTTCGGCTTTATCGGATTCTTTTATCAGTTTATCTATATAAGCCTGGAATTTTTCTTCAAAGATACTGACAGAATCGATAAAATCCTGGTTAGTCGAAAGGACTTCGATATCTGCCGATTGCGTATCATCACTTATAGCATCGAGAAAGTCTTTCGGAAGCAAACTCATGTTTAGATAAAGATTTATTATAGCCTGCTCGATATCCGGTGCGGGCAGCCCTGTCTTAACCGAAATATTCTGCGTCAATCTCTGGTCGATTTCATTCGAAATATTGTTTATGAGAGTTTTGTCCGATATATCTTCCTTGAAGTTTTTGCCCGGCTTTAAATTCAATTCTTCCTGCAATAAATGAAGAATATTCATCAATTTAGAGAGGTCTCTAAGCATACATAATAGTATTTCACTTGCCGTGGGAGTGCGTCCGTTTTTAGAAAAACAGCTTTCCTTGATTTCCTTAATACGCTTGCCGGCTTCCATTTTCTGGGCAAGTATTTTTTCGTCATCCGCAGTAAGCAGCAATACCCTGCCGATTTCATGCAGATACATGCGGACGGGGTCATCGACGATTCCCGGCTCGTCGCCGGCATCCAGTAATGCCAGCTTGACATCCTGTTCGACTGACAAATCCTCTTCTTCAAGGTCCTCTTTGGAAGGATTGAACTCATCTTCGCTTATTTCACCGGGTTGGAATTCCTCTTCGACAATCTCCTCTTCCGCGGATTCCTCTTCTTTTTCCGATACCTCCGGCTCTTCTTCCAACTCTATATCTTCTCTCTTATTAGACTTTTCTGTTTTTTTGCTTTTCTTGCTGTTTTCCTGCTTCATTAATATCTCCTCTATATAGACCGCCAGCCGATTTTTTTGAAAAGACCTCTCTCAGTTCGTTGCTTACTTCGATGCCCTGTTCCTCCAGCTTGGCAAGCCCGGCTATACTGCCTTTAGATGCCGCTTCAGCGGCAAAAATCACTTCTCGCTTCATTTCAAGCCCGCGCAGGTACTTCTCATGCAACCTGAGAGTGCAGACCGACATCTTCTGCTCTATTTTATCGGATGGCACTTCTTTTTTTAACAGATTATCAAAATAATCCCGGATTGTATAATCCAGGTTACTTTTAATAACGTTCAAGTCTTCCGTTTGAGAAAGCGCCATAAAAATCTCGCGGTTTTCGCTGTTCTCAAAGTATTGCGGTTTAAGTTTATGTTTAAAGGATTTAAGTTTAGGAAATTGCAACAATAACGTCAAGCAGTATTCTTCAACAGGTTGTGAAAATGCCGGACGTATTGTCGGGGAAGAAAGAGGTTTATCCTTTTTATTGCCGTACTTATTATATTCTACGGGTTTTTTAATTGTTGCTTCAAGTTCGCGCAAACTGACGCTTACAAGACGTGATAATTTTTGCAGGTAATGCGCCCGGCGAATCCTGTCTTCAATCTCCATAATTACCGGCATCAACCTTCCGGCGGCAACCGTTTTGTCTTTTGCCGTAGATAAATCCAGTTTTGAGGTCACCATATCGAAAGTATAATCGATTACGGGAATAGAATTATCAATATTTTTTATCCACACCGATGAATCCGTACGGATCACATCATCAGGGTCGTTGCCGGGTGGCATAACGGCCACTTTTATTTCATTGCCGATTAAATTCTCGTATGCTACACAGCGCAGCATCGCCTCTTCGCCGGCGGCATCCGAATCCAAGGCCAGTACCAGGTTTTTGGTCAGCTTCTTTACTATATTCATCTGTTTATCGGTAACGGCTGTTCCCATGGAGGCCACGACATTTGAAAAAGCAAACTGGTGAGCCATAATGACATCCATGTAGCCCTCTACAAGCACTGCCTTATCCTCTTTGCGGATTGACTGACTTGCCAAATGAATGCCGTAAAGATTGCCGCTTTTATCGAAAATGGGGGACTGGGGAGAGTTGATATACTTGGCCTGATTCTCCTCGAATGTTCTGCCTCCGAAACCGCAGCACCTACCTTTTATATCCAGAATCGGAAACATCAGCCGGTTGCGAAATACGTCATGCGAATCTTTGCCTTCGACTTTAGTTATAACACCTGCTTGTAGAAGTTCGTTTTCCGTAAAACCCTTATCGATTAAATAATTTTTAAGAGAGTCCCAATTGTTTAAACTGAAGCCAAGCTGAAAATCGGTAATCGATTTATCGTTCAAACCCCGTTTTAAGACATAATTTTTGGCTTTTTCGCCGTAATCCGTGTTAATCAATATGTTATGAAAGTATTGAGCCGCCGCCTGGTTGACCTCATAGAGCTTGTCATATTTTTCCCTGTCCTCTTTTTGCCCGCTCATAGACGGCACTTCGACTCCGGCTTTCTCGGCAAGCATACGCAGGGCATCGCCGAAGACGATGTTCTGCTGTTTCATGATAAAAGAAAAGACATCGCCGCCCTCGTTGCAGGCGCCGAAACAATGCCATCTTTGTTCGTCCGGATAGATAAAGAAAGAGCCGTGCTTCTCACTGTGGAAAGGGCATAAACCCTTGAGGTTTTTACCGGCTCTGGTCAGTTTTGTATATTGACCGACGACTTCGACGATATCGATTTTCTGTTTTACTTCTTCGATAATGCTCATACTTCCACATAATTATACAATATATTTAACTTAAATGCCCGAAAATTAATATCGATATCTCACGCTCTTAGGCTATTTTTCGATACATTGGTAATCACATTGGTAATCAGTATAAGTGGATGAAATATATAGTACCTATGACATCGGGCTGAATCCCGGTTTATCTGAATACCATTGGGATGTTTAATTGTCATACAAAGCAACGCCCTTATTCAAAAGAAATAGATTTACTTATTTATAAAAACGCTGTTTACAGGATAAAGTAAGCTGTGATGGTGATTAAGTAAATTGAAAAATTAGAGTGATATTTCTCGCGACAGGTTGGTGGCATAGCGGTCTGTCATGCCGGCGATATAATCCACGACGCATCTTTCGGCTTCATCGCTGAAGCGCATATATTCCGGCGGCATTTCATCCGGATGCTTCATAAAATGTTTATAGAGTCTGGTGACGATTCCCCTGGCTTCGACGGCTTCGCATTCTTTTGATTGTACGCGGTAAACCTTTTCGAAAAGAAAACCTCTTAATTCACTGGTTGCTTCGAGCACTTCATTACTCATTTTTATAGCAGGCTTTGTCTTTATATCCCCGCTGCCGCTGGCAGCCCATGAATTTTCGATGATATCGCAGACCATGGTATTCACACGCTCTCCGTGCGATTTCCCCAGCAATTTGAAAGTGGAGACAGGCAGGTCTTTTTCAGTAATGATACCGGCTCTGATAGCATCGCCGATATCATGATTGACATAGGCAATCAGGTCGGAGATTTTGCAGATTTCACCCTCGAGCGTACCCACCTCTCCCCAGTTTTCTCCATACATATTGTCCTCGGGCTTGGAGTGGTTGAGTATGCCGTCGCGTACTTCCCAGGTCAGGTTCAATCCTTTTCCGTCGTTTTCAATGACATCTACCACTCTCAGGCTCTGGCGGTTGTGCCTGAAGCCTTTATGATAGAGCTCGTTCAATACGTCTTCTCCTATATGCCCGAATGGTGTATGCCCGAGGTCGTGTCCCAACCCGATAGCTTCCGTCAGGTCTTCATTCAGGTTCAAAGCACGTGCGATTGTCCTTGCCAGTTGCGAAACCTCGAGTGTATGTGTCAACCGGGTTACATAATGGTCTCCCATAGGGGCAATGAATACCTGCGTCTTGTGTTTTAAGCGGCGGAAGGCCTTGCAGTGGATAATCCGGTCGCGGTCGCGTTGAAAAGTTGTGCGTATCGGGCAGGGTTCTTCATCCCTGAGTCTGCCTCTGGATAAAACGCTTCGAGCTGCAAACGGTGAAAGTTGCAGCTCTCGCTCTTCAATTCTCTGACGGATGTTAAACCGTTGAATCATTAGTTGTTAAGTTTGGCTTCCGCTTTAGCGATTATCTCGCGGGTGGTGCCGATCATATCGGGGCTGACTGAAATCGAAGTGATTCCCCACGACACCAGTTTTTCAGTCAATTCGGGATATACCGATGGCGCCTGACCGCAGATAGAGGCGGTAACGCCCATGCTTTTGGCAACGGTAATCGCTCTTTCAAGCGCTATCATAACGGCTTCATTGCGCTCATCGAAAGTGGAAGCCAGTTTGGCACTGTCCCTGTCGATGCCAAGTATCAACTGTGTCAGGTCATTGCTGCCGATAGAGATGCCGTCGATGCCGACGCTCAGGAATTTCTCTATCAGGAAGATATTCGAAGGAACTTCAACCATCATCCAGAGTTTAAAATCCTCGCTACGTACCAGCCCTTCCTGTTCGAGAATGGCTTTGGTGCGTTTCAGCTCTTCGACCGTCCTGACGAATGGAATCATGACATGCAGATTCTTGTAATCGCGCCTTACTCTTTTTATAGCCTCGATTTCGAGTTTAAAGGATTCGATATCGGTAACATATCTCGAAGCTCCGCGGTAACCTATCATCGGGTTCTCTTCGGATTCTTCGAAATCACGTCCGCCGATCAGGTCTTTATATTCATTGGTTTTAAAATCGGTAGTTCTGTAGACGACCGGACGGGGATAGAATGGTTTTGCAAAAGATATGAGCCCGTCATAGAGTTTATCGACGAACTCGTTGCCTTTGTTCTGTTTCAACATATAGTTGGGATGTTCCCCGATTTGCGCAACAATAAATTCCGCTCTTAACAAGCCGACGCCGTCAACATTACGCGCGGCAATCATATCCGCCAGTTCGGGTTGCGCCAGGTTGACATAAACCTTGGTTTTGGTAGTCAGCGATTCCCTGAGGATATTGGACATCTTTGTGGTTGTCAGGCTGCGGGCGATTTTGCCGCTGTAAACCTTCCCCTTGGCGCCGTCGACCGTAATTATCTTCTTATCGATAAGAGTTGTCGTAGCCTGGTCGGTACCCACGACACAGGGAATACCCAGTTCGCGGCTGACGATAGCAGCGTGAGCAGTTCTGCCGCCCCTGTCTGTAACGATGGCAGCCGCCTTTTTCATTGCCGGAACAAAATCGGGAGTGGTCATTTCTGTAACCAGGATATCTCCCTGGTGCACCCTGTCCAGTTGAGAGGCTTCATGGATTATCTTTACAGGACCGGATGCCAGCCCCGGGCTGGCGGCAACGCCGCTTAAAAGTACCGGAGCGTTGATTTCCGGCTCTTCCTCAACGGCTTCCTTGATGGTGGTTACCGGACGCGTTTGCAGTATAAAATATCTCCCGTTTTCCTTCGCCCATTCGATATCCTGCGGGAACTGGTAATGGTCTTCGATTTGCTTGCCGATTTTTGCCAGCTCGATAATTTCTTCTTCAGAAAGCTTGGGTTTATCCTGCAAGGTTTTATCTATCAATTGCCATGTGTTTATCTCTTTTCCATTGTTAACAGGATTTCTGGCAAGTTGATTCTTCTGCGGACTGATTCTCTTGGAAATAATGGAAAGCTTTTCCTTATCGACTATATATAAATCAGGGGTTACCTCTCCCGAGACTAACCCCTCGCCTAAACCGTATATGGCTTCGATGACAATTTCTTTGGTATTGCTGGTTACCGGTTCAACGGTGAACATGACTCCCGAAGTAACGGAAGCTATCATTCTCTGTACGGGGACTGCAATGCCTACTTTAAAATGGTCGAATCCCTGCTGCACCCTGTAATAGATGGCGCGCGGTTCGAAAAGAGAAGCCCAGCACCTGAGCACGGCATCGACTACTTCATCGGGGCCTTCAATATTAAGATAGGTGCTTTGCTGTCCGGCAAATGAAGCTTCCGGCAGGTCTTCGGCGGTAGCGGATGAACGAACAGCTACCAACCCTTCTCCTAATTGCTTGTAAGCTTCCTTGATTTTAACGGCCAGCTCCGGCATTACTGCGGAGTCTAAAAACATTTGCTTGATTACAGCGGATACTCTCTGGAGTTGCTTGGTATCTTCTATATCTAATGATTCAAGGAGGGTTTGAATTTCGTCGATGATATCGGATTGTTTCAGGAAATCGAAGTAGGCATCTACCGAAACAACAAAACCCGGAGGAACCGGGATGTTGGCTTTTGTCATTTCTCCCAGATTAGCCCCTTTACCGCCTACAATAGGGACATCTTCTTTGGAAATGTCTTTAAACCAGATGATTGCCTCAGGCATAATACAGCTCTCCTTATACAGTGAGTTTAGATAAAGCGTCATTATTATACCACAATGACAGTATCGTCCTGCAAGCCAGACATAACAGGTTTTCTTGACAGTTTCAGAAAGCAAGGGGTAGAATTAACTGGATTGACGATTGTACAGGAGGGGAGTTTTAATGGTAGAGATGACGATTGACAGTGTGCGTATCGGTTTAATGAATCGACAAATGGAATATCAGTATGTTGTTCTTTTAAAAGAAAAAACGGCAGAGAGGTTTTTGCCTATTTTTATAGGTCCGGCCGAAGCCAAAGCTATACTCATCAAGCTCAAGGGCGAGAGCGTTCCAAGGCCTTTGACGCATGATTTATTGCAGAAAGTAATGGTAACTTTAGGGGTCTCGGTGGATTCGATTATTATAAATGACCTGAAGAGCGATATTTTTTATGCCAAAATAATTCTTAACATAGACGGCAGACAGGAAGAAATCGATTCCCGCCCGAGCGATGCCCTGGCGTTGGCAATAAGGATGGAGACTCCGATATATGCCGATGAATCGGTTTTAGAGAAAGCCGGAATCCCGCTGGACCAGGATAAGGAAACCGGCGAACCAATCCTGCAAAAGGATGAATTTAACGATATAGAAAGCAAGGGCGGAAAGGTAAGCGAAGAGGAAATGAAGAGACTCTCAGCCTTCCGTGAATTCATCGATAACCTTGACATGGATGATTTCGGGAAACATAAATCTTAGGTAAAAAGCCGTAAAAATTATTCAAGCCCCGGGATTATATTTCGGGGCTAATTTATTGCCTTTATGTGTATGAAAATATACACATCAATATGTATACATATTGTAAAAAAATCGGAAATATAGTAATGTTGCCGGCTTGACTTAAAAGGTTAATTTTTGGTATGCTTCTTTTCGGGTTATTTTAAGGTGCGGGGATGCATAGATGGCAGACAGCCATTAGATTTATCGGGGTGGGGTGGTATATAGGGCTTTCTATTACAGGTGGAACGCTCGGCGGTTTATGGCTTGATAACAAATTGGATACCAAGCCGATTTTTATAATATCGGGTTTATTCATAGGAATGATCGTTGCTTTTTACGGTGTTTACAGAATGATTATACCCCTGATGAAAAACAATAAAGACAAGGAGAACAGCTAGTGGCGAAAAAGAAAGGCTGTTTGGGTTGTTCTTTTCCGGTGGCGGTTGTAGTTGTCCTGGTAATCTTGGCCGTCGGTGTTGTCAGTCTTCTAGCCGGCGCTTTGGGTAATGCATTATTGGGGGACATAGGGCTTCCTTCATGGTTGTTGGCACAATCACCTGAAGTTCATCTTCCTACCGATGTTATATTCCATTTCTTGGGTTTCCCCATTACCAATACAATTATTACGGCATGGATTACCATTGTAGTATTAGTGGCGCTGTTTTATTTCGGTACTCGAAATATGAAACTCATTCCCACCCGTTTTCAGGCGGCGCTGGAATCTGTTATTAGTTATCTTTTAACTTTTTGCGAAGATATAGCCGGAGAAAAATACGGGCGCAAGTTTTTCGCAATTGTTGCCACAATCTTTCTTTTTGTCATAACCAATGCCTGGATAGGTTTGATACCAGGCGTCGGTACCATACTGGTGGAAGGGGCGGACGGACATATGGTTCATCTTTTCCGCCCTGTTAATACAGATATAAATCTGCCGCTGGCTCTGGCTGTAATATCCTTTATATTTGTTGAGTACTGGGGTATAAAAACGCTAGGGTTAGGTTATTTCAAGAAGTTTTTGAATACCCATCGTTTTATTCATGGTTTCAAAGAGCTTTTCAGCGGCAAAATCAAGCAGGCTTTAGGCTCGTTTTTCAATGGCGCCATAGATATATTTATCGGACTGCTGGAAGCGCTCAGCGAACTGGTTCGTATCGTCAGTTTTACCTTCCGTTTGTTCGGTAATATGACAGGTGGAGAGATTTTACTCCTGATGATGGTTTTCCTGGCACCGTTCCTGCTGGCGATCCCGTTCTATGGATTAGAATTGCTGGTAGGCTTTATTCAGGCACTTATATTCGCCGGGTTGACGCTGGTTTTCGCTACAATAGCTATTACCCCGTCGCATTCGGATGAGTAATTTAAGGAATTATAACGAAATTAGTATAAATATTTGCAAGATACAGTCGGAATTAAGGAGGTTTTATAATGGAAGCAGAAGCTATTAAACTGTTGGCAGCTGGGTTAGCAATGGGTCTGGGTGCCATCGGGCCCGGAATCGGAATCGGCATTTTGGGTTATGGCGCCGTACAGGCAGTAGCCCGCAATCCTGAAGCTAGGGGTCCTATTTTTACAAATATGTTATTTTCTGTAGCACTTGCCGAAGCAGTCGCTATTTATGCTTTAGTTGTCGCTATCGTTTTGGTCTTTGTAGCATAGCTCCAGAAAATGTGAGGAGGCCTTTGTGGAAGGATTAGGAATTAGTTTATCTGGTTTTCTGGCGCAACTTGTAAATTTCGGGTTGTTGTTGGTATTGCTTTATATTTTTGCATATAAACCGGTTATAAAAATGCTTGACCAGCGGTCTGCAAAAATAAAAGAGAGTATAGAGCAAACCGAGGATATAAAAAAACAATCCGAACTGGCAGAAAAAGAAACTGCCAGATTAATCGCTGAAGCCAGCAGAGAAGGGCAAAAGATTATAGACCAGGCTACACAAATCGGCGAAGAAACTAAACAGAAAGCAAAACAGGATGCAAAAATCGAAGCGGAGAGACTGATAGCCAAAGCAAAGCTTGAAATTGAAAGAGAACGTGATGATGCTATCGGGGAACTCAGAAGCGCTTTTGCCGACCTGGCGGTAATAGCGGCAGGTAAAGTGATTAACCGCTCGCTGGATAAGGAACAGCATCGCCAGTTGATCGATAAAGTGCTTGAAGAAAGCAATGTCCTTAATAAAAATTAGTTTAGTTTAGTTGTGGAGTTATTGTGGCAAAGAAATTTTCTGCCAGGAGATATGCGCAGGCGCTGTTTGCTGTTGCGCAGGAAAAGAATAAAGCGGACGGGTTACTGGTTGACCTGCAGAGTGTAGAACAACTTAACCTGGATAGGCCTGTTGCCGCGTATTTGAGCAATCCGGCTATCAGTTTTAAAGAAAAGGAATCGATACTTTCCGGCAAATTACCGGGAATCGATTCAGCAGTGGTTAACCTTGTTTATCTGCTATTATCAAACGGCAGGATAAATATGCTTGGCGCAGTTATCGAAGAATACAAGCAGATGTCCGACGCCGGCAAGGGCATTGAAAGAGCCGAGGTTATTACCGCTGTTCCCCTGGATGATAAATCCAGACAGAAGATAAGCAGCCGTCTGGGAGATATGCTGGGAAAGAAAGTGGTAATCGAACCTGAAAGCACCGACCCCGAATTACTCGGCGGCGTTATCGTCAAGGTCGGCGGTAAATTGCTGGACGGCAGTACGCGCAGCGCCTTAAATATATTGAAGAAAGAAATAAGATAGATTATATAACTACCAAGTTGTACACAGGAGGTGGGTATTTTGGCTAAAGGACAGGAAATAGTCTCTATTATCAAGCAGCAGATAGAGCAATTCGGAACCCGGATTAACCTGGTGGATGTGGGAACGGTTATTGAAGTCGGTGACGGTATCGCCAGAATTTACGGGTTAGCCGGCGTCAAATATAATGAAATGCTGCAATTCCCCGGTGATGTCATGGGAATTGCTCTTAACCTTGAAGAGGATAGCGTAGCTGCTATTTTACTGGGCGAAGCCGGTAATATCAAGGAAGGCGATGAAGTCCGTGCTACCGGCAAAATCGCCGAGGTTCCGGTTGGCGAAGCCTTAATCGGCAGGGTCGTCGACCCGCTGGGCAGGCCGCTGGATGGCAAGGGTCCTATTAAAACCGAAAATACCCGTCCTCTTGAAAGAGTTGCTCCTAATGTGGTGTCACGTAAATCGGTTAACACCCCTGTACAAACAGGTATTAAAGCTATCGACAGTATGATTCCCATAGGTCGTGGTCAGAGAGAACTTATCATCGGCGACCGCTCTACAGGCAAGACTGCTATCGCCCTGGATACCATAGTCAACCAGAAGAACGGCGACTTACTGTGCATCTACGTGGCTATCGGTCAAAAGGCTGCCAAAGTGGCACAGGTTGTTGCCAATCTGGAAGCACACGGCGCGATGGAACACACTATCGTTATCGCTGCCAATGCATCCGAATCGGTTGCTCTACAATATCTGGCGCCATATGCCGGTTGTGCTATCGGTGAAGAGTTTATGGAGGCTGGCAAAGACGCGTTAATTGTATATGATGACCTTTCCAAACATGGATGGGCGTACCGTCAGTTGTCATTGCTGCTTAGAAGGCCGCCCGGCAGAGAAGCCTATCCCGGTGATGTTTTCTATCTCCATAGCAGGCTGCTGGAGAGAGCTGCAAGGCTCAGCGATGAGCTTGGCGGCGGTTCTCTTACAGCGCTGCCTATTATCGAAACCCAGGCCGGTGATGTATCGGCTTATATTCCGACCAATGTTATTTCGATTACCGACGGTCAGATTTATCTTGAACCCGACCTCTTCAATGCCGGCATCAAGCCTGCTTTGAATATCGGTATTTCCGTATCGCGTGTTGGAAGCTCGGCGCAAACGAAAGCTATGAAGAAGGTTGCCGCCAAATTGAAACTGGCCATGGCACAGTACAGGGAACTGGCTGCTTTTGCCCAGTTCGGTACGTCCGAGCTTGATAAAGCTACCAAATTACAGATCGATAGAGGCAAGAGAATCGAAGAAGTACTGAAACAGCTGCAATTCGAACCGATGCCTGTTGAGAACCAGGTTATTATACTCTTTGCTGCTATCAATGGTTATATCGATGACCTGCCCGTAGACAAGGTCAGGGAATTTGAGAGCAAACTGCTCAATTCGATAAAAACAACAAATGCCGAACTGGTAAATAAATTAGCGAAAGAAAAGAACTTCGACGACAAGATGGAATCCGAGATGAAAGCAGCAATTGCGGATTTCAAAAAAAGCTTCAGGTATGTCTAGGAGCGTAAATGGCTAATATACGATTGATAAGGCGCCGTATTAAAGGCGTAAAGAGCATTGCAAAGATTACCAAGGCAATGGAAATGATTGCAGCCTCAAAGATGAGGAAAGCGCAGGAACATGGCTTAGCCGGCCGTCCATACTCTGAGAAAATAACCCAGGTTATTTCCGATTTGATGGCTGTTTCCAGCGGACAGCCTTTACATCCGTGTCTGACTGCCAGGGATGATGTTAAGAAGATTACCATCATCCATATTACTCCGGATAGGGGTCTCGCCGGCGGTCTTGTAGGTAACATTAATCGTATGACTGCCAGGTTTATACTCGAAAAAAATGCCAATACGGCAATCATTGCCGTAGGGAGAAAAGGTCTCGACTTCTTAAGAAGAACCGGCAAGAAAATCGAAGCTGAGTTTACAGGTCTCGGTGACTACCCTGATTTATTATCGACATTGCCTATTTCGCACATTGTCCTGGACGAATATCCTAAGGGTGAAACGGACGAAGTCTATATAGCATATACTAAATTTATAAATACGATGTCACAGGAAGCCGTGATAGAAAAAATATTACCGGTAGAGCCTGCAAAGATTCCGCCGATCGAGAATGTGGAATACATTTACGAGCCGGATGCTTCTGCTGTACTGGACGGGCTTATCCCGCGTTTCGTTGAAATGCAGGTCTACCATGCAATTTTGGAATCGATTGCCAGTGAACAATCCGCCAGAATGGTTGCCATGCGTAATGCTACGCAGAACGCCAAGGAACTGATCGAAGATTTAACACTGGTTTACAATAAAGTAAGACAAGAAATGATAACCAATGAGTTGCTCGATATTACCGGTGGTACCGCAGCTCTTGAGTAGGAGGAAGTAATGGCAAAAGGTAAAGTAGTCCAGGTTATTGGTTCGGTGGTTGATATTGAATTTCCGCCAGAGGAACTGCCGGCGCTTTTTAATGCCGTTGAAATTATAAACGGCGATAGTAAATTTACACTGGAAGTTCAAAGCCACCTTGGTAATAACTGGGTAAGGTGTTTGTCTTTTACACCGACAGATGGTCTTGCCAGAGGTGTTGAAGCTGTCGATACCGGGGAACCGATTTCCGTTCCGGTCGGTGAAGGATGCCTGGGGCGTATATTCGACGTTACAGGTACCGCGCTGGATGGGCTGGGAGATGTGAAGAGCGCCGAAAAGTGGCAGATACACCGCAATCCTCCGTCATTCGAAGAGCAGGAATCCACCGTACAGATGCTTGAAACCGGCATCAAGGTTATCGACCTGATAACCCCCTTTGCCAAGGGCGGTAAAGCCGGTCTTTTAGGCGGCGCCGGTGTGGGCAAGACGGTTATCATCCAGGAACTTATCCGTAATATCGCTACCGAACATGGCGGTTATTCCGTCTTTGCCGGTGTCGGGGAACGTTCCCGTGAAGGAAACGACCTCTGGAAGGAAATGGGCGAGTCCGGGGTTCTTGCCAAAACAGTGATGGTCTTTGGCCAGATGAACGAACTGCCGGCTGTGCGTCTGCGTGTCGCTCTGACAGGTCTTACCATGGCGGAGTACTTCCGCGATGTTCAGAAACAGGACGTTCTGATGTTTATCGATAACATCTATCGTTATACACTGGCCGGTATGGAAGTATCCGCATTGCTCGGGCGTATGCCTTCGGCAGTGGGTTATCAGCCCACGCTGGCTACTGAAATGGGTCAGCTGCAGGACCGCATCACTTCCACCAAACAGGGTTCGATTACATCGTTCCAGGCTATTTATGTACCTGCCGATGACTACACCGACCCGGGTGTTGTGGCTACATTCGGTCATCTTGATTCGGTTATCGCGCTCGACCGTTCACTTTCAGAACAGGCTCTCTATCCTGCTGTGGACCCGCTGGCTTCAAACTCCCGAATTCTGGCTCCTGAAAATGTAGGTGATGAACACTACTTTGTTGCACGTGAAGTGCAGAGGATTTTACAGAAATATAAGGATTTGCAGGATGTTATCGCTATTCTCGGTATGGAAGAACTGAGTGAAGACGATAAACTTACGGTTTACCGTGCCCGCAAGATACAGAGATTCTTAACCCAACCGTTCTTTGTCGGTGAAGTATTCACCGGACGCGCCGGAAAATATGTTCCGATAACAGAGACAATTCGTGGGTTTAAAGAGATACTTGAAGGCAAGCACGATGATTTGCCTGAGCAGGCTTTCTATATGGCAGGCACCATCGATGATGTGGTAGAAGCCGCCAGGGCTTTACAGGCGTAGTAGATAGAAGCGGGGGCTTATAATGGCAACAATTAAACTGGATATAGTGACAGCGGAACGCTCGGTTTATTCCGATGAAGTGGATATTGTGATTGCACCGGGAATCGACGGTGAACTGGGTATTTTACCGAGGCATACTCCGTTGATGACTATGCTGCAGCCCGGTGAGTTGATTGCCCGTAAAGGCAATGAGGAATACTCGCTGGCAATATCGGGCGGCTTTCTTGAGGTTCGTCCTGATAGAATAATCGTACTGGCCGATTCTGCCGAAAGGGCGGAGGAAATCGATATCGCCAGAGCCGAGGAAGCCAAGAAACGCGCTGAAAAACTGATGTCTGAAAAATATGCTCCGGGAGTAGATGCCGGAAGCGTTGAAGCCGCCCTGCGCCGCTCTCTGGTAAGAATAAAAGTTGCCGAGAGACGCAAGAAAAAGGCTCCGCGTATTTAGAAATCTATCGCAGATACAGGAAAAGCTAAAAATGAAAAAGGATGGTATAAAACCCATCCTTTTTTGTATAGGAAAACCCCACGTCTAACGTGGGGTTTAATCAATTAAAAAGCGCAGATTATAGCAGGCTACCCTCTCGGCTTTTTATAAGTCTAAAATTAAAAAGATAATTACAATTGGGGAATTAATGTTTTAAATTATATCAAGGGTAGCTCGAGTACCGGCTTTAGCAGCTTTAACCCTGATTAAGGTTCTGATAGCCTGAGCTATTCTGCCTTGTTTCCCGATTATTCTCCCTTTATCTTCGTCGGCAACCTGTAATTTGAGAGTAATCCCTTCCTCTCCTTCCTCTTCAGTCACAACCACAGCATCCGGCGAGTTAACGAGCGATTTTGCGATGTATTCTACCAGTTCCTTCATGATTTCTCCTTTGTCGCCTTAAACTTATCTAAAATACCTGCTTTTTTAAGCAGACGACTAACGGTAACTGTGGGTTGGGCACCCTGACCTAACCATTTAAGAGCTTCCTGTTCATCAATGTTAACTGTTTCCGGGTTGGTCATCGGGTCATACTGGCCGATAATCGAAATAAACGCTCCGTTTCTGGGCGAATGCGAGTCGGCGATAACGACACGATATGCCGGTTTTTTGGGGGAACCTATACGTCTTAATCTAATTTTTACCATATTTTAAAATTCTTTCCTACCTTACTTTCGTGATATTATGCAACAAAAGCTATATGCCTGTCAACAGTATTTATATATAAAATGTGAATAAAACGTTTGTCAGTGTCTGTTGCAGTATATATAATTAAGATTATGAATGACAGATATGCCTGGGATGAGGAAATTAAGCCAAAGGAAGCTGTCTTGTTACAGAAACAAATGGCAGCATCCGTAATCAAATATGGAGAAGTTTCATCTCCCGCATATATAGCCGGAATCGATATCTCGGTTGCGAAAAATAGCAATCATGCGCAGGCTGCTATAGTCGTTTTAAAATATCCCGGTCTTGATATAGCTGAGATGAAGAAAGCCGGCGGAGAGTTAACGTTTCCATATATTCCAGGATTACTGTCTTTTCGCGAGATTCCTTTGATGCTGGAAGCGTGGCGAAAACTAAAAATATCACCCGATATCGTAATGGTAGACGGGCATGGATATGCTCATCCCAGAAGAATAGGTATTGCTTCTCATCTGGGCATATTGGTGGATACCCCGTCAATCGGGTGCGCCAAGTCGAGATTATGCGGCGATTATCAGATGCCATTAGACAAAGCCGGTGGTTATACCAATCTGACGGATGACGGAGAAATTATCGGCGCAGCCCTGAGAACCAAAATCAGGGTTAAACCGTTGTTTATCTCGGTCGGGCATAAAATAAGCCTTGAAAATGCAATTTACTGGGTTATGCAGTGTTGTAACGGGTATTGTCTACCGCTACCGACGCGATTGGCGCACCTGGCAGCCGGCAGTAATTTGTAATCGAACGGCATAATAAATTAAACTTAACTGTTAATATTTAATGATTACGGGAGAATTATGAGCGAACTATCGGACAAACTTGAAGAGTACCGGCAAAGAATTTCATCGGCAATGGTGCGTCTTTGACATCCCTGCAAAAGAAAAACAGTTAGCAGAGCTTGAAAAACAGTCCATCAGTCCGGATTTCTGGCAGGATTCCGATAAGGCGCAGGACGTGATGCGTCTTTTAGCCGAAACCAGGAAAACAGTGCAGCAGTGGCGGCAGATAGAGCGGAAAGTAATTGACATAACGGAGTTAATGAATCTTGTCTCCGAAGAGGATGAATCTTCACTGGATACTGAAATCAAGCATGAGATAGAAGATATCGAATCACGCCTTGATGAAATGGAGTTCGAACTGGCTTTCAACGGGGAATACGATAACCGCAAAGCCATACTTTCCATTCATGCCGGTGCCGGAGGTGTCGAATCGCAGGATTGGGCTGAGATGCTTATGCGTATGTACCTGCGCTGGGCGGAAAGCAAAAAATATAATGCCGAAATACTCGATATTTCACCGGGCGATGAAGCCGGCATAAAAAATGTGATTCTGGAAATATCTCATGACTATTCTTTCGGATATCTGAAATCGGAACACGGCGTGCACAGGCTGGTGCGCCTCTCACCATTCGATGCCGACCATGCACGGCACACATCGTTTGCTTTGGTAGAAGTAATGCCTGAAGCCGGAGAGGATGTCGATGTAAATATATCACCTGACGACCTCAAAATAGAAACATTCAGGTCGTCGGGCCCCGGCGGGCAGAACATGCAAAAGACCAGCAGTGCGGTTCGCATAACGCATATTCCATCCGGGACTGTGGTAAGCTGCCAGAGTGAACGCTCCCAGTACCAGAATAAAGAAACTGCCATGAAAATCCTGCTTTCCAGGTTATTGAATCAGGAACTGGCAAAAAAGGAAGAGGAAAGAGCAAAACTTAAAGGGAAACGAATCGTTGCCGGCTGGAGCAATCAGATCAGGAGTTATGTTCTGCATCCTTATAAAATGGTAAAAGACCATCGTACCGATTACCAGGTGGGCGATGCGGAAGCGGTTTTAAACGGTTCACTGGATGGTTTTATAAATGCCTATTTAAGAGCCGGACTCGGTGATGAAAATGATTAAAAAAGCGGCGCTTGTTTTACCGGTACTAATGCTGATAATGATATCTATCAGCCCGTTTCAGGTAGAAAGCCGGTCGGATACGGCTGTCAAATTAACCGGTTCGGTGACGACTTATTTCCCGGCTTCTATAGATTTCAATATCGATATAGAAGCAGAAATTCTTATCAGTGATATCAGGCTTCACTATTTCGTCGAACGCGAAAGTTTCAGCGATGTTACCCAGGAAATTATAGTCGCCATTCCTGCGCCTTCTCAACTGAAGATGAGTGCCAGTTGGACATGGGATATGCGCACCACCGGTTCACTTCCCTTCGGAACGGTAATAAGATACTGGTGGACGGTTGTCGATATCGACGGTAATTTATACTCAACGGAAGCAGCATCCGTCAGTTTCGATGATAGCGACTATGACTGGCAGTACTTAAATCAAAACAATATTACCCTTTACTGGTATTACGGCGATGCGGGTTTCGCCGCCGACCTGATGCAAACATGCCAGGATACCCTTTTAAGGCTGGGAGAAAATACCGGCGCTTACCTTGAATTTCCGGTCAGGATTTATATTTATTCGAGTTCTAATGCCCTGAGAAACGCCATGGTTTTTGCCAAGGAATGGACCGGTGGCGTGGCTTATCCTTCTTACGGGGTGATTGCCATCGGTATTACAAGATCAAACATCGAATGGGGTAAAAGAGCGCTGGCGCATGAAATAGCCCACTTGGTAACACACCAGATGACATCGAATCCCTATAACGACATCCCTGTATGGCTTAATGAGGGTATATCCATGTATGCCGAAGGGGAACTGGAAAGAGCTTACGAAAACTACCTGAAAGCGGCAGTCGCCGGCGGCTATCTGATATCGGTACAAAGCCTGTGCAGCCCTTTTTCGGCTTATTCGGATAAAAGTTATCTCTCATATGCACAAAGCTACGGCATCGTTGCTTTTCTGATCGAAAACTACGGGCAGCAAAAAATGCATCAGTTATTGACAGTATTTAAAAACGGCAGTACTTATGATAATGCTCTGCTAACTGTTTACGGTTTCGATTTATCCGGGTTAAACGATTTATGGCAAGATTATATCAGGGGCATTTATCTATCTTGAATCGAATATCTATGAAAAAGAGAAAAGTATTAATCAATTCTATATTTATAATTTGTGCGCTATTAATGGCATTCCTGCCGTCTGCATGTAATTTCGGCTGGCTAAAAACCACTCAGGTATCGGGCGATGTATTGAACCTCTACGGGGATGCCCCTTATACCCTCGACCCGGCGCTGGCAGGCGATTCCACCTCGATAAATTACATATTCCAGATTTTCAGCGGATTGGTTGCTTTCGATGACGACCTTCAGCCGGTTGCCGATATAGCCGAAAGATGGGAAGTCAGCGCCGATAATATGGTATACACCTTTTATTTAAGAAACGATGTCTATTTCCATGACGGGAAGAAGGTTAAGGCTTCCGATTTTAAATATTCCTGGGAGCGCGCCTGCAATCCTTTAACCGCTTCGCAAACCGCATCTTTATACCTCGGCGATATCCTCGGTGTCGACCAAGTACTGGAGGGAAAAGAGACCAACATCAGAGGAGTGAAAGTAATCGACGACTATACATTACAGGTAACGCTTGAAAATCCGGTTACCTATTTTCTGGAAAAGTTGAGCTATCCCGTGTCATTTGTAGTCGATGAGAAAAATGTTTCCGGCGGTGTATATTGGTGGATGAATCCCAACGGAACCGGCGCTTTCGAGCTATGGGATTGGGAAAGAGGCAGCGAACTGGTACTGAAACGCTACGATGATTACTACGGTGATAAAGCCAGACTGGATTTCGTTGTTTACAAGATTTTATCCGGCTTGGAATTCGATATGTATGAGACGGGAGAAATAGATGTTTGCAGTGTCGGGTTGGATTATATTTACCGTGTGACAGATATAGACGGGGAATTCTATAACGAGTTGTACAGCAGCCCGGAGCTGAGCCTGATGTATATTTGCTTTAATTGCAGCGAGCCACCTTTTGACGATGTAAACATCCGCCGCGCATTTGCCATAGCCATCGATAAAGTCAAACTGGTGTCCCTGGTATACAACGATACTGTCATGCCGGCGGACGGTATTATACCCTTCGGAATGCCCGGCTATAATAGTAATCTGTCAGCGCAGGAGTTCGATCCCCAGGCTGCCCTTGAGTTGATTGCTTCTTCATCCTACGGCGACATATCGAACCTGCCGGAAATTGTTATTACCAGCGGCGGATACGGAGGACGAATCTCTGCTATACTCGATGCGGTTATAAACGAATGGCGCATTAATCTCGGAATAGAAGTAAAAGTCAGGCAGCTGGAACCGAATGAATTTTTGTATTCTATTTTCGAGGAAAAGGATAATATGTTCTTTTGGGGTTGGAGCGCCGATTATCCGCATCCACAGAATTTCCTCCAGATATTATTCTCTACGGGTTCAGAAGGAAACTACGGTGAATATAGCAATTTGGCGGTCGATAGCCTGTTGGAATCGGCTGCCGTAGAGGAAGATGAAGAGGTCAGCCTCGAACTTTACCGCCAGGCAGAACAATTATTAATAAACGACGCTGCTTGTATCCCTTTATATTTCGGAAGAAACTATATACTGGTTAAACCGTACGTAAAAGGATACGAATTAAATGCGCTGGGAACGGTGAAACTGAATGCAGTTTATCTTTTAAATTGATATGGCGGAGGGGGTGGGATTCGAACCCACGGTCCTCTTGCGGGGACAACGGTTTTCAAGACCGTCACCATAGGCCACTCGGACACCCCTCCGGAAGCGGAAATAATATAATATTATAGCGATATGGCGGATAAATTGCTAACCTTTAGCAATAAGGGGTAATATAGTAGGGGAGAAAAAGATGCAGCAATATTACTGGAACGTTCAAAAGAAGATACTGGTACAAAGGGATATTATACGTTCTTTACTGAAAGACCCCAAAGTCATCGGCGATTATTACGAGGCGATTATTATGGAAGCCGTCAGGGAGAGCATTTCACAGTATTTTTCAGCCAGGCGAGGAGTTATTCTGGCAGCGGACGGGCAGAGCAGCCGCGAGTGCGATATCATAGTTTACAGCGCAGCCGAATACGGGCCGCTGTTTTTATCCGGCGATATCGTGGTAATCAATCCTGAGGCTGTCAGGTGCGTGATACAAGTAAAAGGCACCCTGAACCGCGAGAACCTTAATGAAGCTATAAAAAACCTGGAATCCGTTAACAAATTAAGACCCGGCATCTGGAAACTGATTGTCGGTTATAATACGGGACTACTATATAACGATCTTGTAAAGGTATGCGCCGATTCCCGTTGCATTAACGGCATCTTCGCTTTATCCAGCGCCAATAAGTTCGAAAAAGAAGACATAACTTCACAAATGCAGAATTTTGTGGAACTTTTAAAGCTGATTGCCGCTCCTACGATGTACCAGACAAAAGACGCAGGAGATTATGTGGCTATAAAAACATCAGGGGAAGGCAGAATTGAAGGAGTGCCTTTCCCTGATTAAGAGTCATTAATATTAAATTATTCTTCTGTTTTGCCGCCGACTTCCGGTTCCAAAACTTCCAGATCGGATTCCTGCACTTCATATTCGAAGTCAGGGTCATTTTCTTCATAATAATCCAACTGGGCATCCAGGACTTTCTTTACATATTCATCTTTAACGACTTCGCTCGTGAACTCTTTTTTACTGTTAAGAGCCATCAGGTACAAGTAGCCGCCTTCAAGCAAACTATGCACCACAAACGGCATGCACATACCGTTCAGATTCATATCGTTGAAGCTCTCGTGGTAAAAAGGAATAAACTGGAAGTTTTCCGGAAGCATAAGTATCAGTTCCTGTTTAATACTATCCGGATTATCGGGGTCGCAATATTCGGGTGGGGTAACCGCAACCTGGCATGAACATACAAGAGGGCGGATATCGTAAATCATGCAGGCATCGTCTTTTAAAAACGGGCATGGTATCTTATATTTAGCATAAGTTGCTCCCAATTCCTCTACCTTGCGGCGTTTTTCAGCATCGAATCCCGAATCCCACATCTCGGCATAAGCCTGCTGAAAGTCATCCAAAAAGCCTTTATGCTCATCCATGCTGTTTTTCCATCTTTTGTAATTATTTATAAATGTAGACATTTTGCGTTCATGATTATGAAGGTAGTGGGCTATGGCTTCGCATTCCTGCAGGGAAGCCGGTATATATTGCGAACAACACATCGAACAACCACGCTTACAGGATATCGTTTTTCCGCTGTTATTAGCCTCTTCCAGTTGCTGCTGGCAGATTTTATCGTTGACATTCTTCAACTGTTCCTGCTGGTCCAGGCAAAATTTTTCCCTGATTTTGCCGAAATCCCCCAGATAAGCGATTTCCTTATTTAATTTGTAAGGATTAAACGTTTTCTTGTCGAGCTTTATTTCTTCCTTTGCTTCTGTCTTCCCGTAACAGCAGTTCTTGTATTTCTTACCGCTGCCGCAACTGCATAATTCGTTTCTGCCAATACTTTTCTTTTGTTCCATTACGCCTCTCTTTTTATAGAATATCCTCAAGATAAACTAAGATTATTTTATTACTTTAACCCCCATATAGGGTTGTAATACATCGGGAACGGCAATGCTGCCATCGGACTGCTGATAATTCTCCATTACGGAAATAACCACCCTGGGCAGAGCCAGACCGGAACCGTTGAGAGTATGCACATACTGCGGTTTCCCGTCTGCTGTCGGACGATAACGAATGTTTGCCCGCCGCGCCTGGAAATCTCCGCAGTTGGAGCATGAACTCACTTCCAGCCATTCTTCGCAGCCGGGAGCCCACATCTCGATATCATAAGTCTTTGTGGAAGCAAAGCTGATATCGGCGGTACAAAGCCTTTTTATGCGATAGGGGATATCCAGCTTGCGGCAAATATCGACGGCATTATCCACCATCTTTTCAAGTTCTTCGTTCGAGTTTTGTGGTTCTGCAAATTTGTACATCTCCACCTTGTCGAACTGGTGTCCTCTCTTTATACCGCGTGTATCCTTACCCGCCGACATCTTTTCACGCCTGAAACAGGCGGTATAAGCGACATAATTTATGGGAAGAGCGCCGGGTTGAATGATTTCATCGCGATGCATATTGGTCAGCGGCACCTCTGCCGTCGGAACCAGCCATAAATCCTCTTCGATATCGCGGTAAAGGTTATCGGCAAACTTGGGAAGATTGCTGGAACCGATTAAACACTCTTTCTTGACCATGTACGGCAGGTACGCTTCCAGATAACCGTGTTCTTCGGTATGTAAATTGAGCATGAAATTGATAAGCGACCGCTGGAGACGCGAACCCAATCCCTTTAGTACGTAAAAGCGCGTACCGGATAACCGGACGCCTCTTTCGAAATCTATAATCCCCAGCCTCTCCCCCAGTTCCCAGTGCGGAGCCGGAATAAAATCGAATTTGCGCATCTCGCCACAGGTGCTTACGACAATATTATCTTCTTCGCTATCGCCGATAGGAACCGAATCCTGGGGAATATTGGGGACACGTAGCAGTAAATCCTCCAGGCGGGCATCGATATCCCTCAATTCATCCTCGATGGATTTAATCTGGTCGCGTAATTCACGTCCTCTATCCGCCGATTCGGCGCCTCGTTTTCTTGCCAGGTCTTTGCGTTCGCATCTCAGTTCTTCGACACGCGCCATATTCTGCCTTCTGACTATATCTAGCTCTATAATCTCATCGACCGGAGCGTTATCATGCCGAAGTTCGATTGCCTTGCGTACAAGTTCCGTATTCTCCCTGATAAATTTAAGGTCTAACATATTTCATTATTCCTTTTCTCTGAGCTGCGGGAACAGGATAACTTCTCTAATCGATTGCTGGTTGGTTAAAAGCATTACCAGTCTATCTATACCGACTCCCAATCCGCCGGTGGGCGGCATTCCATAAGCCATTGCTGTCAGGAAATCCTCATCGATGACTTCCTGCTCCTCATTCTTGCCACGATTCCTCTGCTGGTCTACAAATCTTTGCCGCTGGTCGATCGGGTCGTTCAGTTCCGAAAAGGCATTGGCCAGCTCCATCCCGCATACATAAGCCTCGAATCTCTCTACTATATTATCATAACCCGGTTTCTTTTTGGCAAGGGGGGACATATCCAGCGGGTAATCATATAATATCGTCGGTTGTATCAGGTGCGGTTCTACGAATGTCGAGAGCAGTTCGTCTATCAATCTGCCGCGGTCTTTGTTGGGGTCAACTTCCATATTCAGCTTCTGCATTTCGTTTCTCAACGAAACAGCATCTGAAAACAGCATAAAATCTATACCGCTGTACTTCAATATCGTTTCTCTCAAATCCAGCCTTTGCCACGGGGGGGTAAAGTCGATGATATTTTCTCCGTAGCTGAATTTAAAATCGCCGGATATTTCCTTAATCACCGAAGAAACCATGTCTTCCAGCATATCCATTACATCCTTGTAATCGGCATAAGCCTGGTAGCTTTCGAGCATGGTAAATTCGGGGTTATGCTTGATGGAAAGCCCTTCATTGCGAAAAATCCTGCCCAGTTCGTATACTTTGTCGAAACCGCCGATAATCAACCTTTTCAAATGAAGCTCGAGCGCGATACGCAGATAAAAATCGCAATCCAGCGAATGATGATGCGTTATAAACGGCCTGGCGAGAGCGCCGCCGGCAGACGGTTGCAGCACCGGTGTTTCCACTTCTAAAAACCCCTTGCCGTTCAGATAATTCCTGATGGCGGCGATGATGCGGCTGCGCATCCTGAAGGTGTCCTTGACTTCCTGGTTGCTGACCAGGTCCAGATATCTCTGGCGATGCCTGGCATCTACGTCCTGCAGACCGTGATACTTTTCGGGTAGAGGCAAAAGGGATTTGGAAAGCAGACAGAACTGCTCTACGTGTACGGTTGGCTCACCCGTCCTGGTGCGCATCAATCCGCCTTTAATCCCGATGAAATCGCCGATATCGAGGTCTTTAAAGAGCTCGGCTGCCGCTTCAATCTCCAGGACCGCACCTGTAAATATCAGTTGTATTTTGCCGGAGCCGTCCTGTATATCGGCAAATGTGCTTTTACCCATCTTGCGAATAGCCATGATACGTCCGGCAAGGCAGACTTGTTCAGCTTCGGTTTTTCCGTCTTGCTCGTTTTTCTTCAGTAATTCTTTGGCCTCTTCGGCAGTATGTGTGCGAAGATAACTGCGTGGATACGGGTCTATGCCGCGATTCCTGATTCTTTCCAGTTTATCCAGCCTTTGCTGTGTTAAATCATCCAGTCTCGATGCCATATCTATCCTTTTTTTGTAATAACTATCTATATCGAGTATAGATGGAATTATAAATGTTTAAATTATTCTAGTTATTATATTTTATCCTGAGTTTATAGTAAAGCTACATGGATGTCAGATGCACCTTTTAACCGTTTCCAGCCATGAGAGGGATTTAATGTCTTTTTCGAGCAAGTATTTAATATATGTCCTTATCAGTCTTTCCAACTCCGAAGCCAGTTCTTTGGTCATTTTAAGGCGGCTGATGGTATTATAATCACCGTCCTGCAACAACCTGAAAATCTTCAGCCCGTTCACAGAAAGCGGATAACTGAAACTGGTGTCTCTGCTGCATGACGGGCAGTGCATACCGCCGGCGCTGGGACAGAAATGATTTATTACCGGTTTCAACTGCATGCGGCAGGAAACGCATTGTTTCAATTGCGGACGATAACCGAGATTATCGAGAAGCTGCACTTCGAAATAACGCAGAACAAGCTCCCTGTTTTTTTCAGTCGACAGTCTTTCCAGTACATTCAACAGCATTTCAAAGAGGGGATATTCTTCTATTCCGTCCTCTGTGAACTGGTTTACCAGTTCTATCATGTACAGGGCATAAGAAGTAAGTTCGAGGTCGTTTTTTATAGCCAGGAAACCGTTTATTGTCTGGCTTCCGGTAACAGTCGCCAGGTTCCTGCCTCTTGCCAGCGATACCATGCTGTATGTTAAGAGTTCAAGATGCCCCGACATCTTGCTTTTCGGTTGCCTGACTCCTTTGGCAACCGCCTGTATCTTTCCGAGATGCGGAGTATACAGCGTCAGAATTCTGTCGGCTTCACCAAGCTTTGTCTTTTTTATAACAATGGCTTCGGTTTTATAATCCCTTGGTTCTGACATTTCGTTTTTCTCAGGAGGTAATTTATAACAGACTTTTCATATGAGTCTTCGAGTATTATCGAATTGAAGAGGCAGTGATTATTATAATATCCTTTTACCGATAGGGATATCTCTATCCGGTTGCAGAAGGATAACCTCTTTTTCGTTTAAGACTACTCCCAGAACCAGTACTTCGGAAATAAAATCTGCGACCTGCCTGGGGGGGAAATTTACCACGGCTGTTACCAGCCTGCCGATCAGCTCTTCTTTATTATAGCAGGCTGTAATCTGGGCACTGGACTTCTTTTCACCGATTTCCCCGAAGTCAATCCATAGTTTATAGGCGGGTTTTCGTGCGCGCGGGAAATCTTCGACTCTCGTGATTCTGCCCGCTCTGATATCTATTTTTTCGAAATCTTCATAATTTATGGATTGCATCTTAACCCGCTTTTATTTTAACTCCTGCCTTCCCTCGAGTGCGCGGCTTAAAGTAACATCATCGGCGTATTCCAGTTCCGTGCCGAAAGGCAGCCCTCTGGCAAGACGTGTTACCTTGATTCCCAGCGGCAGTATCAGTTTATTAAGGTACATGGCAGTCTGTTCGCCTTCGAGAGTCGGATTCGTGGCAAGTATAACTTCAGATATATCGCTATCCTTTAAACGTTCTATGAGGTCTGCAATCTTGATATCGTTGATACCGATTCCTTCGGTCGGCGATATAGCGCCGTGCAGCACATGATACAACCCTTTGTAAATCCCCGAGTGCTCAAGCGCCAGTATATCCTGCGGCTGTTCTACAACGCAGATACCGGTTTTGTCCCGTTTATCATTACGACAAATCGGGCAAAGCTCCGAATCCGCAATATTAAAACAGGCAGAGCAGAGGCGGGTGCTGTTCTTTAATGACATAATTGCTTCCGCCAGAGCCGTGACCTGTTCCTTCTGCGTTCTCAATAAATAATATGTCAGCCGCTGCGCGCTTTTAGGACCGATGCCGGGGAGTTTGGCAAGTTCCTGCATCAACCTGTTTACGGAGTCGGCTGTATTGGACGGATTTATTTCCAAATCGATGTCATCCTTTAATCGGTTAATCCGGGGATTTTCATCCCGCCTGTTAATGCCTTGAGTTTTTCATCTGCCAGTTTCCTGGATTTTTCCATGGCATCGGTCACTGCCTTGAATACCAGTTTTTCAAGATTAGCCGCTTTACCTGTTTCTACTGCCTCAGGGGCGATCTTAATAGATAATATTTTTTGCTTGCCGTTGGCGGTAACTTTAACCGCTCCGTTTCCGGCTTCTGCTTCAACTGTCATTTTTTCCAGTTCTTTTTGCGCTTTTTCCAGGTTGCTTTTCAATTGCATTGCCTGTTTCATCATGTTTAAGTCCATTTTTCCTCCACT